>DAIEGL010000170.1 GCA_027356255.1 Geobacter sp. | reverse complement strand
AATATTCTCTTCGTCCTGTTGTTGATCTTGTCGGTCTCCGGGTCCCCGGTCAAAGGCTTGGTATAGCGAAGGTTGTGGCAGGGAACGTAGCCGTTGTCATCGACGCAGATGGCAAAGAAGATCTCGCCGCTCTCGGCGACGATCTCCTCCTGAAGCGTCGAGATGACCTGATCGAAAAACCTGTCGAATGCGGTGGAATATTTCTGCGGCGAAGTATTGGGAATCGCCTGATATCTTCTGTCGAACAGCTCTTCGAGCCTGATCCTTCTTTCGGCAACGGCCTTTTCCATGGCCGAGACAGCCCTGTCCCGCAGTTTGCAGGCATGTCCCTTCATGGTGTCGTGGTGGTTGCCGACGCTGAATTTGCCCACGGTGGAGAAGATCTGCTCGGCAACCTCCGAAAGCTCTTCGAGGGAACTGCCGCTCGCCTGCATCTGGGTGTGCACGGCAGTCGCAGTTTCCGAAACGTGGTGAATCTTCGATGAGATCTCGTTTACGGTGGCGCTCTGCTCTTCGGTGGCGGAGGCAATCTGGTTGATCATGTCGGCAGACTCTCCGGCGATCTGCAGGATCTTCTCCAGGCAGTTCCTGGCGGCGAGGGATTTTTCGACCCCCTCCTCGACCCGTTTCTTCTCCTCAGTTATGGAGGCAGCGGCTTCGCGGCTTTCGTTCTGGATTTCCGTGATGATTCCGGCGATCTCCCTCGTGGATGTGGCCGTTTTCGCCGAGAGGTTCTTCACCTCATCCGCGACCACCGCAAACCCCCTGCCGTGCTCTCCGGCGCGCGCCGCCTCAATCGCCGCATTGAGCGCCAGGAGGTTCGTCTGGTCCGCGATATCCTCGATCAGGGTGACGATCTCGCCGATCTTGTTCGATGACTTTTCAAGCCTTTCCACCGTACCGAGGGTCGCGGCAACGTTGTCATCGACCATCTTTATGCAGTTGCACGCCTCATCAACCACCGCCATCCCCTCGCTGGCCGCGGCATCGACCTGGGCCGAAAACTCCGCTGCGCGGTGGGTATTGCTTGCGACGACATTGAGCGTTGCGGCCATCTCCTCCGTTGCCACTGCGACCGATACCGCCTGTTCCTTCTGCTCGGTTGTGGCGGAAACGGTCCTGTTGGTCCCCACGGAGACGGTGCACACCGATACGGAGATATTTCCCGCCTGCTGGTAGAGCGACGAAATTATCTCCCGCAGCTTCGAGACCAGATGGTTGATTTCAACGGCCAGCTGTCCGATCTCGTCTTTGGCCCGGACCGGGATTTCCCTGGTGAGGTCCCCCTCCCCCCTGGCGATCAGTTTCAGTTTGTCCGAGAAATCCAACAGGTCCCTGACGATGGTCCTCCGGAAGAAAAAGTACATGGCGCAGAGCATGACGAAGAAGAAAAAGAGCCCCGCCGCGCTCAGGAGAAGCGTCAGATTTACTGCGCCCTTGTAGCCCTCTTCCAGGGAGGTGGTCAAAAGGATGGCGCCGAGGAATTTGGGGGCCGCGTCGTGGCACTGCTTGCACCGCTCCTCGTTGACCAGCGGCACGGCAGAGTTGAGGATGTGCAGGCCGTTCTGCTTCGATTTCACTTCCAGCGGCTTGCCGCTGTTGATTGCCTTCAGGACGTCCGGGTTCACCGCTCCGTTGGCCGAGGCGGGCTCTTTCCCTTCGGCATCGAAGATTTTCAGGTCGATGGCGAATCGTTTCTCCTTTGCATCTCCGATGAATTTTTCAATCTCTTTCGAATCCCCCTTCATCATGTATTCCGCTATCTCGTTGCCGATGATGGCCGCAATGTTGCGGCTGTTCTTCAGCTGCAGATTCATGGTCGCCCGGTATTCGAGCCACAGCGCCAAGCTTCCCATGGCGGCAAAGCCGACGCAGAGGGTGATGCCGATGATTCCCAGTATCTTATGGATGAGCCTGTTTTTAACCATGTGAAACACCTCGGCGCTGAGATGGACGGATACATCTTGTTATCGGCGAAAAACGGCGATCCTTTAGCGAATGGAAAGATTTTGCATACGAAAAAAGGCGGGAAATTAAAGGTTGACCCGGCGGCGCCCGGCAGGTTTTAATATGATGATGAACGGCAGACGCGACAATTCCGGCAGTGCGCCCTTCTGGCTGGTCGTAACCACGGTCCTCTGGGGGGGGAGTTTCGTATTCAACAAGATCGGTTTCCGGGAGATTCCGCCGGTCATGTTCCTCTTCCTGCGCTTTTTTCTGGCAACCGTCATCATGGGGTGCGTCTGCATCCCCAGGCTGCGGCGGATGGATCTGGCGACCGTAAAAAAGGGGGGGATGGTGGGAGTGGCGCTGGCCGCCGCCAATCTCTCCTTCGTCATCGGCGTCAGCGGGACGAGCGTGACCAGGGCCGGTTTTCTCAACAACCTCTTCGTCCTCCTCGTGCCGCTCCTCTGTTTCCTGTTTTGGCGGGAGCGGGTGGACCGGCCGACCTTCGCAGGGATACTCATAGCAGCGTCCGGCATCGGCGGGCTCGCCTGCGGCGGCGGATTCAGCCGCGGCGACCTGTATTCCACCGTCTGCGCCCTATTCATCGCCATCCACATCATCGCCGTCTCGCGTGTGTTGCGCAGCGGAGACGTCTATCTGGTTACCCTCGCCCAGTTCGCCACGGTGACCGTCATCGGCGGCATCCTCGCGCTTGTCATCCCCGGGCGCCCCTTTCACATCGGCCCGGTTTCGGCCGGCGCGCTCATCTACTGCGCGGTCTTCCCGACGGTCATCTGCTTCACCCTGCAAAACACCTTTCAGCGCTACACCACGCCTACCCGTGCCGGGCTCATCTACACCCTCGATCCGGTCTGGAGCATGCTTGGGGGCTATCTACTGTTGGGAGAAAGGCTGAACGGCTGGGAATGGCTCGGCTGCGGGCTGATTTTCGGTTCTGTCGTAGTGCCGCTATTGGCGAAACTCTCCGCCGAGCGGAGAGGGGCACCTCTCCGCTCGCAGGCCTCGAATTGAAAGTCAGAACCGCCTGCTCAGGGCGAGATGGAACGCCACGTCGGGCGACGTGTTGACGGCCACGTCCTCGGAAACGCCGATGTCCAGCGCGGTCCGCTCCGAAAAGGCGATGGTCCCGCCGATCAACAACTGCAGCGCGTAGCCGGTCACCTCCTTGAGCGCGCTATCCCGGTAGAAAGGGGTATGGCCGGAGAGCTGCGTCTTGAAGGCGATGACCTCGGCCGGGCTCCAGCCGATGCCGAGGGTGCCGAACCCCACCATGTTTCTCCTCTGCCCCCTCAGCACATCGCCGTCGCTCGTGGCCATGCCGCCTACTGCGCCGAACAGCCCCAGGTGCCCCCAGGAAAGCCCGTAGTCGTCGCTCCCCGTGAGCCAAACGGCTAAATCGGTGCCGCCGCTGCCGTGCAGCCTGCCGCTGTCACCGGTGGGGAGTTTCAGGCTGGCGCGCAGCGCCAGCGCCCGCGGGTTCCTGCTGCCGTCGTCGTACAGCTGGAGCCCCCCGGAAAGGCGCAGGTCCCCCACCCCGAAGCTGGAATCGTCGATCTGGAGCAGCTCGCTGCCGTTTTTGCCGTAATCGAAGAGGAGCCGGTTGCGCGGCGCCTCTTTCCTCCCCCCCTGCGGCAGGGCAAAAAAGTCATGCCACCCCTCGATGAAGCCGTCCAGAAAGCCGCCGCCGTAACCGATGAGGGGGATGTCGATCCCTCCCTCAACCCCCTTTGCGATGCCGTAGCGAAAGGCAAGTGTGGTACGGTAGCTCTCGCCGTCAAGCAGGATGCTTTCACCCGTCAGCCCGTTATTGTTGTGGGCGAAATCGTTCGCCACATCGAGGACCAGCGTCCCCTCCCCATGCCCCGGTGGGAGGATGCGCGCCCTTTCCGCGGGGGGGAGTCCGAAAATCTGCACCAGCGGGCTCTGGTTGAAGGTGTAGAAAGGGGTTATCTCAGCGGCGAATAACGGCCGGTCGAGGAGGATGAACATGCCTAGGATGGCGAAAAGCGGGAAGGCGATCCTGCTGATTTTCATGGCACCGTTCCGTTCGTCAGGGATAAATCAATAAATCAAGAGCCCTGCGGTTTCCGTCAGGGCTCTTGTGTGATGGGAAGGCGCGGCGTGCAAACCGTCCGCATAAGATACAAGCATAGCAGATAAACCGCATTTAGAACAGAAAGTTGAACTGGGCCTGCACCCTCGCCTCCTGGGGATAGGTCTTTCCCTTGTACTGGGCCGTATCCAGCGAATAGGCGCCGTCGATGTCCATATTGACCCACTTGGTGCCGAAGGTCAAGCCCGCCGTGGCGGTGGGGCCGATCCCACCGTCCGCAAGGTTGCTGTACATGCCGCCGCGCAGCTTGAACCAGGAGAACTCGTGCCACTCGAAGCCACCGCCGACTGTGCGGTTCTTGAACCCTTCCGCCGCAACTACCGTCTCGTTCTCCGTCAGGTCAAGGTCCGCGGCCAGGGTGAGCCACTTGTAGGGGTCAAACGACACCCCCATCCGTACCTGCGGCTTCAGCTTCACCTTGCCGCCGGAGCCGACCAGGACAGTGCCCCATTTGTCTTTGACGTCCGGCGCATCGAATTCCGGGGTGTTCAGGTTCTTGGCGACGATACCGAGGTTGAACCAGTCGCTGTAGCGCCAGAGGGCGCCCAGGTCGAAACCGAAGTTTGTGGAGTCCTTGAAGTTGTGGGTCAGCTCTTTGGTGATGTCGCTAGATGTAACGGTTTCTCCGCTTTTCATGAGGTAGGTCTGGGACTGGTAGACCCGGCCCGCGATCACCTTGACCGTGGCGCCGAGCCCCAGGGTGCCGAAGGAACCGAGGTTGATTGCATGCCCGTAGGAGAGGGGGAACTCGATGTAGGCCAGGCTGCGGGTCAGGACCGATGTGGTGTTCTTGTCCAGGGTAGGCGCATTCGCGGGGTCGGTGGAGGAGGTGATCGTCGTCGCCATGTTGATCAAGGTATCGGCGACCTGCTGGGGAGACATGCCGGAACCTGCCATCTGGGCATCGGTGGCGTTGATGAGTCCCTGCGATTCAGCTGCCGTGAAGCCGTGACTTGTCAATGCAGTGTTGATCTCTCCGCGGAGCGAGGTATCGAAAAATTTGTCGGAAGGGGCCGCCCCTATGGTCGGCGCGGCAAATTGGGTTGGGGTAACCTGGGCGTTGGCATCATTCTGCGGCAGGATGTTGACCGTGTCCGGCTCCGGCTGGGCAAAACCTTCGGCGGTCCCGAAGGCACCGAAGGCGAAATGGTTGACCTGGAACCCGAACACCGCGTTGGCGTTCACGGCAATGGTGCCCTTTTTCTCCTTGATGTCGTTGAGGATCGTGATCGCCTTCACCGTGTCGGCCACGTCCTGCGGAGAGGAAGTGTTGGAAATTTTGCTGAAGTTGTCGAACTTCAGATCGCTGAGCCGATCCACGTTGTCGGCGAGACCGTCGTTCACCTTCAGGCCGGCGCTCACGTCCACCCTGCTGGAAACGGTCTTGTCGCTGAAGGCGAGCCCCGCCGGGTTCCAGTAAGGGGCATAGGCGTCATAGGTCCTGGCCACCCCCGCCCCGCCGATCCCCAGCGTGCCCATGGGCTGGAATTCCGCCCCCAGCGCCGTGCCTGCCGAGGCAACCGCAAAAACAGACATAAACATGCAGATACTGCGTTTCATCATATCCTCCTTATGCACTGATCCACTCGATTATTCTCATGGCAATACGACCCCGGGATATTATCTTAATGATAACTATCGTCGCCACAAAAAAATGCGCTTCCAGTTTTGCTCCCTTTCTCCGTCATTTATCCATAATCGGCACGGAGATATAAAACTTGAATTCGCCCGTTAATCTGCGATACTCTGCGACTTGCACCATAAATCCAGTCGGTCTTGGAGAAACTTTTTCATGGAAATTTACAAGGGAAGATCAAACCCTGATCGCAGGATCAAAGGGGGTTTCGGCAGGAATATGGGCCGAACCCTGCTTATTTCCGGCGGAGTGGCCGCATTCATCGCCCTCCTCGCTTTCATCGGTTATTTTTTCTATCTGCTCGGCACCCTGCCGAAGGTGGATCGGCTGGCCGATTACCGGCCGCCGATCGTTTCCCAGGTCTTCGGTGAAGATGGCAGCCTCGTCGGCGAGTTTTACCTCGAACGCCGCACCGTTGTGCCGGTGGACAAAATCCCGAAAAAGCTGATCGAGGCCTTCGTCGCTGCCGAGGACGCGAACTTCTACCAGCACAAGGGGATCGACTATCTGGGAATCCTCAGGGCCGCGTTCAAGAACCTAATGTCCATGAGAAAGAAGGAGGGGGCCTCCACCATCACCCAGCAGGTGGCAAAATCCATGCTCCTCACCCCGGAAAAGAAATTTTCCCGCAAGCTGAAGGAGGCCATTCTCGCCAAGCGGATGGAGGAGAGGCTGTCGAAGGACGAGATCCTCTATATCTATCTGAACCAGATCTATCTCGGCGCCGGCTCTTATGGCGTCCAGCTGGCTGCCGAAACCTACTTCGGCAAGAATGTGGAGAATCTGAACCTGGCGGAAATGGCCATGCTCGCCGGGCTTCCCAAGGCGCCGAACGCCTATTCGCCGATCAAGCACCTGGACAAGGCTAAGGAACGGCAAGCCTACGTGCTGGAGCGGATGGTCAAGGAAGGTTACATCACCCAGGCAGAGGCGGACCACGCCAAAAGCACGCCGATCGTCATCCGCTCCATGAAAAAGATCAACGGCGACCAGTCCGCCTATTTCCTCGAACAGGTGCGCATCCAGCTGGAGGAGAAATACGGGGAGGACCAGCTCTACAAGGAAGGGCTCAAGATTTACACCACCATGAACGCCGATATGCAGAAGGCCGCCTATGAAGGGGTTGTCGACGGCCTCAAGGCCCTGGACAAGCGTCAGGGCTTCCGCGGTCCGATCAAGTACCTGGCAGAGGGCGATGTGGATGAATTCTGCAAACGGGTCGAAGACGGCATCGATTCGGCCGCCTTGAAGCAGGGCGCAACGTATCAGGGGGTAGTGACCGCGGTAAATCCCGCCAAGGGTGACGTAACGGTCAGGGTCGGCGACAGGACCGGAATTCTGACCCGGAAAAACATGGCCTGGGCTGGAAAAGTAACCCTGCTGGAGTCTTACGGCAAACCGGAAGGGGCAAAAGGGAAAAACCTGCCGCTTGGAAGCGTGATCGAGGTTTCGGTGGTCACTCCCGACATCAACAAGAGCGGCGCGCTGTTTGCCCTCGACCAGGAGCCGGAGGCCCAGGCGGCCCTGTTCGCCATGGACCCCAGGACCGGCGGAGTGCGGGCCATGGTTGGAGGCTATGATTTCAAGAAAAGCCAGTTCAACCGGGCCATGCAGGCCAAGCGTAACCCCGGTTCGGCGTTCAAACCGATCATTTACGCGGCAGCCATAGACAAAGGAATGACACCGGCTACCATCATCGACGATTCCCCGGTGGAGTACGACAGCGGCAAGGAGAAGTCCTGGAAGCCGAAAAACTACGACAACATCTACCGCGGCGCAGTAACCATGCGCGAGGCGCTGACCGACTCCATAAACGTGGTCAGTGTCAAGATATTGGAAGGGATCGGCGTTAACAGCGCCATCGAGTATGCCAAGAAACTGGGGATAACCTCACCCCTTGCCGCCAATCTGACCCTGGCCCTCGGTTCCTCCAGCCTCACCCCCATGGAATTGACCAGCGCCTATGCGGTATTCGCCTCCGGCGGTTACAGGGTCACCCCTTATTTCATCACCAAGGTGGTCGACAGGGAGGGAAAGGTCCTGGAAGAGGTTGCCCCCCCGGCTCTGCCGGTCTTCTCCGCAGCGACCTCTGCAGTCACGTTGTCAAACGAAGAGGCAAAACCCCGGACTAGCGGCGGCAGCCTGACGGCGGTTCCGGTCATCTCCCCCGAAACCTCGTACATCATGACCAACCTGATGGAAAGCGTCGTAACAAGCGGAACCGGGCAGAGGGCCAGGGCTCTGGGTCGTCCCGTTGCAGGGAAAACCGGCACGACCAACGACATGAAGGACGCCTGGTTCGTCGGCTACGTGCCGCAGTTGGTCGCGGGCGTATGGGTCGGTTATGACCAGGAACGCTCGCTCGGGGCGGGCGGTTCGGGGGGGCAGGCTGCAGCCCCGATCTGGACCGAATTCATGCAGCGCTCCATGGGAGGCCTGCCGGTCCGCGATTTCCCCGTCCCGGCAGACGTGACCTTTGCCCTGATCAATCCGCGTACCGGACGCCTGGCAAAAGAAGGGGCCGAAGGAAGCGTGACGGAATGTTTCATCAGCGGTACGGAACCGACGACCTATGACGGCGATGCCGTCAAAACAGACGGCGAGGAATGACGTCCAATCATGTAACGCATTGATATTATTAATTTTTTGCGAAGCCCCGCAAACCGCGCTTCTGCAAAAAACAACGGGTGTAAACCTTTGCTGGGCCTTGAAGCAGGGAGACCGGTCCGGCTAGATCAGCTCCCTGCCGTAAAAAAATAGAATTTTTTCAAATAAACCCTTGCAAACTGCAAATTTATGACTATAGTATTTGCAATCATCACTCAAAAGGAGGGTTTATCATGACTAAAGCAGAACTCGTTGAAGCAGTTGCAAAATCCGCCAATCTGACCAAAGGTGCAGCGGAAAAAGCAGTAGGCGCTTTCATTACGACTGTAAGCGGCGCACTGAAGAAAGGTGACAGGGTTACCTTGGTCGGTTTCGGCAGCTTCGAAGTCGCCAGCAGAAAAGCCCGCACCGGTAGAAACCCCCAGACCGGCAAAGAGATCAAAATTGCTGCTGCCAAGGTTCCCAAATTCCGTCCCGGCAAAGCCCTCAAGGATGCCGTAGCTTCCAAGAAGAAGTAATTACAGATTGTGATAGATTCACCTTTCCTATAATGCTTGTCTTGTGTTTATACTATATCGGCTAAACACACAAGAACCCCGCCAATGCGGGGTTTTTTTGTATCTGCGCCACTCTGTGTCAAAGCTGCTCCATGTTGTTTTAGCAACGCTTTGTGTTATCATGTCTGCATTGACGGGTAACTGTTTCCCGTCCCTACTGCCATACCAAGGAGTTCCTTCATGTCCAAACCGCTCATTTTCGTGATTGTCTCTGCGATCTTCTTCAATTCCGGCTGCACCATGTTCAGTGCATGGAAAACCATTCCGCCGCCGGGGGGGTGCGACCAGTGCCACACCGTTTCCATCAGCAGCGACTGGCAGGTGGCCTACAGGGCCCCGATTCTCAGCGACGAACGTAATCGCGAATACTTCCAGACAGAGGAGTACACCATGCCGAAAACCTCTAAGCCTTCCTCTGTCCTCGATTTGCGCAAGGTGGAGGAGCTCCGCTGCTTCGAATGCCACAAATCGCCCAACATGGCCCACAAAGAGAGAATGGGACGTTTTCATCATTGACGTACTGCATTCAGCGTGCGGCGTAAAACCCCCAAATGCACACTGAACGCAGCATAGGTTTTTTTTTATGCTCAGACCATTACGCAAAACAAAGATTATAGCCACCCTCGGACCAGCCAGCAGTTCGCCGGAAATAGTCGGTCGGCTCATGGACAGCGGGGCGGATGTCTTTCGTCTCAATTTTTCCCACGGCTCCCATGAAGAGAAAACCGGCCTCATCGAAACGATCCGTGCCCTCTCCGCGCAGAAGGGAAAACCCATCGGCATCCTTGCCGACCTGCAGGGGCCGAAAATCAGGACCGGTCGGATGTTGGACGGCGCAATCCGGCTTGTCAGGGGTGAACGACTCGACATAACCACGGCCGACATTCTCGGCCGCCCGGGGCTAATTTCCACCATCTACCAGGCGCTCCCCAGGGACGTGAATCATGGGTCGCGGATTCTGCTCGACGACGGGCTGATCGAGTTGAGGGTTATTTCGGTCTCAGGCAACACGGTGCACTGCACGGTCGTCGAGGGGGGGGTGCTGAAGGACCTTAAAGGGATAAATCTTCCCGGTGTCGATGTTTCCGCCCCGTCACTTTCGGAAAAGGACAAGGCTGACCTGGATTTCTGCCTCGGGATGGGGGTGGATTACATCGCCCTCTCCTTCGTGCGGAAGGCTTCCGACGTGCAAGGCCTCAAAGATGCCATCGGGACGCGGGGGATGCATGTACCGGTGATCGCCAAGATCGAAAAGCCCGAGGCGCTGCGCAATTTTAAGGACATCCTTGCGGCCGCAGATGCGGTGATGGTGGCAAGGGGTGACCTGGGGGTCGAACTGAGCGCCGAGCGCGTCCCCCTGGTGCAGAAGAAGATCATCCGCGCCTGCAACGAAGCGGGCAAACCGGTCATCACCGCAACGCAGATGCTGGAGTCGATGATTCTCCACCCCCGGCCGACCAGGGCGGAGACGTCCGACGTCGCCAACGCCATTCTCGACGGTACGGACGCCGTCATGCTTTCCGGCGAAACCGCTTCGGGCGGATTCCCGGTCGAGGCGGTGCGGACCATGGCCAAGATTGCGCTGGATATCGAGCGTTCGGAACTATGGAGGATACCCTCCACCAGGTCGCTCCACAGCAACGACATTCCGGAAGCGGTGGCGGAAGCCGCGTGTCACGCGGCATCCACCCTCAAGGCGAAGGCCCTGGTGGTATTCACCCAGTCCGGCGGCACGGCAACCCTGATCTCCAAGTTCCGGCCGCAGCTCCCCATCATCGCATTTACACCGTTTCCCGACATCCAGCGCCGTCTCTCCCTCTACTGGGGGGTAAACAGCTCTCCGATCGGCTCGGTGGGAGAAACCATGCAGCAGATCAAATTCGGAGAGGAGGCGCTCCTTGCCGCAGGCTTCAAAAAAGGGGATGTGGTGGTCATCACCATGGGGGTGCCGATCGAAGCCAAGGGCTCTACCAACCTGATGAAGATCCATAAGCTGGGTGCGGAAGGACTTTATCCGATTTTCTGAAAGGAGGCGCCATGAGGAATCTGTTTGATGAGACGAAAATCAATCACATGCTGCTGTCGAACCGCCTGATACGTTCCGCCACCTGGGAAGGGATGTGCGAAGCGGACGGGCGCCCGACGAAAAAGCTGGCCGCATGTTACGCCAACCTGGCCAGGGGGGGGGTCGGCCTGATCATTACCGGCTATACATACATCCACCCCGATGGCAAGCAACTCCCCGGGCAGATGGGTATCCATACCGACGGCTTCGCCGCAGAGATGCGGGCCATCACCGACGCGGTCCACCATGAGGGGGGTAAAATCTGTCTGCAGCTCGTTCACGTGGGCGGACAGACCAGCTCCAAGACCATCGGGCGCCGGCCGGTAGCGCCATCCGCGGTCAAGGTGGACCAGTTTCCCGAAGAAGCTGCGGAGCTGTCGGTCAGGGAAATAGGGGAGATCGTGGCCCAGTTCGGCGAGGGAGCACGCAGGGCAAAGGAGTACGGCTTCAACGCCGTCCAGCTCCATGCGTCCCATGGTTACCTCATCAACCAGTTTCTCTCGCCGCTCACCAACCGGAGAAGCGACGCATACGGCGGAAGCATCGAAAACCGCTGCCGCTTCCTCCTTGAGGTGTACCGGAGCGTGCGGCAAGCCGTGGGGAGCGATTTCCCCGTGTTCGTGAAACTGAACGGCGACGACAACCTTACCGGCGGCCTGAATCTGGATGACGCTATAACGGCCGCCCGCGCCCTGGACGCAGAGGGGGTCGATGCCATCGAGGTGAGCGGCGGCACCCCCGCCTCCGGCGACCGGACTCCTGTCAGGCAGGGAATAGACAACCGGGAGCAGGAGGCGTACAACCTCCCCCTCGCCTACCGGATCAAGGAGGCGGTATCCTGCCCGGTGATGGTCGTCGGCGGGGTCCGCTCATTCGAAATTGCCGAGGGGATCATTCGTCGGGAAGAGGCCGACTACGTGGCCATGGCCCGCCCGTTCATCCGCGAACCGGCCCTGGCAAGGCGCTGGGCGGGCGGGGACGAATCCCATGCCCGCTGCATCTCCTGCAACGGATGCTTCAAGCCGGGACTCAAAAGTGGTGGAATTTACTGCGTCGTGGACAAAATCGAGCATGAAAGCAAGGGAGTTTCGCTGTAGTGGCGGGGTTTCTCCGCCCCGGATCGGGCGCGGCAAGTCGTGCCCCTGCCATTCACATGTTTATCCACCGAAGCAAATAATGCAATGTGATCAGCCTATATGAGGTTGCTGCAATGTCGAACATCATCCTGTTGGTTGTCTGCTTTGGCGCCGGTATCTTTCTTAAAAGGACCGGCCGCTTTCCCGCCGCCACTCCGGCGGCTCTGAACGGCTTTGTCATCCACATATCACTCCCCGCCCTGGCGCTCCTCCATATTCACAGGCTCCATTTCGACGGCACGATCGTCTTTACCGCCGCAATGGCCTGGCTCCTCTTCGGCGCCGGCTGCCTGCTCTTCCGTTTCATCGGGCGGGCGGCCGGGCTGTCGTCCGGCACCATCGGCGCACTCATGCTTGTCGGCGGGCTGGGCAACACCTCGTTCGTCGGTCTGCCGATGATCGAGGCATACTATGGCAAGGAATTTCTCGGGGTAGGCATCATTGCCGACCAGTTCGGCTCCTTCCTCGTCCTGTCCACCCTCGGCATCGTCGTTGCGACGGTTTACTCCGCAGGCGAGGTGTCGCCACACCAGATGTTGCGGAAGGTCTTCCTCTTTCCCCCATTCCAGGCCCTGATAATCGCCTTTCTTCTCATTCCCCTCCCCTTCCCCGACTGGCTGATCACGGTCCTGCAAAAACTCGGGGACACCCTGACACCGCTGGCACTGGCCTCTGTCGGCTTCCAGCTCCGGCTGAGCAACATCCGGGAAGAGCTGAAACCGCTCGGTCTCGGCCTTCTTTACAAGCTGGTCATCGGGCCGGCCCTTCTCACCCTCCTCTTTGTCGGCATCATGGGGGGGAGCGGCAAGGCCATGCAGGTCACCCTTTTCGAGGCGGCCATGGCACCGATGATCACCGCCGGCATCATCGCCGTAGACCACGACCTCAACCCCCCGCTGGTGACCCTCATGATCGGCATCGGCATCCCGCTCTCGTTCCTCACCCTCCCCGTCTGGTGGTGGCTCCTGAAAGGGGTATGATCCTAACTACGAAAAAAGCCCTCGTGAAAGAGGGCTTTTTTTATCAGCTGTGTTCCCGGGTGGCGTGGAACTGTATCTCCCGCCAGTTCTCCATGGTGTTGTCCAGCCGCCACTGGCTCCCGGCAAGGTAGGCGAGGTTCCCCTCGCCGTCACGGTAGAGGCTCATCGCCTCCTTCCGTTCAAACTCCTCGATCTTTTTCCTTTCGCCGGTCACCCAGCGGGCCGTGACATAGGAAACCGGCTCATAGGCCGCCTTGACCTTGTACTCGTGCTCCAGCCGGTGCATGACCACGTCGAACTGGAGCAGGCCGACGGCGCCGACGATCCAGTCGCTCCCCATCAGGGGGCGGAAGACCTGGGTCGTCCCCTCTTCGGCAAGCTGGACGAGCCCCTTCTCCAGCGCCTTGGACTTCATCGGATCGAGGAGGCGCACCTTGCGGAAATGCTCCGGAGCAAAGTTGGGAATGCCGGTGTATTTGAGCTCTTCTCCCTGGGTGAAGGTGTCGCCGATCTTGATGGTGCCGTGGTTGTGGATGCCGATGATGTCGCCGGGGTAGGCCTCGTCCACGTTGGTGCGGTCCTGGGCCATGAAGATGGTGGCGTTGGCGATCTGCACCTCGCGTCCGAGCCGGATGTGCCGCACCTTCATGCCGCGGATGAACTTCCCCGAGCAGATGCGGAAGAAGGCGATGCGGTCCCGGTGAGCCGGGTCCATGTTGGCCTGGATCTTAAAGGTGAAGCCGGTGAACGGCTCCTCGTAGGGGGAGACGGAGCGGCTCTCGGTCTCCCGCGGCAGGGGAGCCGGGGCGTGCTCAACGAAGGTGTCGAGAAGCTGCCGGATGCCGAAGGTGTTGATGGCGCTGCCGAAAAAAACCGGCGTCTGCAGGCCGGCGAGATATGCCTCCTGCTCGAACGGGTGTGCCGCTCCTTCGAGGAGTTCCACGTCGTTGCGGAGTTCCTCCACCTGGGAACCCAGAAGCTCGTCGAGGAGCGGGTCGTCCAGCCCCTTGACGGTTATGGTCTGGCCGGTCCCCCTGTCGGCCTCGGGATCGAAGAAAGTCAGCTCCTTGCTGTAAAGGTGGTAGGTACCACGGAACCTTTTCCCCATCCCCACCGGCCAGGTCATGGGCGCGCACTGGATGTTCAGGGTGCTCTCGATGTCGTCGAGGAGGTCAAGGGGGTCACGCCCCTCCCGGTCCAGCTTGTTGATGAAGGTCATGATCGGCGTGTTCCGCAGACGGCAGACCTCCAGGAGCTTCTTGGTCTGGCTCTCCACCCCCTTGACCGAATCGATCACCATGAGGACCGAATCCACGGCGGTGAGGGTGCGGTAGGTATCCTCGGAAAAGTCGTTGTGACCGGGGGTGTCGAGGAGGTTGATCTCGAAATCGCGGTAGGTGAACTTCATGACCGAAGAGGTAACGGAGATGCCGCGCTCCTTTTCCATCTCCATCCAGTCGGAGGTGGCATGGCGGGCGGCCTTCCGGGCCCTCACCTCGCCGGCCTGCTGGATGGCGCCGCCGAACAGGAGAAGTTTTTCGGTGATGGTCGTTTTCCCCGCATCGGGGTGACTGATGATGGCGAAGGTACGCCTGCGGTCTATTTCTTCCACATAGTGTTTTATCATCGGAACTACTCCCTGCTTTCCCGTCAGAGGGCAACAAAATTGACTGTCGAAATTTTGACCTACGGACACAAGAAAGGCGAAGAGTCTATCTTCGCCTTTCGAAGCACTCTCTGATAATGACATTTTGACAACAAAAGGGCAATAAAAATCTCCCTTTTCACGCCCCAGGAGCCTCAGACTTGGTGACCGTAGCAAACCGAGGACAGATTTTCGGAAATTTGAGAGCGAATGGTGGGCTTCAGTCCCAAGTCCGACAGGCTCCTGAGAAAGCTCTTCCTTTTATTGCCGTCAAAATGGTAAATTTAAGACCATGAACAAAGACCATTGGGGACTCTCGCAGTTATGTTGATCGACACCCACTGCCATCTTGCGCACCCCTCCCTTGCCTCCCGGCTCTCCCGGGTCATCGATGCCGGCAGGAGGGCGGGGGTGGAAATGATCGTCGTTCCCGGGATCGGTCCGGAGGACTGGGAACGCATCAACGACCTGCAAATGGAGCGGGAGGAGATCCGGCCGGCCTATGGCCTGCACCCCATGCGAGCCCCCCTTTTCTGCGGGGATGTGCCGGCGCGGCTGGAACTCCTCGCCCGGTCGGCGGTGGCAATCGGGGAGATCGGCCTTGACTACACACTGTCCGACGTTCCGAGGCCGCTGCAGATCACCGCTTTCCGCAGTCAGCTCAGACTGGCGTCAAGCTGCGGCCTGCCGGTACTCATACATTGCCGCAAGGCCTTTCAAGACCTCCTCTCCATCATCAGGGACGCGGAGATCCGGAAGACAGGCGGGGTAATGCACGCCTTCTCCGGCAGCCCGGAAACGGCAGAGGAGTGCGTAAGGCTGGGGCTTTACATTTCCGTAGCCGGAACCGTGACCTTCTCCAATGCCGTAAGACCCCTGGAGGTGGTGAAGAGGATCCCCCTCCGGCACCTCCTCCTGGAAACAGACGCCCCGGACTTGACCCCGGAACCGTTCCGGGGAAGAGTGAACGAGCCCGCATACATCGTTGAAATCGCGCGGAAAGTGGCCGAGATCAAGGGGGTCACGGTCGAGGAGGTCGCGGCGGCAACGACTGCCAACGCAAAGAGGTTGTTTCGATTGAATTGAGGGGCAAATCGTTCGTTTGCCGCACCCCCGGGATACAGCTCCCGTCAATATCAGTAAGAGGTCAAACCATGTCCAATCTGCACCGTTTTTCCCGCACCGAGCTCCTTGTCGGCCCCCAGGGTCTGGACAGGCTGAAGAATTCTTCCGTGGCCATCTTCGGCCTGGGGGGCGTCGGCAGTTTCGCCGCTGAGGCCCTCTGCAGGGCCGGCATCGGCCGCTTGGTGATCGTCGATTTCGACGACATCTGCCTGACCAATGTCAACCGCCAGCTCCATGCCCTTGACGGCACGGTCGGCAAGGCCAAGGCGCTGGTGATGGCCGAGCGGCTCAGGCAGATCAACCCCCAGGCCGACATCGTCCCGTACAAGGACTTCTACGCCGCAGACAACAGCGATTTTTTCCTCTCCCCCGGCTATGACTACGTGGTGGACGCCATCGACCATATCACCAGCAAACTCCACCTGATCCGGAGCTGCAAGGAAAGTGGAATCCCGATCATTTCCAGCATGGGTGCAGCGGCCAAGCTCGATCCGACACAGATAAAGGTGGCCGACATCGCCGAAACCCAGAAATGCCGCATGGCCCGCTCCGTGCGTAAGCTCCTGAAACGGCAGGGGATATCGAAGGGGGTAAAGGTGGTGTTTTCCACCGAGGAGTACCGTCAGCAGGAAGTCAAGGACGGGGGCTGCAAGGGGAATTGCATCTGTCCCAATAAGGACGACCAGCGGTTTTCCTGCGAGCACCGGCGGGTGATTCTCGGCAGCATCTCTTATGTGCCGTCGATCTTCGGGCTCACCATGGCCGGGGTGGTTGTAAACGACCTCCTGTCGGCGCATTAATCCAGAATCTGGCAGATGACCATGGCCAACTGCCGCATCCGGGTTAATTTTCGCCCAGGTTGACCGCTCTTTTTTTGTCGATATACTCTTTACATAAATACACTTTCTATTGGATGTGGAACAGGAGGCGCATATGCTAAAAGAGTATACGGTACAAGAGGCGCTGAGGCTGGCCATTCAGGCGGAGAAAGACAGTATGGACTTTTATCGGCGGGCCGCAATGGTCACTCAGAATGGTCGGGCGAAAAAGGTCTTCGAGTTGTTGGCCAATGAGGAAGTGGGGCACATCAAAGCCTTTTTCGACCACTACCAGGGGGGTGAATTCGGGGACATCAAGTCGTTCATGGAGTCGCCGCCCAACAAGAAAAACGCCACCTATCTCGCCCTGGAAAAGGCCATCGACGAGGAGACCCACGAGCAGAAGGCGCTGGAGATAGCGCTAAAAGAGGAAAAATCCTGCATCGAGCAGTACACCATCATGGGCAAGGACATCATCGACCCGCTGGTCAGGGGAATTTTCGAACGGGTGGTGAAGGAGACGCAAAACCATTACGACATGATCGAGGACGAGTACATGCACATCATGACCATGGTAGACAAATCGGACCAAGACATCTACGTGAGAGAATAATGAGGCCGCTTACATTCACCATGGTTATTCTGCTTCTGTCCCTCTCCCCCCTCCCTCTCCCTGCCGCGCAGGAAGACGTAAGAGGGATCAGTTTGCGCCGTCAGGGGAACATGGTGATCGACGAGAAGTGCCTGGCCTGTCATAACCGGCAGAAAATCGAGGCCGCCGTCAAGGAGCGGAAAAACATGGAGGCCATCACGCGGCGCATGGAGAAGAAGGGGGTTGCTCTAAGCGACAGGGACCGCCAGGTGCTAGGTCATTTCTGGCAGCAGAACCCCCTGAAAAAAAGCAGATAACGCAATGTTACCAGAAACTGAAAAGAGCGGCCGAACGTAATGTCCGGCCGCTCTTTTTTTTACAGCTGATCGGCATGCCGACAAATCAGGCGGCATACCGGGTATAATACCCCTTGACCTTGGCCAGGTAATCCCTGGTCTCTCGTGGGAGAGACATCCCCCTCCGGTCAACGTTGCCCGGCCCCCAGTTATAGGCGGCCAGGGCAGACTCCACATTCCCGCCGTAACGGTTCAGCATATCCTTCAAAAACCGTGTCCCCGCCATGACATTCTGCTCGGGATCAAATGCGTTACTGACCCCCAGGTCCCTGGCAGTAGCCGGCATGAGCTGCATAAGCCCTTGCGCCCCGACAGGCGAAACCGCCGCGGGATTGAAGTTGCTTTCCGCCTTTATGACGGCCTTGATCAGCCCCGCATCAACGCCATAGCGGTTGGAAGCTTTGCCGATGATGGCATCCAGCGAGGTGTCCGCGTTCTGCGGTCCCGGGTCAGACCTGTCCTCCGCATCCTTCGCTGCGGGTGCCAGTCCGGCGGCAGCATTACGCAGCTGTTCCGTGAAGCTCGCCAGCGCTTTATTTATGGATTGGCCGGTGGGCGAAGGTGCGCTGCTCAAGGCATCGTCTCCCAGCGAGACCGCACTCCGCAACATCTGAAGACGGAGGACTTCCGCTGCCGTTGCCGCTGAAACCGGCAGCTCTCCAGTGCCACTTTTCGGATTGCCGGCGGCTGAAAGGGCCTCTTCAAACAGCGCCCCGCTGCTTCCTGCCGTTTCAACCCGCCCATTCGGCCGGCTGAAATCATTCTGCGCCTTTGCTTCTATCTGGCCTATCACCATTCTGTCCTATGAACCGGATAACGATGCGTCATTGAAGACGAGCTTCTTCTTTTTCAACTTTTCGATGAGGGTGGTGCGCTTGAGGTTGAGGAGTGTCGCCGCCTCTTTCTTATTCCCCCCAGTTTTTTCCAGGGCCTGCAATATCAGCTGGTTCTCAAAGTTTTCCACGGCACTGTTGAGACAGAAGCCGCTGTCGGGGAGGGTCAGTTGTTCTGACTTGATTGCAGACTTTATGCCACGATATTTTTCGGGAAGGTCGTGGAAGGTGATTGTGCCGCTCCCCTTGAGGATTACCAGCCGTTCGACCAGATTTTCCAACTCGCGAACGTTTCCGGGCCAGTCAAAATTGCACAGTACATCCAGCGTGTTTTTGTCAAAAGCTTGAACCCTGCGTTGCTTGCTCTTGTTGAATTTTTCCAGGAAGCTGTTGAGCAGCAGGGGAATATCCGTCCTCCGTTCTCTGAGGGAGGGGAGTGTTATGGGAATCACAGACAGCCGGTAATAGAGATCCTCCCTGAATATCTTGGAAGCGACCAGATGCTCCAGGTTCTGGTTGGTAGCGGCGATTATCCGCACATCCACCTTTTTTGTCCTGGCTGCCCCGACCGGCTCCAGCTCCTTGTTCTGCAAGACTCTCAAAAGTTTGACTTGCAGATTCGGTTTCATGTCGCCGATTTCGTCGAGGAAAAGGGTTCCCCTGTCGGCCATCTCGAATCGGCCGATCCGTGTCGCCACCGCGCCGGTAAATGACCCCTTGACGTGGCCGAAGAGCTCGCTTTCCAGTAGATCGTCCGGTATTGCCGCACAGTTGACCGGCACGAAATTTTTCGTTGCCCGGTTGCTGAGGTCATGAATGGCCCTTGCCACCAGTTCCTTGCCGGTACCCGACTCACCCTGGATCAGGACCGTGGAGTCGGATGTTGCCACCTTTTCTATCATCTCAAAGAGGGAAAGCATCCGGTCGCTTTCGCCGATGATGTTGTTCAAGAGGGAACGGTTCTTGATGCAGGGTTTTGATTTGAAGCTCCGGCGTTGGAGGGCTTGGTGCTCCAGACCTCTTTTGACGTGCGTTTCAAGCTCTTCCAGATTGAACGGCTTTTCCAGGTAAAAAAAGGCACCCGCCTTGAGCAGGTTGGCCGTCATTTCAAAGTTGGCAAAGGCGCTGTAGGCAATGGTCACAATGTCAGGGCGCATGGCCTTCAGTTTCTTGATAAACTCAAGACCGTTGACCCGCGGCATCATGATATCCGTGATAACCATTTGCACGTCGTTCAGTTCGATTTTTTCCAGTGCATCCTGACCATCCGCAGCCTGATAAACCTGGTACCCCTTGTAGCTTAAAAATGCTGCAACAAAATCCCTGGTTTTCTTGTCATCATCCGCTATCAGTATTCTGGCGCTGTCCATTATTTCCTCGACTGTTCAAGTAACGTAACGATGTGCCGATATAGTATGAAAATTGTAAAATAGTATAGTCATAAATACCGACAATGTCAATAAAATGACTTGATCGCTGTTTTTTTCGATCATTTTTTACTCCGTAGCCTGCCGCGTCTTTTCAACTGTTTCGTTACGCCGGGCGGCCGCAGTGAAATAACACTTAACATTTATCGATCCAAGCCGAATAGGTAATTGAATTTATTATCAAGACGATCACAAACTGATTTACATATACGGCTGTTGAAAAGGGGGAACATAGAATGGAGGCGTTATTGCAGGTTAAAGGCGAAGAGATGACCGGCGAGCTCCTGCAACTGGTCAGTTTCAATCTGGACAATGAAGAGTACGGTATTAACGTTTTGAAGGTCAGGGAAATAATCCGCATGTTAAACGTCACGCGGGTTCCCAACACCCCTTATTATGTGGAAGGTGTCATTAATTTGAGAGGAAAGGTGATACCGATTATTTCCTTGCGGAAAAAGTTCAACCTGTCAGAAGCAGACCATGACAAACGCACCCGTATAATGGTCATGGAGGTCGGTGGGGAACTGATGGGATTTATTGTCGACGAAGTGTCGGAAGTTCTGCGGATATCAGAGAAGGAGATTCAACCCCCTCCTCCCGTAGTCTCAGGCAATATCGACCAGGAATGCATGTCCGGGGTTATCAATCAGGCGGAACGGCTGCTCGTTCTCCTGAATCTTGAGAAGATGTTCTCCCTGGATGAGAAAATGTTGTTCAGCAACGTGACCATGTAACCTCATCTCATTGTTCAGTGGCGTGGTTCCACGCCCATGTCCCGGAGTAGAATATGGCTATTGAATGTGAAGACCAGGAGCTTTTGGAAGGTTTTCTCACCGAAACCACGGAATTGCTCGAAAAACTCGACGATGATCTGGTTACCCTGGAAAAGTCCCCTGCCGACGCGGATCTGTT
>DAIEGL010000117.1 GCA_027356255.1 Geobacter sp. | reverse complement strand
TATGCAACTTTGTCAGAATTTGAGTTAATAAAAAAACCGGGCCGCCAAAATGAGATGATATTTCGGCAACCCGGCTGTCTGCGTGAGACCCTGTAGGCTTTCCGCCCCATCCTCGCGGATGGTTTAGTATTATCGTTATCTGCGCGATTATTTAGTTATCAGAGAAACTTCACATGGTTAGACAGTCACGAAAGACGGCACCAGCATAGGTATCATGAAGTACAGTTCAAAATCAATCAATTACAGCAATGACAACAATTCCGAGCGAGATATCCGTAACAACACTAACGCGCTGTTTCTCTAAACGATGGATATAACTCATTTATTACCATCTTTCAATAGGCATAAAGAACCGATAATTTTGATTTTTCATGGGGATTCAATGCCCGTTCACCTTGAACCTCTATAGTATAGTATGCAGGCTTTGGCTGAATCTCTTGAGGGCCGCCTCCACCTATGACGGCATCTGCAACCACCAAACCTTTGATCGTAGCGTTATAGGCAGGATCTTTAGTTGTCGCCGGGTCTTGAGAGTTTGTGCATGCGGGCAAAGCCGCCGTACATTTTGTATCAACAATTTTTGCATACATTTTGTATCCAACCGGGTCGTTTGTTGCCTTGAGGTTGAAGGTAAAATCAGACTTGATGTTGGCGTCTACCATTTTCGTATTCGCATTACAAACTGCTGAATTCCACAGTGAGGTCGGTTTTTTCATTTTTTCATTTAAACACGCAGAATCAGGTAACAACAACGACACATCGGCGTAATCTGATGCTGAAAAAGGAAAAGAAGGATTCAGTATTTTCGGCAAAATATCTTGAGCAATCAAATCAACGGCCCCATAACTTGCCTCCAATGCAGTCTTATATTTTTTATTTGCAGCTGTTATTTTTGATGCTTGCGTTACCATGTAGAGCAGCATCATTACAATGCCAAGTGTTATCATAGTAAACATGAGCGCCGTAACAAGTGCTATTCCTTTTTCATTTTTCACAAACATAAAAGCGCCCTCAGTAATTGATATTTTTGGGCACTACCACCAGCGTGTATACCTTCCAGCGATAGTTTTTCCATTCCGAACCGATTCCCGAAAGAGTCGAAACATCATACACCCTTCCTGCAGAGCCACCTACACTTATTTGGCTGTTAGGATAAGAGTACGACTTATCCTTTTGTCCCTCATGGGTAAGAACATCAACCCTTATGTCCTTAAGCTGATCCCGTATTTCCTTTGCACTTAAGCTTGTTAATGCACTTTCATCTCCATGAAAATCAACGGCACCATCTCCGTTTGTATCCATACCATAACTAACCTGCATGTCTGCAACACAATCAAGCAATGGATATTGAGTCACTCCACCACCAGAGTGATTTAGATGTGCTTTATACAAGATGCCGGTCGATGGGGCACAACGTGATGATATATTCTTATCGTTTGAAGGACGTTTGATATAATAATCCACTCGATTATAGGGAAATGTTAGGTCGGATGCGGCATTAACACCATATACGAGATAATTATCCCCCTCGGATGGGGGGCTATAAGCCGGATCAGCTACTATTTTGCCGTCGCTGGACAGGGCCGGAAGTTTGTATGAAAAATGAGTTGTATCAACGCCGATCAACTTACGGTCAACCGCGTTCAATGTTATTACCCTGTCTCCTGGAGCAAAATCTTCAGAGGTTCCCCCTGTGCGAATGTATGGGGTGGCATCATAATTGACATAACTCCATTTTTTTGCCGCCGTATTCAACCCGATGTACGTTGATTTGATAACCAGATAATCACGGCCGTTTTCCCAAATCTGCACACCACTTGCCGTAGCACTCTGTACCGGGCGAGGTACTTTATTAGCATCGACGCTCGTATTATAGGTATCATTAAAAGAAGCAGGATCAATGCCTGGCGCCAAATAGTTTGCTGTCACCTGGCTTTCACTGAAGTTGGCGGTAAAATCAAGCGCCCACGGAAGACCATAGCCAGCATGCTCCAAATCCGAACGCATGATTTCGAGACCGACAATCCCCTGAACCATGCTGTCAGAGGTTTTTGCCTGCTGGGGAGCATTTGAGATGATTCTCTCAAAAGCCTGCGTACTGACCAAAATGACTATTATGAATATGACCATGACAATCAGGAGCTCTATCAAGGAAAAACCTTTGTTGCACCTGACCACGTAAATACCCTGTATATTTTTGCAAGGCCGCATCATTTGCTCCTTACAGACACGATGGTATGGGTCGTCGAATGGTTGTCGAACTTCCACCTGACCGTTACCTGATATTTGACCGATCCTGATGGCATTGTCGTACCCGTACGTATGACAGTATAGCGGGCGTTGCCGGAACGTAACTTGCTCTGCACCGTTGTAATCGGTGTAAATGCGGAGTCCAATGACTGACTTCTCATGCCGTTCATGGCTTCTTCGGCCACCCGTACTACCTCGTCACGCTGTTGATTATCGGTATTCTGTTTCATCACAATACCAATTGACTTCAACAACCCCAATAAGCCCACAACCATAATGATCATGGCGACCATAACCTCGATCAAGGTAAAACCTTTATTATTTGGACGTGATATTGTCATGAACACAGCTTGCTCCATCATCTAACTTTCCAAGGGTAATCTTAGTCATAGAAACTACAACACTGTCAACCGATGCGTCATTTGAAGAAGAAACACAGATAGTACTGTTGTCAACGGTCTTCAGTAAGCCTCGAGTATCAAAAATAATATCTGAACCGCTATTATAGGTTATCGGCGTCGTAAGATTGACCGTTGTAACCGGATTCACCGACATAGTCTCAGATGAATAGAGCTTGTAACTTGAAGCAGAGAGGCGAAGGCCTCGGTTTCTTTTTTCGTAGAGCGCGAGGCTGCGCATTTCCATGATATCGTCGTACAATTTGCGCGTCTGGTTCTCGATGTTTGTTTTTCTTGAATAACCAGCAAACTGCATTGTCCCAATGGTGGTGAGGATAGCTATGATGGCTATCACCACCACCAACTCTACCAGTGTAAAACCGTGGCTTTTCATGATCATCGTTCCCGGATATGCAAAATCTGTTTTCTAGGTACAGGCGGTTTAAAACCACCTCCTCCAGGGCCTGGAGGTTGGCCAGCGCCGATGGTAGCAGGAGGCGAAAGATAGTTTCCGGGTCCTGGTTCTTTAATTTTTGGTGGATCCACAGGAGGAGGTGGAATCAGTATGGTGCCGTCACCATTGTCGCAAGCGAAGAGATCGGCAAAGTTAACGTCTGCAAGAGCGCCGGTTGACATTTGCAAAAGAGCACGACCTTTTAGCGACTGGCAAAATGGCACGCAACCGTTATCAAACTTTAACGCCCACAGAAAAGACGAACCACCAAAACTGCACACGTCGGACGTGGGGCTAAACGAGGGAACATAAACCATACCGGTGGGTGAAGCCGTCGGTGCGGAAATAACGCGTTCAGCGTCCATGTCGTTCGATGTGTTGTTGGCACGAAGAAGGATATACCACCCCTTGGAGATGCCGTGACACGTCGAGGACTGATTTTCCAGGTCATTGAGCGTCAGTGCCTTGCCCGCTCCCGATGCGGTATCGCAGTTTTTATCAATCGTATTGAGAGAGGTGTAGCATCCATCCTGAACACCAACAATATAGCGCCGGTTGGTAGAATCATCTCCCGAATAATAATACCTACCCGATCCGCCATAGACATACAGTTTCTTGTTATAGGTATCCTGCAGCTTCGCAAGACCTGCCGTCACAGGGCCGATCCCTGAAACGAGGGTGCTCACCTTCCATTGCGACGGGTCAGCACTTTCCTTGGTAAGCAGACGCAGGATCCCACCATTGGTCCATTCGGTTGTTGAACTTATCGTCGAAGTATTCGCCTGGGTATATCCTATGTAGAGAACATCATCCTGATAAAAACCATCCGAAGTTTTGGCTTTTCTGTCAACGTCAACGCCGGCACCGAGTATCGAACCGGCAAACGCATTCGATATGCCGGTAGAAATGACCCAGTAGTTGGTCCCCTCCACTAACGGGTGGGTATCGTCAATAGTTGCACCAAGATCAATCACGAATATCTTTAATTCCTGATCGGAACGTGCAAGAAACTGGTGCGCATCCGTATCGATCGGACCGGTCGGGCCTGACGCCATTACCGCAAACCACTTGCCGTTCTTGTCGTTATCAACGATTGATGCCGTTTCACCACCAGGGTTCGTGACTGTCTTGCGCGCTCCAATCCTGACAATCGTTGCACCTGTTGTCGAATAACCAAGACGCGGGTCGGAAAACTCCCACTTAAAGACAGGGGCAGCATTCAATGCGCCGGTCGTTGCATCAAAGGTCTGAGTGGTAACGTCAAAGGCAAAATACGAGGAATACCCAACCCCTTTAGTACTGTCTGCAGGATCAAAAATGGGGGTCTTGACACAAGTGCCGGCAACACCAGCCGTACATGCCGTATCATCCTTGATCTTTGCTGCGCCGCCATATCCCATACTGCCGATCAGGACCGTCCTCCAGTTTGATCCCGCCACAGTGTCTTTCTGACAGAGTGAATAATCACTGGCACCGAAACATGAACCGATCGAAACGTCAGCCAAAGAGGTCTGTCCGTCAACGTAATAAAGATGTTTGTAACTGGTTTTGTCGGTAAAATATTTCAAATAGGGCAACGCATTACGCGGAATATATGCCCATTGCTCTTCGCCCAGATTGGTTCCAGTCAGCTTGGCCTTTACCGTACCTGCGATTGAAGCGCCACTGTTTACCAGCTTGCCAAACTTGAAAGCATGGAACATGCCGTCGTTCGCCCCCACATACGCCATACCCCTGTTTTTATAAGCTGTTGTTGATATGAATTTCTGATAGCTTACATCTCCATACCCCGCAGCCGGATCCAGGTGATAATTGTTAAGCGGAAATGCCGACTGAATGCGAGGGGTCGATGTAATAATATCCCCCATCTTCCAGGTGCTTAATGTTCCTCCGGCAGTTAATTTGACCATACGGTTACGGTAACCCAGTTGATCGGTACCACGAATATAGTCGATAATTTTCTTCGCCTCAATGCCATCTGCAGCCTGGAGATATGGCTGTAACGCAGTTGTCCTGGTGGCTGTTGTAGAAGGGGCATAAAATCCACCTTTGGGAGGAGTTTCAGCGGCGGGTAAAAGCAAAGAGTATCCCGTAACGCTGGTATGGATAGTCCTGGAATCAGCGGATTTGGACCACAATGATTGTCCCACACGCCAGATGCTCTGGACATCATCGGGACTGAGCGTCGTAGAGATATTCGTTTCTGCTAACCCGTCTCCGTTTGAATCACTGCTTAAGGAAACAAATGTCTCGGTGCCGTTGAAATAGAAGTTGGCAATATTGTCTTTCGCAAGATCAAGGACATGATCCGGCGTTGTCGTTGGGAAATCCGTATCTTCCCGGATCGTGCTGTTGTTCAGGAGCGGATCGATGTAATACCAGAGGTTCTGCATTTCGCCAATCCAGTTTACCTCTGTGCCATCCTTGAATATTTTATTAGGGTAAAATACCGCCTGCAGCAGGTTTGCACCACTTCCTTCACTATTACTGAGAATTGATGCGGCAGTACCTGATGCCACCTTGGCGAGGATGTCGGTCATGGCAGAAATGATGCTGGATTCCAGGACAGCACCATCATCCCCTTCAAAATAGGTGTCCGGGACCCCATTGCCATCACTGTCCCATTCCTTAGCCAGATCCGGCGAAGGATATTGGTTCGGTGCCGTCCCCGCATCATCGCCATTTAGGCTTTCAAAGCCGCCGTACTTAGACAAGGACTGCAAGGTCTTCGTCCCGGTTCCGTTACCAAACGCATAAATAGAGTAGAAGGTCAGGTTCTGCTTTCCTGCCATCGCGTTCGACAAAGCCGTACTCCGCAAGTCGGTAATGTGTGCATAATAACCCATTGCATCGACATACTGGCCACTGTAATCGTCATTGTTAGGTGCAGGCTTGTCTGCCGTAGCGATTCTGTTAACCCACGTTTTAATATCAAAGCTTGTGTCGGTATAGCCGTTCAGCGATGGGTTCGTGAGGCCCGGAAGTTTATCCGTGCTGTTGGCCTCGCCGTCCGTCAGCAAAAGGACGAAGTGCTTCTGACAGGGGTACTGGATAATCGGGTTATCGGGCGGATTCCAGGTTGAGTCGCCATAATTTGTATTGGAATTATAGGCGCTCGGCTTTGCCTCGAAATACCTGACAGCCTCATAGATTGCTTCTGCTATCGGTGTGCTGGTCTTGGGATCAGTAGAAGGCCCTTCAATGGCAGTTACAATATCGCCGACCGGCGCTCCAAGCTTTGCTACAATTTGCCCGCCATCGCTGGTACTCCCTGCATTAGTGCCAAACACCTCCAGCCCGAAACGTACCCTGCCAGACATATTCTGAACTATTCCTTTAGGCTCATCCGCCCCATACTGAATCCACTTACCATTATCCGTATAGAGATATTTTGTCGCTACCGTGGCCCGATTTGTCCCTGCCAGTGCCGTTTGCCCCTTATCTGTTACGACTTTCCCCCCGACGAGCACTTTCCTGATGACATCGACTTTGTGCATATAGCGATAATTCAAATAGTTTCCCGACTTGGCGGTGTCGGCCATATTTAAAGTGACATTGTCTAGCAAATATACGTTGGCGTTTGTAGTATCGGGCTTGTACATTTTGTAGGGATCAAAATACCCATAGAAGATGGTAGGGCATAGATTGGTCGTAGCATTATGGGATGCGGTACAGCTATAGGTTTTATTGTTGAAATAGGCATAGCCATCCGTGTCGCCCCCCCCCATACTTCCGGAGTTGTCAAAAATTATCAATACGTTAGGCGCGAGACTGGTTTGCCCCTGGATGAACGGGGGGATCTGGCAATAGTCGTTGCCTGCCGCAGGCACGGTGGCGGTAAAATATACCTTGATGGCACCGTTTGACTGAATGTTATTAAATGTGTAGACATTTCCCGTAAGCGGCGCTAGGTCGACGTTGCTATATGACACGTTTGCGTCCGTCACATATACATGCGAAACCGAACAGCCCGAATTTACCGTTATACTGAAAGACTGGTTGCTTCCCTGGGCAACACCTACCGAACCGAGCGGGGAAATGGTTCCGCACCCGCTTGGACTGGAGCTGTCAACTGACGCGTTGATGGTTAGACCAACGGGCTTGAACCTTGCGTAAAATGTACTGTCGCCATTAATTGCTGGTGTTGTGTAGGTCATACCGCTCAAACCGGTGGTGACACATCCCGAACCGTCAGCGTTTGGAGAAACGCAGTCAATGGTACAGTTTGACGACGTGCTTAGCGTGAAAGATGCAGTGCCTCCCTTGGGAACGGTTTGGGGAGACTGCAACATTGAATTGGATGTGCAGGCTGCATCAGACAACTTATCGGGGTCTCCAGATACCGTGTAGTTTGCTCCAACTATATCGAACACCACCCATATATATAGAGGTCTCCCTCCGCTGATACTCACGTCGAACTGGAGATCCGTATTCGGATCTGTAACTGACACGGAAGTCCATAAACCTGGCGCGGTACGATTTCCATTGCACTGGCCATCACCTTGATCCCAAGTACAGCTGCCATAACCGTATTGAACAGATTTGATCTTGAAATTGTTGCTGGCATCGGGGCTGATCCTTACACTCATCGTCTTATCGCTTTTTGTGTCGTAAAAATTTGCATCGCGATTTGTCATTTGAGACCACCACGAGTTTTTTAATAGATAGACCTTTCCGCCGCTGCCATTGGCCTGAGGAGTATTGTAATCCGTAATGTTGTTTGTCCCATACCACACACCCAATTCACCACCTGTCGCAGCAAACACAGTTGGTGAATATACGGCCCCCAAAAGGATGAGAACAAACAAAAGCATCGGCGATAGGATTCTATGACATTTCATGATGCGGCCTCGCAAACTTACTTTAATCTTGACGACATATTTCAAAACACGAAGTAGAGTATAGCAACCCACGTGCCAAGGGCCACAAGCCAAAGGCCGGTACAAATATCATGTCATTTAAACAAGTTAGAAAAATGCAGCTGAAACGCCGCAAAGACGCTATGCATTTATTTCACAGCAAAGGTGGGTAAACGCGCAAAAAGGTTTGGATACTACTCCATGCCGTACTCCTTGATCTTGTACAATAGAGCCCGGTGGCTTATCTCCAAGAGCCTTGCCGCATGGGTCCTGTTGCCGCCGGTCTCGTCAAGCGCCTTTCTGATCAGCGCCCTTTCGATGCTCTCTTCGGCGCGCTTTATGGAAAAGCCGTCGAAGGCCATTGCTCTCTGTGCCCCATCATTCCCGTTCCGCAGTTTCTCCGGCAGACACTCCACGTCGAGTGCTTCCCCCTCGCACAGGACCAGCCCCCGTTCGATGCAGTTTTCCAGTTCCCGGACATTCCCGGGCCAGCAGTACTCCATGAGGAGTCTGAGGGCTTCGGGTGTTACGCCGGCCACCTGCCTGGCCATCTTCCGCCCGTATTTTTCCATGAAATGGGTGAGGAGGATCGGTATGTCCTCCTGCCTTTCCCGCAGCGGCGGCAGGGTCAGGGAGAAGACGTTCAGCCTGAAGTAGAGGTCTTCACGGAAGCGCTCCGCTGCGATTTCCTGCTCCAGATCCTTGGAGGTGGCGGAAATCACCCGCACGTCTATCTTCTTCGTGACGCTTCCCCCCACCACCCTGATCTCCTCATCCTGCAATACCCGCAAAAGCTTTACCTGCAAGGCAAGGGGCATCTCGCCGATCTCGTCCAGAAACAGGGTCCCGCCGTTCGCCTGCTCGAACAGGCCGGCCTTATCGGAAGAAGCATCGGTAAAGGCACCCTTCACGTGCCCGAACAGCTCCGACTCCAGCAGGTTTTCCGGTATCGCCGCGCAGTTGACCGCAACGAACGGGGCGCTTTTGCGCCTGCTGTTGTAGTGGATGGCTCTGGCAATCAGCTCTTTTCCCGTTCCCGATTCGCCAAGAATCAGCACCGTTGTCTTGAAATCGCAGACCTTCCGAACCAAGGCAAAAATCTCATGCATGCGCTTGTTTTTACTGACGATATTGGCAAACGAAAATTCCCTGTTTATCTCCTCCTTGAGCCGCTTGTTCTCCGCCTTCAGCCTTTCTCGCTCTTCTGCCTTCCTCAGTACGAGCGCTATCTCGTCGCTCTTGAACGGTTTGGATATATAGTCATAAGCCCCGAGCTTCATGCACTCGATGGCACTATCCACCGTGCCGTAAGCCGACATCATGATGATGGTGCATTTGATACCGGCGGCAATCGCCCCTTTCAGGAAACCGACCCCGTCCAGAACCGGCATCTTGATGTCGCAGAGGACGAAGTCGTAATCCTTCTGTGCAGCCATCCGCAGGGCTTCGGCCCCCTCAGTCGCCATCTCGACCCGGTATCCCTGTTTCGTCAGCATGACATGAAGCATGTGGCGGAGGTTTTCCTCGTCGTCCACCACCAGGATGCTCTTACTGTCAGCGGTTGATTTCATATTTCCCCTTCCCTCCCCCTCAAGACGGGGAGCCATACGGTCATTACAGATCCCTTCCCAGGTTCGCTCTCGGCTATGATCCGGCCACCGAAGGAATCGATGATCCTTGCGGAAATGGCAAGCCCGAGCCCGGTCCCCTTCCCTGGCTCCTTTGTGGTGAAGAACGGATCGAATATCCGCCCCAGGTTTTCGGCGGTGATTCCCTCGCCGCTGTCTTTTATCGCTATGGCCAGCCAGCAGCCAACGTCTCTGCTATCGATATATGATTGACTGAATGCCCCATGAAAATCATCCTTGCGTCTTCCCATGACGGAAACCGGTGCCAATGCAGACTTGGAAAACGGCATTTCCACCATCCCGGCGCGGGCTGTCACTTCAAGCTCTCCACCGGCCGCCATTGCGTCCCGTGCATTGATAATCAGGTTGATCAATACCTGCTGCAAACGGTGCGGGTCTACAAAGAGCTGCGGCAGATTACCATCCAGGCGTAAGAAGGTGGTGATCTGCTTGAGGGCTCCCTGGCCATTCAAAAGGTCAACCGTCTCCTCCACGAGTTCAGCCACATCCACGGGCTCGCAATGCACCGCCGTAGGACGGGCATAATCGAGCAGGCCACGGACGATTCGATCAATCCGGCCCGATTCGGCTTCAATGCGGCGCAGGTAATCAGCTTTGATCGTGTCATCCTGAAGCTCGTCCCTGAGAATTCCCGCGTAGCCGATGATGGCGGAGAGAGGGGTGCCGATCTCATGGGCCATGCCCGCGGCCAGCAAACCTACGGAGGCCATCTTCTCCGAGCGGACCGCTTCCTCGCGGGCAGTCTGCAGCTCCTTGTTGGCACGCTCCAGGGAATCGACGGTCTGCTCCACTTCCATCCTCTTCTTTTCCAGCACTTCGGCCATCGTGTTGAACGATTCGGAGAGATCGGCGATTTCCGCACTCCCGGGCACACGGACGCTATGGCGATAATCGCCGGCGGCAATCCTCTTGGTCGCGGCGAGGAGCTTCCTTATCGGCACAACGACGACCCGTGAGAGCATGAACGAGCCAAGCCCCAGCAATAGCAGGAAATCGAGGACAAAATAGGCCAGAAACAGGTGACGCGACCCCCTGAGCCGTTCCTGCTCCCCTGCCAGCGACAGCGTCAGGCGGGCCGCGCCGATCACGTCGCTCCCAGAAAAAAGCGGTGCGTAACGTTGAATGTATCTGCCGTCGTGCGAGAAAAGAAAAGCCTCCTTCCCGTTCCGCAGTGTCGCCAGAAGAGCCGCATCCGCCCCCCTGCCGTCCGCCACCACATAGACCGTTTTCCCTTTCCCATCCACGACCGTGATGCCGGCAAAGTCCTTCTCCCTGGCAAGCCTTGCGGCAAAGATCGTGATCGTCGATGCTTCGCGCAAGCGTTCGAGCGAGGCAGGAACCAGCTCGGCAAAGGCGGAAAGGAGTATGCGGGCTTCCTCGCTTTTCTGGGCAAGGAGATCATTTTCAGCAGTCTTGAACGAAATGAGGCTTAGCAGGACCCAGGTGAGGACCAGCAGGCAGGCTAACGAGGAGAGGATGGAAAAGGTGAGGGAAACACGAAAGTGCTTCATGCGGCCGCTACCCCCCGGGACTGCTGCCGGCCAGCGACAGATACCACCAGATCATCTCCTTGCCGAAAAAGATGTAAAGAATCGCACCGAAGGCAAGGAACGGCCCGAACGGGATGGCGAGCTTTGCATCCTTTTTATGCACCAGCATGAGGGTGATGCCGATGATCGAGCCGACCAGGGAAGAGACAAAGATAATGAACGGCACGGACCGCCAGCCGAGAAAGGCCCCCATCATGGCCAGAAGCTTGATGTCTCCCCCCCCCATGCCTTCCTTTTTGGTGAGGAACTGGTAACCGTAGGCGATTATAAGCAGGCAGCCGCCGCCGATGAGAATGCCGACCAGGGAGTTTTTCCATCCCAGCCAGGGGAGGAAAAAAGATGCGGCAAAGCCGATGACGATACCGGGGAGGCTGATCAGGTCTGGAATTATCTGATGTTCCAGGTCGATGAAGGTTATTACGACAAGGGCTGAGCAGAAAAGAAACAGGAAGAGAAAGGTCCAGGTGGGACCGAATTTTATGAAGAGGAACAGGGTCAAAAGCCCGTTTATCAGCTCCACAACCGGGTATTGAGGCGAAATGCGGCTCTTGCATGAGCGGCATTTCCCCCCAAGCAGGAGATAGCTGATGACGGGAATATTGTCGTAAAAGCGAATCCTGTAATCGCAGTTCGGGCAATGGGAGGGGGGGAAGACCACAGACTCCCCCTTCGGGAGGCGGTATATGCAGACGTTGAGAAAAGAGCCGACCATTGCGCCGAACACGAAGGCAAATATGTGGAAAACGAGCGGTAGCGACACTGTCAAGGCCTGCCCCTAATGGCTGGTTCCATGTTCTGCGCGGCACAGGACATGGAACGTTGAACATGGAAATGGTTTATTTCAAGCGCCTGATTTTTTCCAGGCTTGCTTCCAGGAGCTCCTTCTTGTTGGCGAACTCGGCCAGCTTTTCCCGTTCTTTCTCCACCACCTCGGCCGGAGCGCGCTCCACAAAACTCGGATTCTCAAGTTTCTTGCCCAGGAACTCGATATCCTTGACTATCTTGCCGATCTCCTTGAGGAGGCGCTTCTCTTCCTCCTCCACATTGACCAGCCCTTTGAGCGGTACGACTATCTCCACATCCCCCGCCACCTGCAAGGCGGCGTCCTCCGGCCTTTCGCCCCCCTGGCCGATGGCTAGGTCCGAGAGCCGGGCGAGGCTCAGGATGTAGACCTCGTTCTTTTTCAAGAGGTTCAGGCTCGCCGCAGACTTGCAGTCGAGAATGGCGGCAATACTCTTGCTGGGCGGGACTTCCATCTCGCCGCGGATGTTGCGGATGCCGCTGATAACCTCCATTACCAGGGCCATCTCATCCGCCCCTTCGCGGTAATCCCAATCTGGCCTCCGCCGCGGATAATCGGCAAGCATGATGCTGGGTGCAGCCTTCTTACCGGCCAGCGCCTGCCAGATCTCCTCGGTGATAAACGGCATGAATGGGTGCAAGAGCCGCAACAGATGCTCCAGGACCAGCCAGAGGATGTAGCGGGCCGTTGTCTGCCGCAGACTGTCCCCCTTGTAGAGGTCATCCTTAACCAGCTCGATGTACCAGTCGCAAAACTCGCTCCAGGTGAAGCGATAGAGCGCGGCCGCGGCATCGTTGAAACGGTAGGAGGTCAGGGCCTCGTCCACTTCTCCGGCCGTTTCATTGAGACGGAACAGTATCCAGCGGTCCGCATTGGACAGCTCCAGGCTGTCGGCATCGACGGCATCCGGATCGAATCCCTCAAGGTTCATCATGGCGAAGCGGGACGCGTTCCAGATTTTGTTTGCGAAGTTGCGGTAACCGGCGATACGCTCCTCCGCCAGCTTTATGTCGCGCCCCTGGGCGGCGAAAGCCGCCAGCGTGAAGCGGAACGCATCCGTTCCGTATGCGTCGATGACGGTCAGCGGATCGATGACGTTCCCCTTGGACTTGCTCATCTTCTGTCCCTGGGCGTCACGCACCAGGGCATGGATATAGACGTCCCTGAACGGCACCTCCTCCATGAAATGAAGGCCCATCATCATCATCCGCGCCACCCAGAAAAAAAGGATGTCGAAACCGGTGACGAGGCAGGAAGTCGGATAAAAAGTCGCCAGTTCCGGGGTCTTATCCGGCCACCCCATGGTGGAAAAGGGCCAGAGCGCGGAAGAGAACCAGGTGTCGAGCACGTCGGTCTCCTGGCGGATCTCTTCGCTGCCGCATTTTGCACATGCGGTCGGATCGACCTTTGCCACGGTGATCTCCCCGCAATGATCGCAGTACCATGCGGGTATGCGGTGCCCCCACCATATCTGGCGGGAGATGCACCAGTCGCGGATGTTCTCCATCCACTCGTAATAGGTATTTTCCCACTGCTGCGGAACGATGCGTGTTTTCCCGTCCCGAACCGCTGCCAGCGCCTTTTCGGCAAGGGGACCGACCTTCACGTACCACTGGAGGGACATGTACGGCTCGACAACTGTTTTGCAGCGGTAGCACCCCCCGACAGACAGGGTGTGGTCCTGGATCTTATCCAATAGCCCCTGCTCTACGAGATCGGCGACAACCTGCTTCCTGGCAGCAAAGCGGTCCATCCCTTCGTACTGATGGCCTGCAGCGTTGACCACCCCGGATTCGTCGAATATGTTGATCCGGTCCAGATTATGCCGCTTCCCCACCTCAAAGTCGTTGAAGTCGTGGGCCGGTGTGATCTTCACAACGCCGGTGCCGAATTCCATGTCCACATACTCGTCGGCTATGATGGGGATCTGCCGGTCCAGGAGCGGAAGAGTGACCATGCCGCCGACCAGGTCCCTGTACCGGTCGTCGTTCGGATTGACAGCCACAGCGGTATCGCCGAGCATGGTTTCCGGCCGGGTGGTGGCAACAACGAGGTATCGGTCCGTACCCGCCACAGGGTAGCGGATGTGCCAGAGATGGCCGGCCTTTTCCTCGTGCTCGACCTCGATATCTGAGAGAGCCGTATGGCAACGCGGGCACCAGTTGATGAGGCGGTTGTCACGGTATATGAGCCCCTCGTCGTAAAGACGTACGAATACCTCACGCACCGCCTTTGAGAGCCCCGCATCCATGGTGAAACGTTCGCGCTCCCAGTCACAGGACGCACCCAGCCTCTTCAACTGGCCGATGATCTGCCCGCCGGACTCCGCCTTCCACTGCCAGACCCGCTCGATGAACGCCTCGCGTCCCACATCGTGTCGGTCCTTCCCCTCGGCGGCCAGTTGCCGTTCCACAACGTTCTGCGTGGCGATGCCTGCGTGGTCTGTCCCCGGCATCCAGAGCACATTGAAGCCGCTCATCCGTTTCCAGCGACAGAGAATGTCCTGAAGCGTGTTGTTGAGGGCATGCCCCATGTGCAGCACGCCCGTGATATTCGGCGGTGGAATAACTATACTGTAAGACGGTTTTGCAGAAGCGGCCTCGCCGTGGAAATAGCCGTTAGCCTCCCACCCCCTGTACCACTTCTCCTCGACACTCTTCGGTTCATATACCTTTGTCAGCTCTTTATCTGCCATGCAACCGACCTCTTTCACCCATGATTTCATTACGAATAAAAAAGGGGATATAAAATCCCCATTTTTACTTACGCTATAGAGCCGGTCAGGCCCTACCCAGCAGTCCCTTCCTTGATCTTGCGGATCTCTTCCTTGATGAGCATCTCGGCGAGGTCGGGTACGACCTCCCAGACGATCTTCTCGATCATCTCCCGCGAAACGGCGGATAAAGCCGCTGCAAGCTGCGCTTCGGACAGAACGGCCGGCTGGGCGGCAGGCTCAACAGAAGCAGCAACAGGCGTTGCAGTTGCCTCAAGTACGGGCACATACTCCTCTTCCGGGGCAAACTGCTGATCGGTCTCCTGGAGAGAGGGAACGGCGGGCTCAACGGTTTCAAAGTCGAAATCGGACGCTTCCGGCTGCGCAGCAGGAACGGCTTCCGTATCGAAAGCGGCCGTTGTCTCCAAATCGGCGGCAGCACCAAATCCTTCGAATTCCGGTTCTTCACCGAAAGAGAAGGTCTGTTCGCCGGCCGGTTCGTAACCGGCAGCAAGCGTCTCCGGTTCCTCGGCGAAGAGCTCCGGCCCGGTCTCCACGATGCCGGCATCATCCTCTTCCGCAAAGGTAAAGGTTTCATCGACTTCTATTTCTGGGGAAAGCTCGGGGGCGGGCATGGTTTCGGCAACAACCTCACCGAATTCAACGGGCTCCGCTTCGGTGCTCTCTTCGATCTCAAAAGCGCCCCACAGATCGTCATCGGGTCCTGCTTCGACCATTTCTTCAGCCAACGGGAAGATGTCCTCGGTTTCAGCCGCTCCAGTACTCTCTTCGGCAAAGAACGTTTCTGCTAAGGCATTGACGGATGGTGCAGCAGCCGGTGCAGAAGCAGTGGCGACCGTGGTTTCCTGCCAGGCGGCAGCGGCTACAGGCTCCGCAGCAGGTGCGATGATCACGGCGGGTTCCCGTACAGGCGCGGTTATCGCCCTCTCCTTGCCCAGAGCGATGAGATTCTTCACCCGGTCAATGAGCTGCTGGGATTCAAACGGTTTGGAAATGATGTCGTCTGCCCCGCTCTGCCTGGCCTTTTCCTCATCGAACGGTTCAAAGGCGCCGGTCATCAGCAGGAGAGGCGTGTCCTTCAGGGCCGGGTCTCGCCTCACTTCCGCACAAACCTCATAACCGGTCTTGCCCGGCATCAGAGCGTCTACGAGAATGATATCGGGCGAAATCTGCCTTGCCTTTTCCAGCGCGGCATCACCGTTATCCACCACGGTAAGCTCGTAATCCTCGTTGGCGAAGATTATGCCCACTACTTTCTGAATGGTGATACTATCATCGGCGAGGAGCAATTTATTGCTCATCTATCCCTCCTCTGATGGGACGTTGAAAAGAAGGCAGAGCCCGGCAGGCCCGGAAAACCTGTGAACAGGTGCGAAAAAACTAGCACAAAGCCCATATCGTGTCAAGCTATTTGCCGGCCTGCATTAGTCACTCATAATTGAGACGCATTAGCTCTCGCATCTCGGGCGGTGGCGCAAAAAGCTCCGCTGCAAGGGACGACAGATCGCTGCGCAACCGATTAAAATCTCTAATATGTCTGTACTCAAGGCGGGAGGTGAGCAGCACAACAAAGGTATCGCTTGCCGGATCTATCCAGACCGATGAACCGGAGTAGCCGGTATGCCCGAACGATACATCAGAAAAGCCGTTCCCGCGGGGCGCGGAATAGGGGGAATCTCTGTCCCACCCCAGGCCGCGAACGACCTTCCCCCCCCGGGAGAAGTAGGGGGCGGTCATCTGGTTGACGGCACGTTCCGACAGTATCCGTTTCCCGTCATATTCCCCGCAATTGAGGATCATGCGGCAAAACCTGGCCAGATCGCCTGCCGTGCTGAAAAGTCCGGCATGACCGGCAACGCCCCCCAACTGGCGCGCCTCGGAATCCTGAACCTGTCCGAAAAGAAGGGAATTGTCGGTATTGAGAGTGGCCGCGCAACGGGAAGCCTCGTCCTTAGGCGGGTTGAATGTAGTATCCTTCATACCCATCGGCGCAAAGAAAGAGGCACTTGCGTACAGATCCAGCCCCACGCCGGTGACCCTTTTGACCGCCTCCGCAAGCAGAATGAAATTAATGTCGGCGTATCTGAACCGGCTCCCAACCGGGCCTTTCAGTTTTTCTGCGGCAGCACCGTTCACTGCGCTCTGGATGGGATTTTGCGGGGAGAGGGGAAAATCGTCGAGGCCGGAGGTGTGGGTGAGAAGGTTGTACAGGAGCAGGTCGTCCTTCATCTGCCCGTTGAATTCGGGGAACCACCTGGAAACCGGATCGACCAGGCTGAGCTTCCCTTCTTCCGCCAGTTTGAGAACAGACGGCGTAGTGGCAATGACCTTGGTGAGGGAAGCGATATCGAATACCGTATCCACGGTCATCGGCCTGGCATCGACAGAAGCAGAAACCTTGCCGTAAGCCCGTTCGAACAGGACTTCGGCGTGGTTCCCCACCAGCACCACTCCGCCTGCGATTAACCCTTGCGAAATGGCCCCTGACAGCAGCTTATCAATTTTTTCCAGGCGATCTGCATGTGTTAACTGGGCATCATCGGCAAAAGCAGACGTTGCAAACAGCAGCAAGATTCCGATAGACAGGTATTTCAAGAAAGACACTGCGTGTTTCCTAATTCATTCTGAATTTCACCGTCTTGAGGATGTTGCCCTCACTGTCCAGGACCTCGACGCGCCAATCGCCGGCAGCGGCCTTCTCAACCATTTTTCTGCTGTAGGTCCGCCAGTGCCTGCCCTTTACCGGCAATTCATATTCACCGACGACCGTGTCGTCTTTGTACCAGACATGCTTTATGACCGTATCCTCATCAGTTGAGGCAGAAAGCCTGGTAAAGCAGTAGAGCGCTTTCACCGATGACGATGAGATGCGTCGCACCGAGTCGATGGGGTTTCCCTTGACGATCTTGGTGGTAACCGCCATTTCCGTTATTTTCAGTCCACCCGCTTCAGCCGCTGCGCAAACGCTGAAAAAACAGTTCGTCAGGAGAAGCAGTCCAGCAAGCAACAACAATTTACGCACCCTCATACAGCCTCCGGAATCCGTATGCAGAATGTTATCAGCTACAATTTCATGACATCGCATCAACTGCGCCAATCGGTTTATCTTCTCGTAATCGTAGGACAGGTCGCTCGTTCGGCAAACTCATTTTTCTGCAAGATCTGCATACCGGCTCCGGCGTTGCATGCCGATCGCAGCCCGACCTCACTTGCCGCAACACTGCTTGTACTTCTTGCCGCTTCCGCAGGGGCACGGCTCGTTCCTGCCGACCTTCTTGCTCGTGGTGGGCTGTTGGGCCTCCGGCTCGTCACCCAGATTGAAAACCAGCCGCTGGCGCTTTTGCTGCTCCTCCATCTTCTCCACATCTTCTTCCTGGGCGATCTGCACCCAGAATAACTTCTCCACCACCTCTTCGCGAGTGCGGACCATCAAATCCATGAAGAGCTGGTACGCTTCCTTCTTGTACTCCTGTTTCGGGTCCTTCTGTCCGTACCCCCGCAGGCCGATCCCCTCCTTGAGGTGGTCGATGGAGAGGAGGTGATCCTTCCACTGGGTGTCGATGCTCTGGAGCATGATAACCTTTATCAGGTGGTCCATGAGCTCGTCTCCGAACTCCGCAACCTTTGCGGCATGCAGTTCCCTGACCTTCTCCTGCAAAAGCTCGCGCAGATTATATGGATTGAGGCGTTCCATGGTCTCTGCCGGGATATCCACCTGGAAACCGAAGATCTTGTATATGGAATCCCCCATCCCCTTCCAGTCCCATTCCTGTGCAGGAACCTTTTCGATGGCATACCCCGCGGCAAGGTCCGCCACGGTCTCGTCGACCATGTCGATGAAGCTCTCCCGGATTCCTTCACCGGCAAGTATCTCCCGCCGCTGGGTGTAGATGACCTCACGCTGCTTGTTCATGACATCGTCGTATTCGATCAGATGCTTTCTGATCTCAAAGTTGTGGGCCTCAACCTTCTTCTGGGCATTCTCGATGGCCTTGGTGATCAGTCCGTGGGTGATCGCCTCTCCCTCCTCTATCTTCAGCATGTCCATGATCTTGGCTACACGGTCGGAGCCGAAGATGCGCAGCAGGTCATCCTGAAGAGAGAGGTAGAAACGTGACGAGCCCGGGTCTCCCTGACGCCCGGAACGGCCGCGCAACTGGTTGTCGATACGGCGCGACTCATGACGCTCGGTACCCAGGATGTGGAGGCCGCCGAGCTTCACCACCTCGTCATGCTCCCTGACGCACTGCTCCTTGAACTGGGCCAGCACCTTTTCATAGTCCTCATCGGAAGCCTCGGGATTCCCGCGAAGCCACTGTTTTGCCATGGCTTCCGCATTACCGCCGAGAAGAATGTCGGTACCACGGCCGGCCATGTTGGTGGCGATGGTGATCATCCCCTTACGACCACCCTGGGCAACGATCTCCGCTTCCCGTTCGTGCTGCTTGGCGTTGAGGACATTGTGCGGAATTCCCTGCCGCTTCAGGAGTTCCGCCAACACCTCCGACTTTTCGATGGAAATGGTACCGACCAGCACCGGCTGTCCCTTGGCATGGAGCTCCTTGATCTCCTCGATCACCGCATTGAACTTCTCCCGCTCGGTCTTGTAGATGACGTCCGGGAAGTCGGGGCGCAGGAGCGGCCTGTTGGTAGGGATGACGACAACATCGAGCTTGTAGATCTTGTGGAATTCCTCCGCCTCGGTGTCGGCGGTCCCGGTCATGCCGGACAGCTTTTCGTACATGCGGAAGTAGTTCTGGAAGGTGATCGTGGCCAGAGTCTGGTTCTCGTTCTCGATCTTCACCCCTTCCTTGGCTTCGATGGCCTGGTGGAGGCCGTCCGACCAGCGACGCCCCGGCATGAGACGGCCGGTGAACTCATCGACAATGAGGACCTCCCCTTCTTTCACCACGTAATCCACATCCAGCTTGAAAAGGGCGTGGGCGCGGAGGGCCTGGTTCACATGGTGCAGCGTCTCCATGTTGCGCGGGTCGTAGAGGTTGTCGATCTTGAGGAGCTTCTCGACTTTTAATACCCCTTCTTCGGTGAGGGTGGCGGACTTCGCCTTTTCATCGACCGTGAAATCGCCCGTGTAGCGCTTGCGCTTGCCGGAAAGGGTGTTGGCCTCTTCCTCGATGACCTCACCTTTCTTCAAAAGCGGTATGATCCGGTCAATGATGTAGTATTTGTCCGTAGAATCTTCGGTGGGACCGGAGATGATGAGCGGGGTACGCGCCTCATCGATGAGGATGGAGTCCACCTCGTCCACGATGGAGAAATGAAAATCCCTCTGCACGTAATCGTCGAGGGAAAACTTCATGTTGTCGCGCAGATAGTCGAAACCGAACTCGTTGTTGGTGCCGTAAGTGATGTCGGCGTTGTAGGCCTCGCGGCGTTCGTCGTCGTCCAGGCCGTGGACGATCACCCCGACGGTGAGGCCGAGAAAGCTGTGAATCCGTCCCATCCATTCCGAGTCTCGCTTTGCCAGATAGTCGTTGACCGTGACCACATGCACGCCGCGGCCTGTAAGGGCGTTCAGATAGGACGGCAGGGTCGCCACCAGGGTCTTCCCTTCGCCGGTCTTCATCTCGGCGATCTTCCCCTGATGAAGGACCATCCCGCCGATCAGCTGCACATCGAAATGGCGCATCCCCAGCACCCTTTTGCCGGCCTCGCGGCAGACGGCAAAGGCCTCGGGCAGCATGGAATCGAGGGTTTCCCCCCCGGCATAACGCTTCTTGAATTCGGTTGTTTTATTACGCAACTGGTCGTCGCTCAGCCTGCTGATCTCCGCCTCCAGACTGTTTATCCGTTCGACGATCGGCCAAAGCCGTTTCAGCTCACGTTCGTTCTTGCTGCCGACAATTTTTTTAATAAGAGCACCAAACATCCGATTAAGTCTCCCGATAATTTTGAATAGTTAAGAACAGGTTAAAGTACCATAAAGGGGAGAATTGCTCAACAGAAAAGGATGTCGGATATGTTGCTGCAGCCGGAATCAGAGCCCGAACAAAAAAAATGAGGCGAGTGATGCACGCCCCAACGGGTAATGGTCTTTACAACATTTCCGGGGCGGCTGCCGCGACTTCGGGAGTGAGTGACAGAGCCGCAGCGGCGAGCGGACACCCGCCCGAGATTGAAGGAAGCACCTTCGTCAGTAAACTGAAATTCAGGTGATTACATGGGGAGACGGTGCAAGGTCCGCAGCTGTGGCGACCGAACGAACGGACGAAGTCGCGGCAGGCGACCCCCAGCCAAAATGCCGACCAGAATCGCCGCTCTCAACAGTTGCCGACCATGCTGTATAATCGGGCTCCGAATCGTATTCTCTCCGGCCTCATCGTTTCGTTTTCCCGGGTGATATCGTCAAGCGCGTTAAGGAAAGCCTCCACAACCCGCGGATCAAACTGACCACCAGCGTTGGAGTAGAGCTCTTCCAGCGCTTCGCGCATGAGGAGCGCCGGGCGGTAAGGTCGCTCCGATGTCATGGCGTCGAACGCATCGGCAACGGCGAGGACCCTGGCCGCCAGGGGTATGGCAACACCTTTCAGGCCGTAAGGATAGCCGGTGCCGTCGAACCTTTCGTGATGGTGGAGGACGGTATTCCCCTCGTCTTTCAGCGACCTGACCGAATCAAGCAGTTCGGCCCCCTGGACCGTGTGCCTCCTGATCGCCGCCTGTTCATCCGCGGTCAACGGTTGTTCCTTCATCAGGATATGGTGCGGCACCCAGATCATGCCGATGTCGTGAAAGAGTGCGGCGGTCTCCAGTGAGTTCAACTCCTTTTCCGACATGTTCAGTTTCCGGCCGATCTTTACGGCCACATCGGCAACACGCTTCGAATGGCCGTTGGCATAAGCGTCATGGGCGTCAACCACCTCGGCTATGGACCTGAGCGAAGAAACGAAGCGTTCCTCGGCTTCATCCAGCGTCTCCATCAGGCGGACGTTTTCACCGGCAAGCGCCCAGTTCTTGTTCACCAGCTGCATGGTTGCGACGCGTTCGAGACGGGTAAAGGCGAAGTATAGGGGAAGCAGCGCCACAAATATCAGAAGCGCACCCTGCAGCCGTGCTGCGCCTAGATAATTTGCCAGTCCCCACCAGAGCATGCCGCCGGTCGCAGTCAGCAAGATTGCGCAGATCGTTCTATGTTTGAGCTTCTTCGTGAACCGTCGCATGGCATTCACCTCATTTGGAAAAAGCAGTTTTGCCACAGAGACTCGGAGACCGGAAATTTTCCGCTGTGGCGGGAGTGCCGTTTTATTTTCGTATCGACGGTCCGGAAGGAAACTTAAGGTTTGCGGACAAAAAAAGTCCCCCTCGGTGCCGAGGGGGACTTCAAAGGTAAGATCATATACCGACTCTTACATGCCGTTTACCAGTTGCGGGGTAGGTCTGAAGGTGTCCAGATTCGTCGGCGGGGCAAATCCCAACTGGCCGTAGGCGTTGTCCCCCCACGCATAGAGAGTGCCGTCGGCCTTGCGCGCCAGGGTGTGGTGACCGGCGGCAAGGATTGGGCTGACACCGTCGACGGTAAAAGGAGAGGTGATCAAGGCGGCAGTGAAACCGGTAATCTGGGTAGGGGTAGAGATGAAGCTGGTGGAGGTAGTCCCTATCCCCAACTGCCCCAGCGCGTTGTATCCCCAGGCCCAGATATTTCCGCTGCCATCCAGCGCCAGGACATGGTCGAGCCCGGCAGAAATTGCCTTTATCACAGGCAAGCCGGCTACCTGCACAGGTATACTGCTGAAAGGAGTTTTCGCCGGGTCAATGCCCAACTGGCCGAAACCGTTGTACCCCCAGGCCCAGACAGTGCCGTCGTTCATGAGGGCCACACTGAAGGCACCGCCTGCGGCAATCGCTTTAATGTTGTTGAAAGGAGTTCCGTCCGCATTGAAGACCTGCACCGGCACAGTACTATTGGTTATTGTGTTGTTCCCCAACTGGCCGTAACCGTTGTACCCCCAGGCCCAGACGGTGCCGTCGTTCCTGAGGGCAAGGCTGTGGTCCCCACCGGCGGCGATCGCGGTTATCGATGCGATTCCAGTTGTTCCTGTCGAAACCGGATCGGCAATGAGGGAATTGCCACTCCTACCCAACTGGCCAAAGGTATTATCCCCCCAGGACCAGACGGTGCCATCGTTCATGAGGGCAAGGGAGTGAAACCCTCCCGCCGCGACCGCGATGACACCGGTAAGGTTGGTCAATGATTTAACCTTTACCGGCACCGGCACGCTGCTGTAATTGGTCGTGTTGTTCCCCAGCTGCCCCTGGTAGTTGTCCCCCCAGGCCCGGACCGTGCTGTTGTTGAAGAAGGCGAGCGAATGGTCGGCGCCGATGGCAACCCCCTTCGCCCCGATCAGCCCTGAGACAGCGACCGGCTGGGTGATAGGGTTGTTCAACGACCCGTTCCCGATCTGACCGAAACCGTTATACCCCCAGGCCATGGTGGTGCTGTTCCTGAACGCCAGGCTGTGGGCATAGAAGATCGTTGCCGACGAAGGGACGGTTGTGGTGGAGGAACTGCTACCGCAGCCGGCGAAGAGCGCCAGCATCAGTAAGCCTGCAATCCCGTAAAACACATGTTGTCTTGTTTTTGCCATGGGAACTACTCCTGTATACGCCAAGTTATTTATTTGAAAATTCCTTCTATCTGCCGCAAACATACTGCCCTGACTCACCCGGCGCAAGACCTTGAAACATCATCTTCCCCAGGTATTCTCCGCCCCGATAGCAAACGGCCTCTCCGGCGGGGAGCTTCTGCTGGGAAACGTTCCGACAGGAGAACGAGAGGGACGGTTGCGGATAAACGCCGGACAGCACCTTTTCAACCGGAAGCCTGTATGCCGCGACGCGCGGCAAAGGGACAGCGTTGACAGTCACCGGCGCAGTCTCCCCACCCTCGGCCACAATAGTGGGAACCACCGCCACGGCCGCCCCCTTTGGCAGCCGCGGAAGGGATGCCCGCAGGGACACCGTGGCCTCCGTCTCCCCGTTCAGCCTGAAATCATAGCTGGGCACCCAGCGCAAGGAGCTGACCAGATATGAGATGCTCACCCTGCCGCTTTTTTTGCCGACAAGCCATATTCTGGCGACACTGCCGCCGACATTGCCTTCCCTTTTTACCAGTTCGAGACGCCCTTCCACCGATTTCAGCTCTTTTTCGGCCTTCCGCCTCGCCTGATAAACCGCTTCAAGCTGGGCAATGGCAAAGTCCGTCCCCTGGCGGATGGTTGCGAGCGGCTCAGGGTTGTTCTTGGTTTTGCGCGGCGCCTTGCCGCTCTGGGACTTGGCCGCAGCGGTAAATATCTTTTCCCTTGTCTCCAGGGCCTTCAGCCGGTCTTGGAGCAGTTCCTTGCGTTCAGTCAGTTGGACCAGCACCTTGTCCTGCTTTGGGTTCGAGCGGGCCGGAACAATTTCCACCCGGTCCACGACGCCCCCGCCAAGCGGCCTGGCCCTGAACGAATCCCCCTGCATGTCCGCGGGAAGAGACATCTCAAGATACCCTTTAACCACGGGCATGATGCGTTCGACCCTCGCACCGTCCAGATAGATGGTGACGGCGCTGTCCGCTGCCAGGGCGCGGACTGCCGGCAAGCAGACAAGACAAAAGACAAGAACAAAGCGCATCGCACCTCCGACAACAAAACATGTGAATTGTGATCCGGGATCTGGGATCAGTAAAATCTAATTCCCAGTCCCCGGCTACTTCGCCACGTCCAGCAGCTCAACCTCGAATATCAGGGTGGCATTGGGGGGAATCACTCCGCCTGCACCGGCTGCCCCGTAACCGAGCTGCGGAGGGATAATCAGCTTGCGCTTGCCGCCGACCTTCATGGACATGACCCCTTCGTCCCAGCCGGGAATGACCTGCCCTGCGCCGATGGTAAAGACAAACGGTTCGCCGCGATCGACCGAGCTGTCAAACTTCGTGCCGTTCTCCAACCATCCGGTGTAGTGCACCTTCACCTGCTTCCCGGGGGCAGGCGACGCACCGCTGCCGGGAACGAGATCCACGTACGCAAGTCCCGAAGGGGTCTTCACCATATTGGCAACAGAAGCCTGCTCTCCCTTCTTCTCCACCGCAGTCTTGCCTTCCTTCTGCGCACAGGCAGGGATGGCAATCGCCGCCAGCAACAACAACAATACTATCAGTCTTTCCACGTTACGCATCTCTACTCCTCCTATTTATAATC
>DAIEGL010000111.1 GCA_027356255.1 Geobacter sp. | reverse complement strand
GTACAATCTGGCTCATAGCGTCGCCTTTCTGTGCTAGTGGATTTGTTGGGGAACAAAACCATTTTAACCCAGATTGCGACGCTATACTATTAATAATTACAGCATGTTACATATTTTTGCCAACTGCGAAAGTTGAGTTGTTAACAACATTTAAAAACTTGAATAAATCCACACTCAGTGCTAAAAGATTCGAACGGAGATTCAAATCATTTTGTAGATTAGAATATGCTTTAGAGTTTCGTGGGGCTAGTACTGACATACAAGGGCCTTAGCTTAGTGGCAAAGCACCCTCCTTGGAGAGTCCCCTAGATTTCTAGGGGGTTGTCCAAGGGGGTTACATGAGGTTCGATTCCTCTTAGGCTCACCAGAATACTTGATTTATTCGAAGATGACGACGCCCAGTCTTCATTTCCTAATAGACGTAATCGGCAAACCCGCTGATTTTTCTCAATAGTTTACCTGCCTAAATTCCCAACCCTGATGAATAGCTCTGCTGCAGCAAAAATGTCTTGAAAAGATATACAAAATGGTGTAAATAATGTCTTCTGGTTTGCAGTTGTTACACACCAGTTTACACACCAAGTGTTTCAAGTAGTTAGCTTTTTGTAGGTCTCGACAGGCAAAACAATAGCCAAATGGGAAACTGAGTTTATTTAATGATTTCGGCGGTGTAGCTCAGCTGGTTAGAGCATACGGCTCATATCCGTAGTGTCCGGGGTTCAAGTCCCTGCACCGCCACCATTTTTAAATCCGGCACTGTCCGCCGAAGTACGAAAGGCCCTGAGAAATCAGGGCCTTTTCTTTTTCTATTGTCTTTTAGTGTCCAGAATAGTCTCTTGACATCCGGGGTAACTGGGGGTAGATTTTCCATATAAATACCCCCACGCTGAAATTGATACCCCCACGTTAAGGCTTCAAGCCCTGCAAACAGGAGGCTGGCATGGCACTGACAGACGCGAAAGCACGTAACGCAAAGCCCGGAGAGAAGCAGGTTAAGTTATTCGATGGCGATGGCCTGTTCTTGCTTGTTACCCCTGCGGGGGGTAAGTGGTGGCGTTTCAAGTATCGGTTTGGGGGTAAGGAGAAGCTCCTTGCCCTTGGCACTTACCCAGAGGTTTCCCTTGCCGATGCCAGACAACGCCGGGAAGATGCTCGAAAGCTCCTGGCCAACGGTGTTGATCCTGGTGCGGTTAAGAAAGCCCAGAAGGCAGCAAGAGCCGACAGCGACGCCAACAGCTTTGAAGTGGTTGCCCGCGAGTGGCATGAGAAGTTTAAAGATTCATGGTCCCCCAGCCACGCACACGTTACCATCACCCGCCTTGAAAGAGACATCTTCCCTTGGATGGGCAAGCGCCCTATCAGTGAAATCGAACCTCCCGAAGTGCTTGGAGTGTTGCAGCGTATTGAATCCCGTGGAGCTGCTGAAACGGCCCGTAGGATGAAGATCGTCTGTGGTCAGGTGTTTCGTTATGCCGTGGCAACAGGCCGCGCCAAACGTGACCAGACGGCAGACCTTAAAGGGGCGCTGAAGCCCGTTATTTCAAAGCACATGGCGGCGCTTACCGACCCTAAAGATGTTGCTCCCCTGCTGCGAGCGATTGACGATTACAAGGGCTCGTTTGTCGTCAAGTGTGCCCTTCAGTTGGCTGCGCTCTTTTTCGTTCGTCCTGGCGAATTGCGAGCGGCTGAATGGACGGAGATTGACCTTGAAGCGGCAGAGTGGAACATCCCCATCGAACGCATGAAACTTCCCCTCAAAACGAAACAGCAACGCAAAGGGCAATCTCACCTTGTGCCACTCTCACAACAGGCCATAGCGATTTTGAGAGCCCTGCATCCATTGACCGGATGCAGCAAGTATGTTTTCCCTTCTCATCGTACCTTGTTACGTCCCATGAGCGACAACGCTATTCTTTCGGCCCTTCGCCGGATGGGATTTGCAAAAGACGAGATGTCCGGCCATGGCTTTAGGGCAATGGCGCGGACGATCCTCGATGAAGTGTTGCGGGTACGGCCAGATTTTATAGAGCATCAGCTTGCACATGCGGTGAGGGACCCGAACGGGCGCGCCTACAACCGGACAGCGCACCTTGCCGAGCGCCGGAAGATGATGACGACGTGGGCAAATTACCTCGATGGGCTGAAGACCGGAGCAAAGGTTATACCGCTCAAGAGGGCGGAAGGGTAACAGATTACATCTTTCGCGGGATAGTCCGGCCAGACGATAAGCCGCCTTTCCTGGGGTGGTTTCCCGCGGATTAATTCACCAGGGCGTTGCAGGAGGCGCGGAGATGTTTGAACGACAACCTTACTATACCTTTTGGGAAGTTGTTGAAAAATGGGCAGCAGAAACGAAGGATACTGTAATGGACACGATCAAGACTATGAGAAGTGCCGCCACGTATCCAGAACTTCCACTGGCCACCACCTCTCCAGAACTTCCACCGCCTCCACTATTAATCTGGCCGATTGACTATCTTTCTGCAAAGGGTGAAATTAGCAGAAAGTCTGCATTTAACGCCTCAAAAATGGTTAAAGTTATTGATGGGGATGGAAAAGTCTCTTTTCAATCTCGATTGTACAACTCTCCTGAATATAGAGCGGCTGTAGAGTTTTTAAACTCCGCAAAATGCCCTCATTACCCGACAGAAGAAGTGAAAACCCACCTTTCAAATTTCGGTATCCGGCGCGAAGACTTTCAAAACTGGTGTATTCAAGAGGGGTTCACTCTCCCGAAATTCTGGTTTAACCTTGATGAAGAGAAAGAAGAATCTCAGCAAGATAAAGTAAAAATGGTAGAAGAATACATTAGCAGCTCTCGTGTGGACCATGTAGCAGAAGAAATAATCGCATTTAAGTTGTACACCGAATTAGGCCTTACATATTTAAACGTTGCCCGAGTATTGGCGCTTGGCGAAGGCCTCAACCAACTTCAAGTTGAAGCACTAAAACAGCGTGGATGCAGGCTTGTCAATAAGGGGAAAGAGATGGTTGCTAAGGTGGAAAAAACCGCAAAAACCTGAAATTGTCACGCTGTCACATTGTAATATTGTGGGCGTGACAGTAGTCAAACAATATGAAAAACAATTATTTAAGCTGGGGGGCTCCCCGGCTTTTTTTGTGCTTGACTGTTACCTAAATGACGCTGGTAATTGTTATAACCGGACAACATCTCACGATGATGGAGGAAAGAAGATGAAACCGGTTAAACAGCAGCCCTCAAACCAGTCAGTTCTACCAACAAAATCCTCTCCTGCTCAAATTGATCCAAATCGATTAATCCGGCTCAAAGAGGTGCTAAAGATTGTGCCTGTGGCAGCTTCTACCTGGTGGAATTGGGTTGCAACATCGCGTGCACCCGCTCCGATCCGACTTGGCAACCGTTGCACTTGCTGGAGGTATTCCGATGTGGTCGCTCTTACTGCTGTCGAGGAGGGGTAACCATGGCCGGGACAATTTTAGAGCCCGAATTTTCCTCCGGGTACGTTGCAGATCGCCTCGACGCCGGCCGAATGAAGCTCAAACTTTTTCTATCCGTTGGCGCTAAGGAACTTGCTGCTCAAGAACTTCTTCGGATGACAAAAACAGCGCGCTACCATAAGGCTAATTTTCCGTCAGCAGCTCTGGCACGGGGGCCAATTCCGAGATGAAATGGTTTACGGTCACCGGTAAGGTCCAGCTGCCATGACACCGCCACTACGCCATAACGTCAGCGGTGGATGGATACCTGCCGACAAGAATCTTCGCCACCATTTCCCCAAGGATGGGCGACCGTACACCGTTATTGAGGCATACATCAGCCACAGGATCGACCTGGATGAGGGTGCAACATGGACAGTCAATGGGTACGCAAAACTTTGGAACTGGGATCGGAAAAGAGTGCGGCGTTTCACATCGGAGCTCGGGACACCCTTGGGACAGTTTCGGAACACAGTCGGGACACCCTTGGGTCACTCAATCCGTAATATTTTCTTTGGGTTAGAAGAATGTCAGGACATGGTTGGGACACCTTTGGGACAGGGTCGGGACAGGGTCGGGGACACTACTACAAATACTAAGACTAAGACCTTAAAAACGTCGTCATCTTTTGCCATTTTCTGGTCGGCATACCCACGAAAAGCTGGCAAGGCAGTAGCTGAAAAGGTGTGGTCAAGGATCAAGCCCAATGAACAGCTGGTGCAAGAGATGTTGACGGCTCTTAAGTGGCAAAGTGAACTGGAGAACTGGCAGAAAGACGGCGGTAAATTTATTCCTCACCCCTCTACCTGGCTCAACGGTAAACGATGGGAAGATGAAGAACCTGTAGTCGATAAATGCAGCCTTGAAACAGATTCACCTTCATTCAAGACAGACAATACAAGCGTACACTCCGCTGTAACAGCGGAAGAGTCAGCCAGAATAAGAAAGGCATTTGCAAAATATGAATGACCGACAATTGCCACCCCAAAGCATCGAAGCCGAAATGTCAATCCTGGGCGGGATACTTATCGACAATGGAGCGATTGATATCGTTCACAGGATCATTACAACTGAAGATTTTTATCGTGAATCGCACCGTCAGATATTCACGGCAATGGACGACTTGACTGACCGCAATGAGCCGGTGGATATCGTAACGCTGTCTGTGGTGTTAAAGTCAGCGGGGAAACTGGAAGCGGTTGGCGGCGGGGCGTATCTCCAAACCCTCGTTGAGTATGTACCCACGTCCGCGAACATCGCCTATTACTGCAAAACAGTGGCAGCAAGGGCAGCGGAACGGCGGTTGATCCTCAATGCTCAGGCTGCAATCGGCATTATTTACGACGGTGGCGCTATAGTTGATGCCGTTTCCAAACTGGAGGCCGCAATACAGCCTGTAGTTCGCCACAACTCCGAACCGGTAGGTATGACTCAGTCGTGCAGGGAACTGGTCAAGAAGATAGAGCATCGCTCAGAGAACAGGGGGAAGATTCAGGGAATACCCTACGGGATTGAAGAGCTGGACGCGGCGACTTCTGGAATGCACCGAGGAGAATTGATAATCATAGCCGGTCGGCCGTCAATGGGCAAATCAGCCCTTGCCGGTAACATTCTTGACAGCGTTTGCAGTTCAGGAGGCACAGGACAGCTTTACAGTATGGAAATGCCACGGGCTGATATTATGGACAGGCTCGCCGCGGGGAAGGGGATTAAATACCAAAATATCCGTAATGGGCATCTCCAGGATGTGGAATGGGCGAAACTGACAAAAGCAATCAGCGATATACACAACTGGAAACTGTTCATTGACGATACCCCGGCCATATCGTTACGGGATTTACGAACGAAAGCGAGACGACAGAAGCGGGACGGCCTTGATTTGTTGTTGGTCGATTACCTGCAACTTATGGCGCTACCGGGGAAAGAAAACCGAACCCAAGAGATAGGCCAGATCAGCCGGGGATTGAAACAGCTTGCAAGGGAGCTTGACGTGCCAGTAATCGCCCTTTCTCAACTCAGCCGGTCAGTGGATAGCCGCCCTGATAAGCGCCCGTTGATGAGTGATTTGCGGGACTCAGGAGAGATTGAGCAGGATGGGGATGTTGTTATATTTCCATTTCGAGCGGCTGCATATTGCCAGAAATGCAAGGATAGAGTTAACGATAGCACTCATAATTACCGTGAGCATCAGGCAAAGGCGGAAATCATCATCGAGAAGCAACGAGCGGGTGAGCGGAATATTAGCATTCCGGTGTGCTGGATGGGTGAGTATCAAAAGTTTGTTTCGATATAATTGAAGGCAAAAAAGGCGCAATAAATGAAAACGGTTACCCATACGCGACATGTGGAAAGTGACGAAACAAGAGAGGTCCTCGAAGGTGAAGACGTACTTCCACAAATAACCAGATCAATAATCGACATCACTCAAAGCATCGAGCGGACCGGAAAGGTATTCGAGGAGATACATTCCTACCTCCAAACCGGCACACCGTCTGAAATTACCCGGAAGAGCTCGCTCTTTGAGCTGCTGATGGTGAAATCGGGCTTAACGGGAAGGCTCGCTAGTGTTGAGAAGATGATTACCGGGCTTGGAACTTCTTCAACGCCGGTGGAAAATAAAAAAACGTCAACCAAGGAGCAGAATAATGGCACTATTAGACCTGTTTAAGGCAGTATTAAGTGGCGAGCGTGTCGTCATTCCACTTATATCCGAAAAGAAGCTTGTCCACAAGAAGGGTAAGTCCTTCATGGAAACCTTCCATGTCAAGCCGAACAAAGGCAAGCTGGATATCCCCAAAGGGACAGAGGTGCGATACCGACCTCAAGGAGCCAGCTACCACCGGACCGGCGTCGTCGTAGGTGTCGGCAAGGATCATTACAAGATCGAGGGCAAGCGTACCAGTGAGGGGGTTGTCCCGGTCCACAAGGTGCCCAAGGTTGAGGTTATGACCCTGACGGAACTTGCTCGACTAGCCCAGCAGCAGCAGAAAAAGAAGCTGGCAAATACCAAGATCACCACCGAGGGGGACCGGACCCAGGCGAAACACAACCTGACTGGAGAAGAACTGAGACGGCGGAAAAAGATCGTTGAGGAACGGCTGGGATTCACGGAGAATGAGCTTATCAAGCATCCATCTTTCGTCGGTCCGGCCATCAATATCACCTCCAAACTGGCAAAGGAAAACGGGATCAATACGACCGTGACCGGCGACAACAAAAAAGAGTCATGGTATAGGGCTTCCGACCCCGACTACCAGGATATGCTGTACCAATACACACAAGCTGCGATTAAAGCCTGGCGCAGGGTGCTTTCCAAGCCAATCACCAATGACGACAAGGGGAAGCAGCTACAGAACAACATCGAGCAGTCCAAGCAAGTCATTGCCGGCAAGGAATGGTCCAGCTATGCCCACCTGGCCATGCAGGAGGAGGGGCGAGCCGCAGTTATCCATTATCTGGAAAAGCGACGGGAAGACCGTGACCTGTTTGATGGGCAGGATATCCATGACATGGCGGAAGACCCCAATGCACGGCAAATACTTGAAAGCACCTCTACACAACCCATGCAAATCCCATTCACTATGGCAGCAAACAAGGAAGCATTAGTTGACGACCTCAAGCTGGTGCTCCGCGACCTTGAGCCGGTCGAGCGGGACGTATTAAAAGCAAGTTTTGGTTTGCATCCTTATGAAGAACCGGTAAAAAGTAACAGAAATTTGGCAGATATGCTAAATGAGCGCCACATAAAGGCCCCAGGCATAAAGAGGTGGAACAGAGATAACGTTGGGCAACTGATAGCAAGGATAATCAAAAAGATCAGGCAATCTCCTACTATGGAAGCTCTTTCTTTCCATAATGATGTGAGCTATGGGCGCGAATTACATGCGGCGACCGTCTGGAAGAGCCAGCGACTGCCTGCGGATTATCATCCCGAAGGTGATTATATTGCGGCCGGGATCAACTATACCATTGCTCACGAGGGAAAAGATGCTGTGTTGGTCAAGGCGGAAAAAGGCGGAGTTGCCATTGAAGGCGCAACCTTTGAGACCTTATTTAAGGCGATTAACAAAGATTCGATACTCGAAACGGCAGACACTGTTGAGGCCTTGAGGCAAGTTTTTAAGCAGTTGCTTCTTCAATTACACGAAAAATATTCGAATTAGTTTTATATTTTCTCAAGCTGGAGAGAGTCATTAAAGGAGTGCAGTGACATGGGCATGTTTATCAATATTGGGGTTGATGCACGGCAGGTATCAAATGCACGGAAAGAGGTCATGGACCTCGGCTCAACTCTGACTAAACTGAATGATGCTGAAATCTCTCTGGGCGGCGAGGGGTTATCCAAGGATGCTGAGATATTGCGGCAGGCGTCCTTGGATATTATCCGCCTCGGCAACCTTACCCGCAGTGGCGAGTCGAAGGGTGGCACGCTCAATATCCAGCAATGGAAAGACGCGGCTACCCTTTCAAAAAGAGTAGGGGACAACCTGGGAGACTGGATCAAGCAATCCCAGAAACTGCGAGAAGAGCTGAAGCAGGTGAATGGCGACCTGAAAGGTCTTCAGCAAGCTTCCATGGACCCGTCACTAAACGCCAAGCATCGCCAGATGATTATTGACGAGATAGGGATGCTGTCGGCGCAAAAAGCAGACATTGAAAAGGAGATCAATGGCCGGGGAAAGAGTGATTCAAAGGCCGGTTACTTGCAGGATCGAGCCGAAGAGCACGCCAACAATATCCAGGGCTACGGCTCCCGCGACGACTCCATGCAGAAGATGCAGTCCTCCATGCTCGGTAAGATCGAAAAGGTCATGGTGGCGACCATGGCGCTTGTCGGTGGGGCCAGCCTCCTTTCAATGGTTCACAGGTCCATTGAGACCTATAAACAGCGGGAAACAACCGGCGCGGACATGGGGGCCATGGGCGTCAAAGACTCCCATGCATCCGATTTTCTCTTCAGTGAACGCACAGCGGCCAAGGTAGACCTCGCTAGAAGCACCGGCTACGACTCAACCCATATGCTGGGTGCAGCTGCGAACATGGCGCGGGGCCGGTTTGTCCCCTTGGACACCATGACCGGCTTCATGTCCAGCATGTATAAGTCAACCGGGATGGGTGAAGAAGGGATTACCGGCATGACCGCCGGCATCTTCGCCACGACGAAAAACACTAAGCGCCAGGTTGACGTGCTTGAGGGAATCCAGAAGCTCCTCGCGGCCCAGGCAGCACAACAGGGGGGGCCGGTCGGCAAGGATCAAGCGGCTTACCTTTCTGGTCTTTATACCAGTAATTTTGAGAAAAGCGTCTCGTTACAAAACACCAGCATCTATGAAAAGCTCAATGCTGGGATAGCGGCAGGGGGGAAGAATCCAGGGGAGCAACTGCTGTTCTGGAAGCTGGCTGGCGGCGACAAGCACGACGGGTCATGGAAATCCTTGAATGAGGTTCGTGGCAGGATGGAAGAAGGGATCGGGAATAAGGATTTTCGCAATAACCTGAAGCAGTGGCTGACAGAAAACATGCAGGGCGACGAGCAAAAAGTATCCTTCTTGAAATCCGTTTTCGGCCTCTCTGTCCGAAGAGGTGGCATAGATAAAAATGGGGTAGATACCAGGGGAGAAGGCCGGGTTGCATGGGAAGATATTCTTAACAGCGCAGAAGGAGCCAAAAAAGAAGCCGACAACGGCAGCAAAATAAAAGAGCTGGCAAAGAAAACCAACACTGAGATAATCGCCGGGGCAGAAGAGGGGGATTTTAAAAGCTTCTATTCGGGGAGTACGACACGGAAGCTGGCATTGCATAGGGAGGATAATTATGCCACGGCAGGCGAGATGCTGGGTCCCAAAATTCAAAAGCTTGAAGATGGCCTGTTAAGGATCGGCACAAGCTTCCTCGATGGCATTGCAAAAATCCATAGCGTGGGTGATGCTCTCCATGAGGCGGGAGGGTTTTTGAAGAAGTCAGCCAAAACTCTATGGGACGATTCCGGCCCGTTTGGGAAAATGCTGGCTCTTCTTGGTGGCATTTACGCAGTAGCCAAAGCTATTGGCATGGGAAAGACAGGGGTAAACTTTGCATTAGGAATGGCCGAAACATTCGGGGTAGGCACACAGCGTGCGGCCACAAAGGCAGTAGAAAAAGGCTTAGAAAGAGGGGCAGGAAAGACATTTGAAAAAACCGCCGAAAAAGAAGTGATAAAGCGGGTCGGTGTTCCTGTCGGGAAAGCATTAATAAAAGGCGTGGGAGCAACGGTGGGTGTTGCGACAGAGCTTGCTATGGCTGATCCTACCAGCAAGGATGCCGATATAGATAAACAGAAAATGATGCAGTGGGAAAAGGCCAACCCTTATGGGTCGGAAGGGCGTGTAGACTCACAAAAAGGTGATGATAATGAAAGGGCCGCAATGCAACGGGAGATTACCAACAAAGCTTTGCAGGATATCCTCAATTACTTTACGTCAACTGGTAATCAATCTTCTTTGCCTGTGCGCATAGGAACGGCTAAAGGTAGTCCGTATTGACCAATGATTGATTTATCAGAAAAGTTGACACTTAAACATCAATAAAAACAATAAAAATCAGTGAGTTAGCAATAAGGTTTATCTCGTTGCTTAATCATTAAGCTTACAAAAATTATAGGTGAAGCGGGATTTAAATTGGCAAAGCAAACCCATGGAAATATAAAGAAAAAACGCATAGATGATGCCACTTTCATAGGACGCTTAATTGAGTTGAATGAAAATAAGAGTGCCTTGGCTCGGGAGTTAAAAATTTCTCCGTCTGCTGTTGTTCAACGCCTCAAGAAAATCGATCCAGATGGCAAGCTTCTTGACTCAGCTAAAGCAAGTGGCGTTGCTGCTGGCATTGTTCATAAAGCCTTTGAAAACGCCGCGCCAGTTGGCTCAAACGTGAAGGACAACGCAGTGGTTCGGGCCGGATTTGAGCAGGGGGTTAATGTCGCTGCGAATAGCTTCAGAGTTTTTGAGCGGCTAAATGACTATTGCGACACCGTGGATGAAATTAGCGCACAACTTAAAAAAGAAATGAGCGAGCATATGGCAACAGCTAATGCGAAGCTTAAACCTTATCACGTCGATCTTGCGTGCAAGCTTATCGACAAGGGAGCAAAACTTGCCGAGATAATTCATAAAACTCGGAAAGATGTCTTCGATATGCAGGGAACTATGGCGTTCTTTGAGGCAGTCGTTCGGATCATGGCAAAACAGATACCCGATGTACAACAGCAGATGTATTTAGAGCTCTCACAGCTTGGAGCACATAATGAAGCTGACTTCCTGGCGGGACCGGCGGAATAACAGAAGGAAGCGTTTCTTACTCCTGGTCCATGAGATTAACTTCTTTCCTTGATTCAAGCGCCTCCAAAACATCCTGAAGGAAATAACCTATTCTGACTGTCCCTCGTGGCGTGGGACCCTTCGTGCATCATATTTGAGTGATCCCCTTATATACTGGAAAGGGGATACTTCCGGCCGAGTGATGGCGGGGACGAGCGCCTTAACCTAAAACGATTGAGGAGGACACCATGAGCAAAAAGCCTATTCTTCCCACCACAGTTAACTCGAATATAGAAGCTGACGACATTGACCAGCTTGTCCGCGACCTTTCAAGCTTAGGGAACACCTCGGAGGAGGTCCGGCAAAAGATCATTGATGTCCTTTCCAGGCCAGACGAGCAAGAATCCGATATCGAGGATGTCTCTCTTGCTCTATACAATGACATAAAGGAAGCCGGCAAACGGTTGCGACGGATGCTGAAACAGCCTCCGCAAGAGAGAGATGAGCTTATAACTGATGAGGTGCTGATCCGCCTTATCCGCTCAAATGACAAGATGGAAAAAGAAGCGCTGAAATATATCTGACGGCACCGGCCAACTCGCCATTGACTTGGAAAGATTGAGGAGGGACGATCTCCATCAGGTCGTCACCTCGGAACGCCCCCCCTTCGCCATCGTCACTTGGCCTTATCGCCTGTTGTTAGTCCGCTATGCGCCACCTCTGCACGTCCCCTCGCCCCGCCTCACTCCCAGCTATTGCCCCTCATGATGCCGCTCTACACCCTCATCTACAGCGACGCCCAATGTAACCTTTCAGTAAAACGTTACATAAGTTAACTATAGTTGCCATAAATGGAAGATGATGCCTTAAACGAATATTAGTATTGACAAGTGGCTAAAACTGATGTATTGTTTATTTGTCAGGATTATTCATGCGGAGGATAGACCATGAAAGGGTGAGGCCATTGAATGATGTTGAAATCAAATCCGTGCTCGGTAGTTTTGAGGGTCCTTACGCCAATCGGGACAAAGCTCTTTTCCTTCTGGGCATCAAGTCCGGTTTCCGCATTTCGGAGCTCCTGAGTCTACGCGCCGGCAACATCCTCCATTCAGGCCGGATCGTCGACCGGGTAACCGTGGCCAGGCGACACATGAAGAAAAAGACCGAAGGGCGAACAGTTCTCCTTCACCCTGAGGCAAAGGCGGCGCTAGTAGAATGGCTGGGGGAGTTGGGGAAGGTCCAGCCGGTTGAATGCGAGACCTATGTCTTCCTCTCCAGAAAGGGAGACAACAAGCCGGTCAGCCGAATCCACGCATGGAGGGTATTGCATGACGTTTTCCAGCGCAAAGACCTTGAGGGCAAGCTTGGGACCCACTCAATGCGTAAGACCTTTGCCAGCAAGGTTTATGAAGCGCTTGGGTTCGACTTGGTGAAGACGCAGAAAGCCCTCGGCCACAAGAACATCAACTCGACAGCCCAATACCTGAGCTTCCGGGAAGAGGAAATAGACCAGGCAATTCTGGCAATCTAGCGCAACAGGGGGTGAAACGTGGAGCAAGAAACGAAAGAGTTTTACACGCCGGAGGAGATTGCCGACCGGCTCCAGGTGAACAAGATGACAGTGTACCGACTCATGGAGCGGGGGGAGCTCCAGTATCATCAGATCGGGAAACTGAAACGGATCAGCAGTGATGATTTCCAGGCGTTTCTTGACCAGTCGCGGAGACAGGGCAAGAACTGAAATGCAGCTGTAATCCCACAAGGAGGGACGAGTTATGGCCAGGCGGAAAGCGAAGTTTGCAGACTTTGAAGACCCGGAGTTTTTAGGTAACATTGCTCAGGAGGCGTGCAAAGACTTTGATCCTGAATATGCGGCCGCCGAGAAAAGCGTGCGTGCGTTCCTTGGAACTGACCAGCAGGATTTATTCTACCAGTATGAGGAGTTGATTTATCGGTCGATTAGCGCAGCGCAGCGGTTGACGGTAGAGAGGATGCTGGCGCGCTCCGTTGGTTGCCGTCAAGCCAACACATAGAGAGGGCACGTGACCGGCTCAGTTTCGGGCCGGTCACGTATTGATTGGACTAATTCAATCCCTACACTCTTTCATGCTCAGAACCTTTGTTCTGGGTAATATTTCTCTGACCTTGTCAAGAGTTGTTTGTTGTAAGTCTGAATTGTCTTCATCGGCGCAAATATGCAAAAAATCATTGTTGAAGGATTTCTCCATGATCTTTTTAAGGAGCTCTTTATTCATCTGAAGACGTAGGTTGCTGTCGTGTCTACTCATTATATCTTCAAAAACATGGCCATTGTAAGTACAGGTTAATTCATCCTTGTAATGCTCATACTCACAGACTTTTTTCTGTTTGTCGCAGTACATGTCAACCTTTTGCTCACAGGATTTAAACAATAGAGACAGGTCTTTACTATTGTCAAACTTTTTGAAATCAATGGGGACCTTCATTGTAACCCATACCTGTTTTTCAAGGTATTTACCAAGTAAAGCATATTCATTTCCTGTCATAAACAATTTGCCCATATTTTCTACTGAATAGTCACGATTTATGCTGACTTTCTTCCCGTATAATTTCTTTATTTTAGTAGCCAATCCTGCAAGTGTTTCACTGCTTACCACAATCTTTTCACGCTCGACCTCTTCGTCAAAAGCATTTTTTTCCTTAACAGTAATGTTGTGAGAAACTTTGTATCCGTTAAAACCAGGTGAGGCAGCTTGTGCATATCCTTCGGCTAAGCCCACTATGCAAACTAATGTAAAAAAAACTGAAGCTGCTTGTTTCATGTCACTTCCTCCCGAAAGTAATTGTAACGCCAATCGCCGTGTCTCCGGCGCAGGACTCCTCATCATATCTTTTGAACCCTTGCGGATCGAACCAAATAACGGAACTGTCTGAAAGCAGAAGATCCAATGTTACCACAGCAACCAGGGGACAGCACTGAAGCCTGCCTCTATTACGGTTTTGCAGCTGACTTTGGTTATAATTTTAGGGGGTATAGTTGTCATGAAGGCTGGTGCTGCAATCAAGTTACCATGGAATGATGATTTTCTCATATTTCCCTTGTTATTAAAACTTTTTTCTTATGCTTGCGCAACAGGTCCATGACTATCCTATCAAAGATTCTTTCTTGTTAATCGTCAACGGGGGATAAAATGCCAGATATATTTACAGTATACGTCTACGATAACTACCACTACATGGATGAAAGTGAACGCTACAAGCTTGGCGACTTCACTACGATTAACCAAGCTGAACAGGCCGCCAGGAAGGTTGTTGATAACTGCTTGGCAGAACACTACCAGGTCGGAATGGATGCTTCGGCCCTATTTAAAGCTTATAAGATGTTTGGTGATGACCCACAAATTGTAGGACAGCACTTTTCAGCATGGGATTATGCAGAGAACCGCTGCCGTGAGATGTGTGGCAATTTAAAAGTGTGAGAATGAACGGTTTTGGGTCTGACTGGCGTAAAGCGTGGTTATTTTAGGACAAAGATATAAACCTTAAGTTTGTCATCAGTCGCTACCAATGGCTCGCACCCATATAGGCTGCTCTTCATCTGTGGAGTTTTCGTAAGTGACCATGCGAATGCTGCAACCACCCGATGAAAGTCCAACCGCGAATAAGATTCAGAACGGAGATAGATTTTCGGTTGTGCTGACCCCGTACATCAGCAATAATCTTGGGAAGGAAATAGACAAGATAAAACGGAACCGCATAGGAAGGTATCCGAGTTAATAGTAAAGCTGGAAGAACTGAAAGAAGTTCATGGAGATATTCGCGTCTTGGTCAATGACGATCATTCTCCGATGGCTGAACATCTGGAAGCGATCCCAGCGGAAGGCACGACAGAGTACGTCAACATAGCCTGAAGCAACATGGAAGTGACAATAGAAAAGCCGTCCAGAAATGGGCGTTTTTTTCGTTCCCTTTGTGTCATCCGTCGTGCTATACAAGGGGAAAAATCTAACCCTCATGAAAGAGGGTAGCCCATAACCTTTGGGGGTATTTTTGGGGGTATGCCGGGGAATATGGATTGATAAAACCCCGACATAACGAGGTGTTGCGCAATCAGTTCAATGGCCTGCACCCCAATTAACAAAGACACCCCTCCTACCGAGGGGTTTTTTTGTATCCGAACCATGGGAAAATGCGATATTATTACCTGTAATTCGGACGTATGGAGTTGTTGTGCTGAAAAAGGTGGCTGTATTTATAGAAGAGCATGACCTTTTCACCCCAGGAGACACTGTGGTCGTGGCGGTTTCCGGCGGGGCCGATTCTGTCGCGTTGCTGGATGTCCTGGCCGGTTTCAGCGCGCTGAAACTCAGGCTTGTTGTCGTCCATCTCAATCATTGCCTGCGTGGCGCCGAATCGGATGGGGACGAGGTTTTCGTCCGCGAGTTGGCGGTTAGATACGGCGTTACCTTTGTCACGCAGGCCGTAGATGTGTGGGGCTTGAGCCGGCGAGACAGGCTCTCCCTCGAAGAAGCGGGGAGGGTCGCCCGTTACCGGTTCTTTTCCGAGATAGCCGCCAGCTGCAATGCCCGGGCCGTGGCATTGGCCCATCATGCCGACGATCAGGCCGAAACCGTGCTGATGCGCCTTCTGCGCGGTGCAGGTGGAAGCGGCCTGTGCGCCATGGCGGCGAAATCCGCGGGCATATACGTTCGGCCCCTTCTTTCCGTCACCCGCGCCGAGATCGAGGCGTACCTGCATGAAAGGGGACTTGCATGCCGCATCGACAGCAGCAATGCGGATGTCAATTTCCTCCGCAACCGCGTCCGGCATGAGCTGGTTCCGCTTCTGAAGAGCTATAACCCCGCCATCGTCGACAGGCTTGTAACGACCGCTGCGGTGCTTTCCGAGGATGAGGAAATCCTGGACAGGGTCACCACTGAGGCGTTCGACCGCCTTGGAACGGTAGGGGACGATCGGGTCGGGCTTACCGTTGCCGGTGTGGCTGCGGAGACGCGGGGATTGCGCCTGCGTCTTTACCGCCGCGCGATTTTGCAGGTGAAGGGAGACCTGGCGCGGGTCAGCGCCGGCCACCTCTACGATATCGATTCCCTGCTCCTGTCCGCACGTCCCAACTCCAAACTTGTCCTCCCAGAAGGGTTCACCGTGAAACGGTGTTACGGAGAGCTGACGTTCCAGAAGCGGGGCGATGCATTGCCCGTTCCCTATGAATTTTTTATCGAAGGCCCCGGCAGCTATCCGATCCCCGGCGGCGGAGTTCTTGCCGTCGACGTCGCGGCGCCCCCCGAGAGTTGGGATGGGGTGCCGGCCGCGGTTGCGTATTTCGACGGGGATGGGGTGCCGTTCCCCTGGATGGTGCGGACCTTCGCTGATGGGGATGCATTTTCGCCCCTCGGCATGGCCAGGTCGAAAAAGGTGAAAAAGCTGTTTATCGACAAGAAAATCCCGCTTCCGGTCCGCCGCCGCCTTCCGCTTCTGTTCTCGGGTGAAACCCTTTTCTGGGTGTGCGGGGTGATGCCGGCGAATGCCGGGCGGGTAACAGCCTCCACGAGGTTGGTGCTGAGGGCAGAAATTCTTGATTTCATTCCTTAAAGCACTTGTCAAGCAGTGCCCTTTATGGTAACTTTTCAGCTTTAAACTACCACAAAATCGCTCTTTAGAGGCATCCCGGCAACTGCCGGGGCAGTCAAAACGGGGGTAAACTTGAATCAGTTTTATAAGAATCTGGCATTATGGCTTGTTATCAGTCTGATGATGATCCTGTTGTTCAATCTTTTCAACAAGCCGAAGCCGGCCCAGGAAAAGCTGGACTACAGCGATTTTATTGAAGCGGTTGATACCGGCAAGATAAAGAATGTCGACAAAAAGATAGTAACCGTCACAATTCAGGGCAATGAGATCCTGGGCAAGTTCAGCGACGGGAAGGAGTTCCGCAGTTACAAGCCGGCCGATGCCAACCTGACCGAAAAGCTCCTGACCCAAAAGATCGCGGTCAACGCCCGACCTGAGGAGGAGAAGTTCTCCTGGTTTTCCATTTTCATCTCCTGGTTCCCCATCATCTTCCTGGTCGGCGTCTGGATCTTCTTCATGCGCCAGATGCAGGGAGGCGGCGGCAAGGCGATGGCGTTCGGCAAGAGCCGCGCCAAGCTCCTGACCGAAGCCCAGGGAAAGATCACCTTTGAAGACGTGGCGGGGATCGAGGAGGCCAAGGAGGAACTGGAAGAGATCATCTCCTTCCTCAAGGAGCCGAAGAAGTTCACCAAGCTGGGGGGACGGATTCCCAAGGGAGTCCTGCTCATGGGACCTCCGGGCACCGGCAAGACCCTTCTGGCGCGCGCCATCGCAGGAGAAGCAGGCGTTCCGTTCTTCTCCATATCCGGTTCCGACTTTGTCGAGATGTTCGTCGGCGTCGGCGCCAGCCGGGTGCGCGACCTTTTCGTCCAGGGGAAAAAGAGCGCTCCATGCATCATCTTCATCGACGAGATCGATGCGGTGGGACGTCACCGCGGCGCCGGGCTCGGCGGGGGGCACGACGAGCGGGAGCAGACCCTGAATCAGCTCCTCGTGGAGATGGACGGCTTCGAGTCCAACGAAGGGGTGATTCTCATTGCCGCCACCAATCGTCCCGACGTCCTCGATCCGGCGCTTCTCCGCCCCGGCCGTTTCGACCGGCAGGTGGTGGTGCCGCGTCCCGACGTCAAGGGTCGCGAGGCCATACTCAAGGTCCACACCAAGAAAACCCCGCTGGGACCGAACATCGATCTCGCCGTCATCGCCAGGGGCACACCCGGCTTCTCCGGCGCCGACCTCTCCAATGTGGTCAACGAAGCGGCCCTTCTGGCGGCGCGCAAGGACAAGAGCGTCGTGGACATGCAGGACTTCGACGACGCCAAGGACAAGGTGCTGATGGGGGTCGAGCGGCGCAGCATGGTCATCTCGGATGAAGAGAAGAAGAACACCGCATACCACGAGGCCGGCCATACCCTCGTCGCCAAGCTCATTCCCGGCACCGACCCGGTACACAAGGTCTCCATCATTCCCCGCGGCAGGGCGCTCGGCGTTACCATGCAGCTTCCCATTGAGGACAAGCACAGTTACTCCCGCGAGTCCCTCCTCGACCGGATCGCCGTACTCATGGGGGGGCGTGCCGCCGAGGAGATCATCTTCAATTCCATGACCACCGGTGCCGGCAACGACATAGAGCGCGCCACCGAGATCGCCCGGAAGATGGTCTGTGAGTGGGGGATGAGCGAAAAGATGGGGCCGGTCAGTTTCGGCAAGAAGGACGAGCAGATTTTCCTCGGCCGGGAGATGTCCACCCACAAGAACTACAGCGAGGCCACCGCAGTTGAGATCGACGCCGAGATCAAGCGGATCGTGGAGGAAAACTACACCCGCGTGCGCAGGCTTCTGACCGATAATCTCGAAGTGCTGCACAGGCTTTCCCATGAACTGATCGAGAAGGAAAACCTGAGCGGCGAAGAAGTAGACCAGATCATCAGCATCAAAGCCGTTGAAGTGCCGTCCGCTGCTCCTGCCGGCGAGGGCGCACAGGCCTGATGGACCGTTTTCCCGAAACATGGGACCTCGGACGCCGTACCATCGATCTTTCCCGGCGTCCGTGCATCATGGGGATACTCAACGTCACCCCTGACTCATTTTCCGACGGCAGCCGCTTCTACAGCCTTGAAAAGGCTGTTGACCACGCCCTGGAGATGGAGGCCGCGGGGGCGGACATCATCGACGTCGGCGGCGAAAGCACCCGGCCGAACGCGGACCATGTGGACGAACTGGAGGAACTCAGGCGGGTTGTCCCCGTTATCGAGAGCCTTGCCGGCCGGCTGAAAATTCCCATTTCCATTGACACCTACAAGGCATCCGTAGCAAGGGCCGCCCTTGCTGCGGGTGCCGAAATCGTAAACGACATCAGCGGCCTCACCTTTGATGAGCGGATGGCGGAGACGGTCGCGGCCGCCTCCGCTGGTCTTGTCGTGATGCATACCAGCGGCACCCCCAGCGAGATGCAGTCGAATACGGCCTATGAAGATATGATCGCCGCAATTGCCGCATTTCTGCGAAAATCCCTGGAACTGGCCGCATCGGCCGGGATAGCCGCCAGCCGGATCGTAGTCGATCCCGGTATCGGCTTCGGCAAGAGCGTGGCCGGTAACCTGGAGATAGTGAGGCGGTTGAGAGAATTTGCAGCGCTGGGGCGGCCGGTTCTCGTGGGGCCGTCGCGAAAATCTTTCATCGGCAAGGTCATCGGGCGGGAGCCCGATGACCGGGTTTACGGCACCGCAGCCGCTGTCGCCGTTGCGCTTGTCAACGGCGCTTCGATTTTCCGGGTACACGACGTAAAAGAGATGCGCGACGTCGCGGACATGGCGCTGGCGCTCAGCAGGCCCGGAGCCTGGTAGATTCGATCATGGTAAATGAACTCTTCAGCGGAGTTACCGCCTGCGGCAGGAGGGGTGTCCCCCCGTACGAAAATCATGACAGACTCTCCGCAAAATTTCGGCCTGTTGCTGGATTTGTTTGACATTGCACTGGCAACCGTCATCATCTACCGCTTCAGCCTGCTCATAAAAGGGGCGCTGGCGGTCCGCATCCTGCTTATGCTCGCCCTGCTGCTCCTCTGCTCCATGTTTTCCCGTCTTGCGGACCTGCAAACCCTGCGCCTGATCTCAAACAGCATACTTGGCTCCTCGTGCGTCATTCTCGTCGTCATTTTCCAGACCGACATCCGCCGGGCATTTGCGACCCTGAACCGCGGCCTCCGCGGCAAGGAACCAGAACCGGGGGAGGCCGAGTCGGTCATCGAGGAGCTTGCCACGGCTGCGGAGACGCTGGCAAGCAAGCGGATCGGCGCCCTGATAGTCATCGAGCGTGGGATGTCCGTGGACAGCTTCATCGCCGTGGGGACCGACATAGACGCAAAGGTCACCAGCGAGCTCATCTCCTCGATCTTTCTGCCGTATTCGCCGATCCACGACGGAGCGGTAATCATTCAGAAGGGGAAACTGACGCGGGCCGGCTGCTTTCTCCCCCTGACCCAGAACCCGGACGTCAGCAAGGCCCTCGGCACCCGCCACAGGGCCGCCCTGGGTCTGACGGAACTGGTGGATGCGGTGGTCATCGTGGTTTCAGAGGAAACGGGCTCCATATCGGTCGTGCTGGGCGGGAAAAAAACCAACGACCTTGAACCTGCCACCCTGCGCAAGGTGCTGAAGCGCCTGGTCGAAAGCAGGTGGCTGTCATGAGCGGACGCGCGACCACGGAAAACGGCAACCTGCTCAAGCTCCTGTCGCTTCTGGTGGCGGTGCTCATCTGGCTCTTCTCTGCGGGAGAGAGGGAGGGGACGACGGCTATGAGCGTACCTCTCCGGTATCGAAACCTGCCGCCGGGTCTCGTCATCGTCAATACCCCACCTTCCCGGGCGGAGGTGACCGTGACCGGGCCGCGCATCCTCCTCCTCAGGCTCAGGATGAAGGGGATGGAGATTCCGCTCGATCTGCGGGGCGCAGGAGAAGGGACCACGGTGGTCGGCGGGCTGGAAAGGTTCGTCAGACTCGATAGAGAGCTGCACCTGGCGGGTCTGTCGCCGTCAACGGTCGAGGTGAAAACGGCGGCAAAAGGCGTGCAGGGCAGATGAAAAAACACGTTTCCGGAAAATCCGGTCAGGAGGTATGAAAATGAAAAAACTGTTCGGAACCGACGGCGTCAGGGGGGTGGCCAACGTTTATCCCATGACCACGGAGATGGCCATGCAGATAGGGCGGGCGGCCGCACATATCTTCAGGAACGGCAAGAAGCGGCACCGGATCGTCATCGGCAAGGACACCCGGCTTTCCGGCTACATGATCGAGAACGCCCTCGTCGCCGGGATCTGCTCCATGGGGGTTGACGTGCTCCAGGTGGGGCCGCTCCCGACCCCGGGGATTGCCAACATCACCTCGTCCATGCGCGCCGATGCAGGGGTGGTCATTTCCGCCTCCCACAACCCCTTCCAGGACAACGGCATCAAGTTCTTTTCCCGCGACGGCTTCAAGCTCCCGGACGAGATGGAGCTGCGCATCGAAGAGCTGATCTTCTCCGGCAAGATCGATTCCCTCCGCCCCATCGCCACCGAGGTGGGGAAGGCCTACCGGATCGACGACGCCGTCGGCAGGTTCGTCGTCTTCCTGAAGAGCACCTTTCCCAAGGACCTGGACCTCTCCGGGCTCAAGATCGTGCTGGACTGTGCCAACGGCGCCGCCTACAAGGTCGCCCCGGCAGTGCTGGAGGAGCTCGGTGCAGAGGTCATCGCCATCGGCGTGAAGCCGAACGGCACCAACATCAACGCCGGCTGCGGCTCCCTCCACCCGGAGGTCATCAGCGAGGCGGTCCGGGAGCACCGGGCCGACCTGGGGATAGCCCTGGACGGCGACGCCGACCGGGTGATCTTCGTGGACGAGTTCGGCAGCGAAGTGGACGGCGACCATATCATGGCCATCTGCGCCACCGACATGCTGCGGCAGAACAAGCTGCGGGAGAACACCCTGGTCGCCACGGTGATGAGCAACATGGGGCTCGACATAGCCGTAAAAAAGGCAGGGGGAAGGGTGATAAAGACCGCGGTCGGCGACCGCTACGTGGTGGAAGAGATGCAGAAGGGGGGATACAACCTGGGCGGCGAGCAGTCCGGACACATGATCTTCCTCGACCACAATACCACGGGTGACGGGGTGCTTTCTGCCCTCCAGGTGCTGGCCGTCATGCAGCGCCACAACCGGCGCCTTTCCGAGCTGGCCGAGGTGATGATCCCGCTCCCCCAGGTGCTCGTCAACGTCCGCGTGGCCGAGAAAAAGGACGTCATGACCATCCCCGAGGTGGCGCGCCTGATCGGGGAGATCGAGGCGAAGGTGAAGGACGAAGGACGCATCCTGATCCGCTATTCCGGCACCGAGCCTCTACTGCGCGTCATGCTGGAAGGGCAGGACAAGTACCAGATCACCGGCTGGGCCAATGAGATCGCCGGACTGGTGGAGAAAAACATCGGAGGAAGCACACATGGCTAAACTGGGGGTCAACATCGATCACGTCGCCACCATCCGCCAGGCGAGGGGAGGCGCAGAGCCCGACCCGAC
>DAIEGL010000105.1 GCA_027356255.1 Geobacter sp. | reverse complement strand
CCGGTCATCAGGTCGAAGTTGAGGCGGATCAGCTTGTAGAGGGAGTACTTGCTCTCCCCCTCGGCCCGTTCCGCATGGGCCACTTCTATTTCGGTCGGGGTCGCGGAAAAGGTCTGGGCGAGTGCCGGGATGAAGGTGGTGGTCTCCTGACAGCGGTTAATGTTGTTGACAACGTTGCGGTGATAGGCTCGGAGCATGCAACCGTAATCGCTCATGTGCATGCCGGTCATCTTGTTGGTGGTGATGTTGACGATGCGCGACGCCACCCGGCGGAACATGGTGTCCTGCCGCTTCTGGCGGATGGTCCCGACCACGTCGTGCCCCTTTTCCACCTCTTTCACCAGCTTCGGAATCTCCTCCGGCGGGTTCTGCAGGTCCGCGTCTAGGGTGATGACAATCTCGCCGGTGCTCTCTTCAAAGGCGGCGAGGATCGCCATGTGTTGGCCGAAGTTGCCGTTGAATTCGATCACCCGCACTTCCGGGAACTTTTCCGTCATTTCTCGCAGGATGGCGAGGGAGCGGTCGTGGCTCCCGTCGTCGGTAAAGATGATTTCGAACGGCTTGCCGATCTGCTTCATGACCGGGTAGAGGCGCTCCATGAGCGGCGGGAGGTTCAGTTCCTCGTTGTAGACCGGAATGACTATTGATATGTAAGGTTTGTCTGGCATGAGGGTGTCCTGACGGTTGTGGGGCGGGGTTTCCCCGCCCCCCTGTGTCCTATGGTTGCGTGCAGGGGGCGGGGGGCCGCCCCTACAAATCATTTCCGGTTCTTTGCAATCACTTCCTTCACCGCATCCACCACGTCTTGCGCGTCGTCCATGGTCATCTTGGGAAAGAGCGGCAGCGACAGTATCCGGTCCGACGCGTAGTCGGCGTTGGGGAACGCCCCCGCAGGGATACGGAGGGCGTCCCGGTAGTAGGGGTGATGGTGGATCGCCTTGTAGTGGAGTCCGGTGCCGATGTTCAGCTTCTTCAGTTCCGCCATGAAGCGGTCGCGGTCGATGGTGAGCCGTTCGATGCGGATGAGCGGCGTGTACAGGTGCCAGGCGTGGCGCTGGTCGTAAGGGGCGTATGTCGGTCTGGCCAGCTCCGCCACATCGGCGAAGGCGGCGTTATAGAACTCGGCGATCTCGGCCCGCCTGGTGATGAAACCGTCCAGCTTGGGTAGCTGGTGGATGCCCAGCGCGGCCTGGATGTCCATCATGTTGTACTTGAAGCCTGGGAGCAGGATCTCGTAGTTGGGATTGCCGGCGGCGGAGAAGCGCTTCCATGCCTCCCTGCTCATGCCGTGGAACTTCAGGAGTGAGACCTCTTCCGCCAGCGCCTCGTCCGTAGTGCAGAGCATCCCCCCCTCGCCGGTGGTGATGTTCTTGTTGGGGTGGAAGGAGAAGATGGATATGGAGTCGAAGGAGCCGATCCGCTTTCCCTTGTATTCTGTGCCGGCGGCGTGGGCCGCATCCTCGATGACCGTCAGGTTGAACTCTTTGGCCAGGGCGAATATGGCGTCCATGTCGCACGACTGACCGGCGAAATGGACCGGCACGACGGCCTTGGTCTTTGCCGTTATCTTCTCCCTGATCTTCGCGGCGTCTATGTTGAGTGTCCCTGGCTCGATATCGACCAGCACGGGCGTTGCGCCGCAAAGAATGATCATGCTCACCGTGGAGGCGAAGGTCATGGGGGTCGTGATTACCTCGTCTCCCTCCTTGAGCTTCAGGGCCAGGAGCGCCAAGTGCAGGCCGGCGGTGGCCGAGCTGAGCGGAACGGCGTATGGGGCGCCTACGTAGGCCTTGAACGCATCCTCGAAACGCTTGACTTTAGGCCCGGTGGTGATCCACCCCGATTTGAGGGAGTCTACCACCTCGTTGATTTCGTCATCCTCTATGGTGGGAGTGGAAAATGGTAAGAATTCTTGACGCACAGTCAACCTCCGACAATTTAAACAGCTAAATATTGCACAAAATCAGGCCGGATACCATCGTTTTCATGTTAATGATTGGTTATGAGTATCCGCCGACCTTCCCTGCCGAGTACCTTCATAGGTGTCGCCAGGGTTTTCTGCAGCGGCTCTACCTCTCTCTGCTGGATAAGGGCAAAAACAGGCGTCGGTGAATCCCACAGCCTCTTGAACTGATCCAGCTCGATGAACCACGCCGACTGATCCCCAAGTCGGCTGCCGAATTCCAGCTCCCCCCGCCCCCCGACGACTACGACGCGTCTCCTGGTGTAAAACGGCAGCCCCTGTTCGTACTCGAAGGTGGCCACCACTGCGTCTTTGCCGGCTTTCTCCCTGATGATCATTGCCAGCTCCCTGGAGGACTTTCTCTCAGCAATTTTCGCGTAGATGACGGGTGGGCCGAAAATGCCGAAGAGGTAGGCGAAGATCACCAGTGCGGAGAAAAAAACGGTTGCCTGTGCCCTTGCGGCGGCAATCAGGGCGGGTACCCCCTGGCAGAGGAGGATGATGCCAATGATGGCTCCCCCTGCGGGAGTAATTGCCGGTTTGGTCGCTATCAGCGGGTATGCGATAGTGCCGGCGCCGAGTGCGCAGAGGATGATCGAGGCGGTCACGGCATGACGTTTCAGGGGGGCAAACCCCTTGTCGAAGGCCGCCACGAAAGCCCCGCCGATGAGGAGCGCTATCGCCGGATAAACGGGGAGGATGTAGGGGATGAGCTTGGAATCGGATTTGGAGAAAAATGCGAAAATAAATATGGCCCAGATGGCCAAGTAGAGGCGGGCATCAGCCCCGGCCGATTTTCGTTCTTTCCAGGCTCGGAAGAAGGCTGCGGGGATGAAGAACGACCAGGGGAGCATGCAGCCGACGAGTATCGGGATGTAAAACCAGGGGGGCTGATACCTGCCATGTACTTTGGTGAGAAAACGCTCGAAATGCTCGTGGATAAAGAAAAAACGGGCGAATTCCGGGTTTCGCAGTGAGACGATGACAAACCAGGGGGCTGCGACCAGGAGAAAGAGGGGGATGCCGGTTAAGAGGCGCATCTCTCTGAGGAGCGCCCAGCGCTTGGTGAAAAGGAAATAAAAGAAGATTATGGCCCCGGGGAAGACGATGCCGATAAGACCCTTCGCCAGCACGGCAAGGGCCGCAAACAGGTAGAAGAGGTAGTAGTACAGCCCCTTGCGCCTTTCCCCATCCTGCACCGCGATGAGAAAAAAGCCGAGAGAGGCGGTCATGCAGATGGTGAGGGTCGTATCCGTGATATTGATCCGGTTCTGCACCTGGTAGCCGACGGATGTTCCGAGGATAAGGGCGGATATGAGCCCTTCGCGACGTCCGAAGACCTTGCGGCCGATATGGTAGGTGAGGATGATTCCCAGAATCCCCCACAGGGCGCTGCCGAAGCGGGCGGCGAATTCGGTCTGGCCAAATAGCTTGATTGACAGGACGTTCAGCCAGTAGTGGAGGGGTGGCTTTTCGAAGTACTTCACGTAGTTCAGGGTCGGCGTGATGAAGTCTCCCCGCTCGATCATTTCACGTGGGATCTCCATGTAGCGCCCTTCATCGGTCTCGATGAGGGGGAGGCGCCCCAGGAACTGGAATAATGCGATGCCGAAGACGGCGAGGATGATTCCCAGATCTGTTGCTGGGCTACCTTCTTTTCTGGTCAGGAAGTCGGTGAAGAATTTCATGTTTTAAGGGTTTCCTTTTTAAACGGGATGAAGGCCCCACTTTGCCGGTATTCGACACGCAAGCGCCACTCTAAGAGGATTTTTCACGCCTGGCCAGATCGTATTTCGCTGTGCCAAAGGCGGTCCTGACGATGATCCGCTGGTTGGGGTTGGCTGCTTCGACTCGTTCTCCCTGGTCGGTGACAATTTCTTTCATTTTATGGAAGGAAGACGACATGGCGGGACCGATAAATTCCAGGGTGTCTCCGGCTTTTATCCTGTTCCTGACTTCCAGTACGATGGTGCCATCCGGCAGCACAGCTTCTACTACGCCGACAAATTCATGGTTTCTAATATAGCTAGAGTGGTACTGGTGGTCAATATCTTTCGGCGGGCCAAGAAAAAAGCCCGTTGTATAGCCGCGGTGGCTGATTTTGCAGAGTTCCGCCAGCCAGTCGGGGTCGCAGCGGTAGGTCTCCGGCTCAGCGAAGTAACGGTCCAAGGCTTGGCGGTAGATCCTCACGACTGAGGCAACATAATAGATCCCCTTCATCCTTCCCTCGATTTTCAGGGAATCCACTCCTGAGCCCGCCAGTTCCGGCAGGTAGGGGAGGAGGCAGAGGTCTTTGGAGTTGAAGATGAAGGTGCCGTTTTCATTCTCCGTGACCGGGAAATACTCGCCGGGCCTCGTTTCTTCGACTATGGCGTAGTTCCAACGGCACGGCTGGGTGCACTCCCCCTTGTTGGCATTTCTGCCGCTCATGACGCTGGAGAGGAGGCAACGCCCCGAATAGGAGATGCACATGGCCCCGTGGGCAAAGGCCTCCAGTTCAATGCCCGTTCTCTCCCTCACCTGGCGCATTCCGTGAATGGACGTCTCCCGGGCGAGGTTTATGCGCCGAATCCCCTGTTTCTGCCAGAAAATGGCACTTTTCCAGTTGGTGGTGTTGGCCTGGGTAGAGAGGTGGATGTCGCGTTCGGGTGAGATTTCCCTGATGGTTTCAATCACGCCGGGGTCTGCGGCAATGTAGGCGTCGAAGGGGATGGGGCGCATCTCTTCCAGATAATGCTGCAAATCGGCTATGTCTTCGTTGCCGGGGTAGGCGTTGACCGTAAGATAGACCTTGACCCGCCGGTCATGGGCGTAGGATACGGCCTCCGCCAGTTCGGCGCTGGAGAAATTGTCCGCCATGTTGCGCAGCCCGAAGTTCATTCCTCCCAGGTATACGGCGTCGGCGCCGTAATGGACGGCAATACGGAGCTTTTCCATGTTGCCGGCCGGGGCGAGCAGTTCGGGCTTTGTCATGTTTTGTTTCTGCAACAGTTCATCCGTTGTGAACGAGGGGAAGAATTATGCTTCAATTGTGCCGTGGATGGTAACATATTCGCAAACCTCAAATCAAAGCTTTATTCTTGACAAAAATCGGGAAAAAGCTTTAATTGTGTTAAATTTTCTCAAGGAGAAGCCATGCGTCTACTGAATGGGGTTATCATCGGCGTCTTCTGCACGCTGGGAGCCGGTTGCGGCGGCAACGACCTTGTCGTGAAAAAGCAGATGGAGATGGAAGCAAGGCTCGAGCAGCTGGCGCAGGCGAATGCGGCCGCCAATGCTCGCCTCACGGATTTGACCAACGACATCCATACGCTGCAGATCCAGCTTTCTGCAACTTCTTCGGACGTCGAGGCGCTGAAGCCGAGTTATAAGGAATTCAAGTCGTCCATAGATTTGATTTTCCAAAAGCTTGCTACCCCTTCGCTACCGGCAGAAACGCCGAAAATCGAGGTAGTCAACAAGGAATCCGCGCCCGTCGATAAGGATTCCGCCCCCCAGGACGCATACATAAAGGCGTTCGGACTGTTCAGCGCCGATAATTACAGCGGTGCCATCGAATCATTCGAAGTGTTCATCAAAACCTATCCGGACAGCGAATATGCCGGCAATGCCCTCTACTGGGTCGGGGAGTGCTATTATACCCAGCAAGACTACAACAAGGCGCTTGCATCCTTTTCAAAGGTAATTACAGACTACCCGAAAGGGAACAAGGTCCCCGACGCCATGTTGAAGGTCGGCTATTCGCTGATCAGCATGAACGAGCCGGCTAAGGCCAGATCCGAGTTGCAGTCGCTCGTGGCGAAATACCCGAAGAGCCAGGCTGCAACGAAGGCAAAGGAGCGGCTGGGACGTCTTTAGAGCCTGTTCGCACGAACGAGCCCTTAATCTCCTGCGAGGTGTTTATGAGAAGGTTGTTTTTTTTCGGATTGCTGCTCCTCATGACGTTCGTCTCTTCCCGCGAAAGCTCAGCCCAGGAGGAACCGACCGTTTACGTGATCCAGAAGGGCGATACCCTCTGGGGGCTGTCGGAAAGGTTTCTGCAGGACCCCTACTATTGGCCCGATCTCTGGGCACGGAACCAGTCCATTACAAACCCCCACTTGATCTTTCCCGGCCAACGGCTGAAGGTCTATCCGGACAGGATCGAGGTGGAAACTCCCGCGGAAACCGCTGCGCCTGCTGCGCATGTCGAACAGACGCTCCCTGCTGAAACGAAGAAGCCCGCTGAAGAGGCGGCGCCGGTCAAAACGTTTACGGTGAGCGGCGGGGAGGGGTTTCTCGTGGAAAACGGCCTGAAGCCGTCCGGCTATATAGTCTCAACCTATCAGGGTCGGCAGATGGTTGGGGAGGACGACATCGTCTACATTGACATCGGCAGGGCGAACGGCGTCGAGGTCGGCGACAAGTTTTCCATCTACAGGAAAATGGGTGCCGTCAGCCATCCCGTGACCAACGTGATCCTTGGATACAAGGCGGTCCCCCTTGGCACGCTACAGGTTTCCGAGATGGAGGAAAAGGTGTCCAAGGCGATCGTGACCAAGTCTTTTCAGGAGGTCGGTGCAGGGGCATTCCTGCTCCCCTACCGTCCGCGGAAGCTGGAGGTGGCGCTGAAAGCCTCTGACAGGGACCTTGCCGGATACATTGTCGAAACCAAGGCCGGCAACAAGGCCATTGCCGCGGGTGACGTCGTATACCTGGATCTGGGGAAACAGCAGGGGGTTGCGACCGGCAACATGCTTTACGTCGTCCGGGATGTGCCCCCCGACCAGACGTACGCTCTCGACAAGATAGAAAAACTGCCCGCAGAGGTGTTGGGCGCCGTGGTGATCGTCGAGACAAAGGAAAACACATCCACCGCTTTGGTGGTGAAGAGCATCGACGCCATATACCGTGGTGATCGGGTAGAGCTGAAAAGAAACAGATAACATTACTGATGAAGGGACGGGCCTTGATGCTCGTCCCTTTTTTTTCGACCATGGACCATTATTACTGGTTTGCCCTGAAATCGATCCCCATGGTGGGAAATGTGGCGTTCCGCCGGCTCCTGGAGAGCTTTGAGACCCCGGAGCGGGCGCTCAAGGCGTCGGCAGCGGAGCTGTCCCATGTGAAGGGGATCAGTGCCGCAGCAGTCGACTCCATATTGAGCCACGATTACCGTCCTTTCGCCGAGCGGGAATGCGAGCTTGTACGGCGGCACGGCGTGAATGTGGTCGATTTTCTCGCCCCGGATTATCCCAAGGCCCTTCTGGAGATTTCCGATCCGCCGCCGTTCCTTTATGTGCGCGGAGAGTTGAAGGGGCTGGAAGACGCTGTTGCCATCGTAGGCTCCCGCCGCGCCTCGACTTACGGGCTGCTGACGACCGAACGGCTGGCCGGGGAACTGGCCCGGCACGGTGTGACGGTGGTTTCCGGCATGGCCCGCGGGGTAGACACAGCCGCCCATCGGGGAGCGCTGAAGGGCGGTGGGAGGAGCATCGGCGTACTGGGGTGCGGTATTGACGTCGTCTATCCGCCGGAAAACCGGCGGCTGTACCAGGAAATGGCCGAAAAGGGGGCGCTTGTTTCCGAGTTCCCCATGGGGACGACTCCGCTGGCGGAGAATTTTCCCCGCCGCAACCGGATCATCAGCGGCATTTCCCGGGGGGTGCTCGTGGTGGAGGCGGTGAAGAACAGCGGCTCTCTCATTACCGCACGTTGCGCCTTGGAGCAGGGACGCGAGGTCTTTGCCATTCCGGGCAATATCACCAGCAGCGGCAGCCGCGGCACCCACCAGTTGATCAAGGATGGGGCCAAGCTGGTCGAGGGGGTGGAGGACATCCTGGAAGAGCTGCCGCTGCGGTCACTGGTCGCAGCGGATACGGACCCTTCGCCTGGGTTCAGTCTGACACCACAGGAGGCAGGCATCTATACCCTCCTTGCAGAATCGCCGCTCCACATCGACGATATCATCGTCAAAAGTGAATTGACAGTGGGAGACGTTTCCGCTATTTTACTCCGCCTGGAGCTGAAGGGGGCGGTAACCCAGCTTCCCGGCAAGCATTTTGCCATCGCATGATCCAGTAAATTCAATCAACTCGTTATCGGTGAATATATGTCGCGACACCTCGTCATAGTTGAATCTCCGGCCAAGGCCAAGACCATCGAGAAGTTTCTCGGCCCGAACTACAAGGTGCTGGCCTCCTTCGGTCATGTGCGGGCGTTGCCCAGCAAGCAGGGATCGGTGGATGTCGAGCATGATTTCGAACCGAAATACGCGGTCCTCCCGGAGAGCAAAAAGCATATCGATGCCATCAAGAAGGAGCTGAAAGGTTCCGATTCCCTCCTCCTGGCAACTGACCCGGACCGCGAAGGGGAGGCGATATCCTGGCACCTCCTGGCGGCGCTGGGGTTGGACAAGAAGAAGCCGGCCATCGACATCAAGCGGGTCGTTTTTCACGAGATCACCAAAGGGGCCATTGTCCATGCCGTTGAAAATCCACGCGGCATCTCCCATGAACTGGTGGACGCCCAGCAGGCCCGCTCCGTGCTCGACTATCTGGTCGGTTTCAACCTTTCGCCGTTTCTCTGGAAGAAGATCCGTTACGGCCTCTCCGCCGGCCGCGTCCAGTCGGTTGCCCTGCGTCTGATCTGCGAGCGGGAGAAGGAGATCCAGGCCTTCAAGGAACAGGAGTACTGGACCATCGCCGCCCAGTTGGCTACCGGTGCGCAGCAGGGCGTCACCGCCAATCTGGTGGAGGCGGACGGGCAAAAGCTGGGCAAGTTCGGCATTCCGGACCGGGCGGCCGCGGACCGGCTCGTGGAAATTCTCGCCCAGGGGAACTACCAGGTCGACAAGGTAACCAGAAGCGAGCGCAAGCGGCAGCCTTCCCCCCCCTTCACCACCTCCACCTTGCAACAGGAGGCGGCGCGCAAGCTCGGTTTCTCCGCCAAGAAGACCATGTCCATTGCCCAGAAGCTCTACGAGGGGATCGACGTGGGGGAGGGGACGGTCGGCCTCATTACCTACATGCGTACCGACAGCGTGGTCCTGTCCCAGCAGGCACTTGACGAGGCCCGCGAGGTGATCACCACTCTGTACGGCAAGGAGTACGCCCTGGCGAAGCCGAGGTTCTTCAAGAACAAGGCGAAGAACGCCCAGGAGGCCCACGAGGCGATCCGTCCCACCTACATCGGCAAGACCCCGGTCGAGCTTAAGAAGTTCCTCTCTACGGACCAGTTCAAGCTCTACGACCTGATCTGGAAGCGGACCGTTGCCTGCCAGATGGCAGAGGCGCTCCTGGACCAGACCTCGGTGGACATCAGTGCCGGCGAAGGTTACCGGTTCAGAGCGGCGGGGACGGTGATCCGTTTTCCAGGCTTTATGAAGCTGTACATCGAGGGGGTTGACGATGAGGCGGAGGAGAAGGAAGGGGTGCTGCCGCCGCTCAACGAAGGGGACCCGCTGAAGCTCAGGGAGCTCCTTCCCGAACAGCACTTCACCCAGCCCCCTCCCCGCTATACCGAGGCGACTCTGGTCAAGACCCTTGAGGAATACGGCATCGGCCGACCCTCCACCTACGCCAGCATCATGAATACGCTCGTGGAGCGCAAATACGCCCGTCTCGACAAAAAGCGCTTCTTCCCGGAAGATGTGGGGATGGTGGTCAGCGATCTTCTGGTGAACCATTTCACGAAGTACGTCGATTACAATTTCACCGCCTCCCTTGAGGAGGAGCTGGACCAGGTCTCCAGGGGGGAAAAGAAGTGGAAGCCGCTGCTCCATGAATTCTGGGAGCCCTTCCATACCCTTTTGAAGCAGAAGGAGGGGGAGGTCAACAAGTCCGACCTCACCACCGAGGCCACCGACGAAATCTGCCCGGAGTGCGGAAAGTCGCTGGTGGTAAAACTCGGCAAGTTCGGCAAGTTTTTCGCCTGTTCCGGTTATCCCGAATGCAAGTACATCCGCCCCCTGGACAAGGACAAGAAAGAGGTCGCCGAGCCGGTCGTTTCCGAGGAAAAATGCGAAAAATGCGGCAGCCAGATGCTGGTCAAGGAGGGGCGTTTCGGCAAATATCTGGCCTGTTCCGCCTATCCCGCCTGCAAGAATATCCAGCCGCTGGTAAAGCCGAAGGGGACGGGGATCAAGTGCGTGGAATGCGGCGAAGGGGAGTTGATCGAAAAGAAATCCCGCTACGGCAAGATGTTCTATTCCTGCAACCGCTACCCCCAGTGCAAGTTCGCCCTCTGGGACCTCCCGGTGGAAAAGCCCTGTCCCAAATGCGGCTTCCCGCTCTTGGTGAAGAAGGTCTACAAGCGGGAAGGGGAGTTCCTCAAGTGTCCGAAGGAGGGGTGCGATTACAAGGAGGGCGGGAAGGAGAAGTAGCTCCCCCGCCGCCCCTCCCGGTCTGGTTTGGTCTTAGCCGGATGCGTGGTCGAAATAGTGTACGTAATTCATAGGCGGGATTCTTATCCCGCTTTTTTGTGGGTGCAGTGAATGAACAAGGAAAAACTGACAGTAATCGGCGCCGGCCTGGCCGGGTGTGAGGCGGCTTGGCAGGCCGCCGGCCACGGCGTGGCCGTGACACTCTTTGAGATGAAGCCGAAGAAATACTCCCCCGTCCACCACCATCCCGGTCTGGCGGAGTTGGTCTGCTCCAACTCCCTTCGCGGCGAGTCGCCGGAAAACGCGGTCGGGTTACTGAAGGAGGAGTTGAGGCGGGTAGGCTCCCTCTTCATGGAGGCCGCACTTGCCACCCGTGTCCCTGCCGGCGGCGCGCTGGCCGTTGACCGCGCCCTCTTTTCCGCGTACATAACTGAAAAGATCGAAAAACACCCCCTGATCGAGGTGGTGCACGGCGAGGTGACGGAAATCCCTGCCGAAGGGGTGGTGATTGTCGCCTCCGGCCCCCTGACCAGCGATGCGCTGGCAGCGGCCATAGGCCGGTACACGGGGGATTATCTCTATTTCTACGACGCCATAGCCCCCATCGTTACGGCCGATTCCATTGACCTGTCCAAGGCATTCCGCGCCTCCCGTTATGGCAAGGGGGAGGGGGACGACTATCTGAACTGCCCGCTGGATGAGGCAGAATACAAGGCGTTCGTTGCTGCCCTCCTTGCAGCGGAGAAGGTTGCCGCGAAAGAATTCGAAAAAGTGGTACACTTTGAAGGATGCATGCCGATCGAGGAGATGTCCGAGCGCGGCCTCGATACCTTGCGTTTCGGCCCGATGAAGCCGGTCGGACTCATCGATCCCCGTACTGGAATTGAACCGTACGCGGTGGTGCAGCTTAGGCAGGAAAACCGGGAAGGAACCATGTACAACCTGGTCGGGTTCCAGACCAAACTCACCTATCCGGGACAGCGGCGCATCTTCAGGACGATACCGGGGCTTGAAAATGCCGAGTTTGTCAGACTCGGCTCCATGCACCGCAACACGTTTATCAACGCCCCGCAGCTTCTACTGCCGACCTTCCAGCTGAAACAGGAGCCGCGCGTCATCTTTGCCGGGCAAATCACCGGCGTCGAGGGTTACGTGGAATCCGCTGCGAGCGGTTTTATCGCCGGCTTGAATGGGGAGCGGTTGGTCAGGGGGGAGGCGTTGACGGTCCCGCCGCCGGCCACAGCCCTGGGGGCGTTGGTGCATCACATCACCGCTACCGGGACGAGGCACTTCCAACCGATGAACGTCAATTACGGCCTTTTCCCGGATCTCCCCGGCAGGGTAAAGAAGAAGGAAAAACGTGCCAAGCTTGCGGAGCGGGCCCGTAATGAGCTGGAAGAATGGATGAAAATTCTGTAGGGACGCGGTTTCCGCGCCCGGCACCAGCATGAGGAGCACATGGACAAGGACAAGGAAAAGCAGGAAATATCGGTTATCGGCAGGCTCTTTTCCCTGGAGGCGCTGCTCATCCTCATGGGGCTCTTCTCCCTGGGCTCCGGCCTGCAGACGGGGCAACCGACCCAGATTTTCTGGGGGGTGATGATTGTCGGCGGGGCAGTGATACTCCATTTCGTCCGTAAGAAGGACTGGAAAAAGCACTGGGAAGAGCAGGAACGGTTGAAAACGTTTTACGAGATGAGGGAGCGGGAGAGAAAGGAGCGGGAAGGCCATGACGCAGGCAAACAGTAAGATAATCCTCGCTTCCGCCTCGCCCAGGAGGGTGGAATTGCTTAGCTCGGCCGGCATCGAGTTTGAGGTTGCGCCGGGGGACGTGGACGAGAGCCTGATGCCGGGCGAAACACCGGAGGACCATGTGGTGCGGCTTGGCAGGGCCAAGGCTGAGAACGTGGCGCAGAAAGGGGGCGCGGGCCGCTTTTACATCGGGGCGGACACCGTTGTCGTCTGCGAAGGGGAGATCATGGGGAAGCCGAAGGATTCGGCGGATGCGGAACGGATGCTCAACAAGCTTTCCGGCATTTCCCATGAGGTCATCACCGGTTTTGCCGTTTACGACAAGGAGCGGGGCGGTGTGATTGCCGATACCGTCAGGACCCGGGTTTATTTCAAGCACTTGCGCGAAGAGGAGATTCGGGCGTATATCGCCACGGGGTGTCCCTTTGACAAAGCCGGGGCGTACGCCATCCAGGGTGGCGCAGCCCACATGGTGCAGCGGATAGAGGGCTCCTATTCCAATGTGGTTGGGCTGCCGCTCTGCGAGGTGGTTGAGACCCTCAGACGCATGGGGGCGATCGAGTAGAATTTGTATCATGTGTATTATGTCCATAGCCGGTAACCTTGAAAATATTTGCAGAAGGATCGAGGCCGCAGCTCTGAAGGCGGGCCGTGATCCCGCTTCCGTGCGGCTTGTGGCCGTTTCCAAAACCCAGGATGCCTCGGCCGTTGACGAGGCGGCCAGGGGCGGGCAGCGGCTATTCGGTGAGAATTACGTTCAGGAGTTTGTGTCCAAGGCGGCGCAGGTCTCGGAACCGGTATCCTGGCATTTTATCGGCGCTCTCCAGTCGAACAAGGCGCGGCAGATCGCCGGTATGGTGGAACTGGTCCATTCCGTGGACCGCCTCACCCTCGCCAGGGAAATCGACCGGCAGTGGGGTCGGCTGGGGAAAACGTGCGATGTCCTGGTCCAGGTGAACATCGCTTGCGAGGCCACCAAATGCGGGGCCGCCTCGGATGATGTGCTGGAGTTGGTGCGCGATGTTGCAGCGTTGCCGCATCTGCGCGTAAAAGGACTGATGACCATGCCCCCATTTTTCGATGACCCGGACGGGGCGCGCCCCTATTTCAGGGAGCTGAGACGGCTCTCCGAGCTAGTTGCCGGAGAACGTATCCCCAACGTGGAGATGACCGAGCTGTCAATGGGGATGTCGGGCGATTTCGAGGTGGCGATCGCCGAAGGGGCGACCCTCGTCCGAATCGGTTCGGCCATCTTCGGCGAAAGAGAGCTTAAGCGATCTCCCTCCCCTTGAAGGATTGCTCATCTGAGAGCTTTGGTGGCCTGCGAGGTATCCGCAATGAAGATTCATTGGTGGTATTGGACAGTGCTAGGGCTGATGCTGATCGGAAGCGTGCTTCTCATCCCCTCATTTACCATTATCTGGATCGGAATCGGCGCGCTGATCGTTGGCGTGGCGATGCTGGTCTTTTCCGGCTGCTCGTTGACCGCCCAACTCGCCACCTGGTTAGTTGCATCGATTTTCTGTACCGTTGCCTGGTCCCGCTATCTGCGGCCGCGGGTTGACAGGCGCAAGGCAGGCTTGTCAAAGGCTGCGGTGGTTGGGGCTGTCGGGCTGGTGATCACCGGGGCCGATCCTTACGCCCGCGGGATGGTAAGGTTTGAGGTACCCCTTCTCGGTAACGCCGAGTGGCCGTTCTACACCGATGAGCCGCTCAAAGCGGGAGCCCGGGTGAGGGTGGTTGATGTGGAAGGGGATGCGCTCAGGGTGGTCATGGTTAAAGGCGCGTTTATGACAAAAGATTAAATAATTTTGCATATAAAATACTTGATTAATGTTTGCTTTCCGTATACATTCCGCCGCAGTTTTCCGTTTGGGAAAAATTTAATTTGTGGAGGGTTATGTATGAAGAGGTTTACCGTTGTTTTCGCTCTGGTCGGAGCACTCCTGTCGGGCAGCGTCGCCCTGGCGTCAAGCACCATTACAACTGCTGTTACCCCGGACCAGGCTCTGCATCTCTTGATGGATGGCAACAGGCATTTCGTCAAGGGTGACCTTGACAACCTGGAGCATATGTCAACAGTCAGCCGCCGGACCGGGCTTGTCGCCGGACAGCACCCATACGCCATCATCCTTACCTGTTCCGACTCTCGCGTGCCGCCCGAGATCCTGTTCGACAAGGGCCTGGGTGAAATCTTCGTGGCGAGGGTTGCCGGAAATATCGCCTCTGCCGGCGAACTCCTGGGAAGCATAGAGTACGGCGTCGAACATCTTGGGGCTTCCCTTATCATGGTGCTCGGCCATTCGAAGTGTGGTGCCGTTACAGCTACCTATGATGCCCATGTGACCGGCGCCTTGCCGGAGAAAAACATCGACAGCCTTGTAAAGGCTATTGACCCGGCCGTCACCGCTGTCCTCGAAACCAATCCGGCCGGCACAAAAGACGAGGTCATTGAAGAGTGCATCGTGGAAAACGTAAACAAGGTCACGGAATCCATCGAAGCAAATTCGCCGATCGTCAAGGAGCTTGTGGAACTCGGCAAGGTAAAGATCGTCAAGGCCAAGTACGATCTCGGCACCGGGGCCGTCACTCTGCTTCCGTAATAGGGAGGTCCTAAGGTTGTACGACAAAAGGGGCGCAGAAATGCGCCCCTTTTGTCATACAACGGTCCCGTTTTCTGAACCCGCTGTTGAGGGGCAACGCGGCGTCGGTATGGAGGGTGAGCGGTTTTTCTCCTTGATTTATAGCTGGAATTGTTTTAGATAAACTGCTTACTCAGGAAACGGCATCGAGGGAATAAACGCGTGAAAACTGTGAAGCTAAAGGCCCCGGCCAAGGTCAATTACCGGCTGGACGTTTTGCGCAGGCGACCGGACGGCTACCATGACCTGCGCATGATCATGCAGCGTATCGATCTCTGCGATGACGTTGAAATTACACTATCAGGCAATCCCGGCGTGCGGGTGACCTGCGGCAGGGACGGCGTACCTGACGGGCCGGCCAATATCGCCTGGCGGGCAGCGGACGCGCTTCTCGCAATTTCCGGTAGGGGCGAGGGGCTGGATATCGCCATTACCAAGAACATTCCCGTGGCAGCGGGCCTCGGTGGCGGCAGCAGCGACGGCGCTACCGTGCTGATGGGGGTTAACGAGCTACTAGGTCTGGGGCTTTCCGATGAGCGGCTGATGGAGATCGGCGTCAAGCTCGGTGCCGACGTCCCGTTTTTTATCTTTAAGAGGACGGCTCTGGCGGAGGGAATCGGCGAGAAGCTTACCGCGGTTGAATCGATGCCTCCGGCCTGGCTGGTGCTCGTCAATCCTAATCTCCACGTATCGACGGCGTGGGTCTATCAAAATTTACAATTGACAGCCCGGAACGATGACGATATAATTCCTCGCTTCTATGGGAAGGTTGAGGATATTTGTGCCATTCTCGCCAATGATCTTGAGTCAGTCACCATCGGAAAATTCCCGGTAATCCGGGAGATCAAGGAACGCTTGCTCCGGGCGGGGGCCTGCGGCTCACTCATGTCAGGCAGCGGTTCGACGGTCTTCGGGCTCTTTGTCGATGGGGCTGGTGCCAAGCGTGCCGCAGAAAGGCTTGCCGCCGAAAGCGGCTGGTTCGTGGCAGCAGTAAAGACGTTATGATATAAATTCGACCCATTCTGTTCACCATTTACAGTCACGGTTTATTGGGGCGTCGCCAAGCGGTAAGGCACCGGATTTTGATTCCGGCATTCCCAGGTTCGATCCCTGGCGCCCCAGCCAAAATTCAGTAAAGCCACAGAGGTAGCGGTTGCTTATGGAAGACAAAATCAGGGTGTTTAGTGGTAATTCCAACCCGGCTCTGGCGGAAAAAATCTGCGACAGCCTGAAGGTGCCCTTGGGGCAGGCAAAGGTTAAGACCTTTTCCGACGGCGAAATCATGGTGGAGATCGGGGAGAATGTCAGAGGCCGCGATATTTACGTGGTCCAGTCGACCTGTTCACCGACCAACAACAACCTGATGGAACTCCTGATCATGATGGACGCCCTGAAACGAGCGTCTGCCGCTACCATCACGGTGGTTATACCCTATTACGGCTATGCCCGCCAAGACCGCAAGGCCGCCCCGCGTACCCCGATTACTTCGAAACTGGTGGCAGACCTGATAACCACAGCCGGTGCCAACCGGGTGGTCACAGTCGATCTCCATGCCGGGCAGATCCAGGGTTTTTTCAATATCCCGGTCGATAACCTCTACGCTGCCCCGGTCATTATCGACCATCTGAAAAGCCGGTTTCCAAATGAACATGACAAGATCGTCATGGTGTCACCCGATGCTGGTGGCACCGAGCGGGCCAGGGCCTTTGCCAAGCGTCTCGGCTGTACCCTAGCCGTGATCGACAAACGTCGCACCGCTCCGAACGTGGCGGAGGTGATGCACCTCATCGGCGACGTCAAGGGGAAGACGGCGATCATACTCGACGACATGATCGATACGGCCGGGACCCTGACTCAGGCGGCCAATGCCCTGAAGGCGCACGGCGCAGAGACCATCTATGCGTGTGCGACTCACGGCGTTCTTTCCGGTCCCGCCATCGAGCGGATCAACAACTCGGTGATTGAAAGAATTGTGATTACCGACACCATCCCCTTGGGGGAGAAAGCCGATCAAACCGAAAAAATCAAAGTGCTGTCCGTGGCAAATTTACTTGCCGAAGCCATCAGGCGAATCCATGAGGATGAGTCGGTGAGCTCGCTTTTCGTATAAACTAGGCACCATCCTGGTTTGAGAAGATTGATTGAATTATTACAATTAACATCGGAGGATGTATGGAACAGAGAGTATTGAACGTTGAAGTGAGAACCAAGACCGGGAAGGGCATCTCCCGTCAACTCAGGAGAAATGAGTTCATTCCCGGTGTCGTTTACGGCAAGGGGATCGAGCCTGTTCCCGTCACCGTCAGCACGAAAGAGCTGAGCACCGCCATTGCCGGCGAGGGGGGGCGCAATCACCTCTTGACCCTGAAAGGGGGAGGGCTGGACGGCCAGACGGTTATCGTTGCTGAACTTCTCCAGGATTGCCTTAAGGGGACCCCGCGTCACGTGGATCTGCACAAGATAAATGTCGCCGACAAGGTCCGGGTGAAAGTACCCGTCAACCTGGTTGGCACGGCGGCCGGCGTGAAGGAGGGGGGACTCCTCGACTTTGCCATGCACGAAATCGAGATCGAATGTTTCCCCACTCACATTCCCGAGCACATTGACGTTGATGTGACGGCTCTGACCATCGGCCATTCGATTCATATCGGTGATGTAAAGGAACTGCCCGGGATCAAGGTGCTGGGTGATGCCAAGGCCTCCGTGGTCAGCGTTCTCGGCAAGGCCAAGGAAGAGTCTGCTACAGAGGCAGCGGCAGCTTCCTAGTCTGGTGATCTATGGCAGTAAAACTTATTGTTGGGCTGGGTAACCCCGGCCCAAAATACCAATGGACCCGCCACAACGCGGGTTTTATGGTTTTAGACCGGTTATCTCATCTGGCCGGCATCGCCGTAACCAGGAAGAGTTTCTCCGGCTTGTGCGGAGAGGGGAAGTGGCAGGGTGAACGCTTGGTCCTCCTCAAACCACAGACCTTCATGAACCTGTCCGGTCGTTCCGTTGCGGAAGCCCTCCGATTTCACAAACTTTCCGTTGAAGATCTCATCGTCATCCACGATGACCTGGATATTCCCTTTGGTCGGGTAAAATTAAAGGAAGATGGCGGCCATGCCGGCCACAACGGTCTCCGCTCCCTGTCACAGGAGCTTGGGAGCGGCGCCTTTTTAAGGGTAAGGGTTGGTATCGGCCGTCCAGTCCATGGCGACGTGGCCAACTACGTGCTCAGCAATTTTGTGCCGGAAGAGATGGCGGCCCTTCCCCGCCTGCTGGACGGGGTCATCGACCTGCTTGAGATGCTCGTGGCGGAGGGGCTTCCCAAGACCATGAGTCTTTACAACAATAAAGAGCTGATTTAAAGGATTAAATCATGGGTTTCAATTGCGGCATAGTCGGACTCCCCAATGTGGGTAAATCCACCATCTTTAATGCGCTCACTTCTGCCGGGGCTGAGTCGGCCAATTACCCGTTCTGCACCATCGACCCGAATGTGGGCATCGTTCAGGTGCCGGACCCCCGGATGAAAAAACTGGCAGAGATCGTCCATCCGGAACGGATACTCCCCACAACCATCGAATTTCTCGATATTGCCGGTCTGGTCAAGGGGGCAAGCCAGGGGGAGGGGCTGGGGAACAAGTTTCTCGGCCATATCCGCTCTGTTGACGCCATTGTCCACGTGGTGCGCTGTTTCGAGGATGAAAACGTCGTCCACGTCAGCGGCAGCGTGGACCCGGTGAGTGACATCGAGGTGATCAAGACCGAACTGGGTCTGGCCGACCTTGACAGCGTGGAAAAGAAGCTCGTGCGGGTGGAAAAACTGGCCAAGAGCGGCGACAAGAAGGTCAAGGAGGAGGCGGATTTCTACCAGCGCCTGAAAATCGCCGTGGAACAGGGCAAATCTCCCCGGGATGTCGTCCAGAACGACGAAGAAAAGCAGCTTTTGCGCGAACTGCACCTCCTGACCGACAAGCCGGTCCTTTATGTGGCCAACGTTGCCGAGGACGATCTGGACGGGAAGCACCCGTTCGTCGGCCGGGTCCGGGAACTTGCCGCAGCGGAAGGGGCTAAGCTCGTCACCATCTGCGGCCGGATCGAGGCGGAGATCTCGGAACTCGCCGGGGAGGAGAAAGAGGCGTTTCTCGCCGAAATGGGGCTGAATGAGTCGGGGCTGGATCGGTTGATACGTTCGGGTTACGAACTGCTCGGCCTGATCACCTATTTTACAGCGGGGGTGAAAGAGGTCCGCGCCTGGACCATTACCAAGGGAACCAAGGCGCCCCAGGCGGCCGGCGTCATCCATTCGGATTTTGAAAAAGGATTCATCCGTGCCGAGGTGATCGCCTTTGACGATTTCATCGCCGCCGGCGGTGAGGCCGGGGCAAAGGAAAAAGGTCTGATGCGTCTCGAGGGTAAAGAGTACATAGTGCAGGACGGAGACGTGATGCACTTCCGTTTCAACGTGTAATAACGGTACTTGCAGAGAAAATCCTGCGTCGGCATGCACAGGCAAGGCAAGAAAACAAGTCGACAAACTAAGCAGTTGTATTGATTGGCAAAATGCACTGCTTCTCCGTCCCTTTGAGGTAAAACCGTTTATTGTTGAGTTAAATTCCTTGAAAAACAGGATAAACTGTAGTAAATATTTTAGTTTCCAAAGAGCGGCCGACAGGCCGTATCTCCTTGCTCCGGGTCGGACCGGGGCTAAATAAACCGTGAGGAGGAAGCAACATGAGGATGTACGAGACGATATTCATCGTCCAGCCCGACCTTGGCGAAGAGGAAATGAAGGGCATTTCCACCAAGGTGCAGGATGTTATCGCCAGTATGAACGGCGATTTCAAAAGGCTGGAAGACTGGGGGGCAAGAAAGCTGGCTTACCCGATCAACAAGTTTGCCCGTGGTCGCTACTATTATCTCCGTTTTGACGGTGATGCAGCTCTCATTGCCGAGCTTGAGCGGCGTCTGAGACTTGACGACAAGGTCATCAGATACCAGAGCGTCAAGCTTGAAAAAGAGGTTTCGGTTGCTGCTGCCATCCCTACCAAGGTCGCTGAAGAAGAGAGTGCCGCGCCTGCCGAAGAGACCAAGGTAGAAACGACAACTGTGGAGGAATAATAGATGAGTGACGAAAGAACACCCCAAAGAAGCACCGGCCCCCGGAAAAAGAGACCTTTTCAGCGGCGCAAGGTGTGCCGCTTCTGTGCGGATAAGCAGGTAAGCATCGACTACAAGGACCCCCGCACACTCCGCTACTTCATCAGTGAGCGCGGCAAGATCATTCCCAGAAGAATCTCCGGCAACTGCGCCAAGCATCAGCGTGAAATCACCGAAGCGATCAAACGTGCGAGAAACATCGCATTGCTGCCCATTGCCGGCAGCCATGCAGCCCAATAACAGGCGGCTTGCCCGATGAAGTTTCCCGTGCAGGGGACGCCTTTGGACGTGATCAAGGGGAGCGCCATAACACTGGCGCTCTTCTTTGCCTACATCTCCTTGCCGCTCGTTGGCCTGTTGCCGGGAGTAGCGGCACCGGCAGCGGGGGTCTACTACGCACTGAAAAACGGCAGGATTGCCGGTATCGGCATCGTTGTCGTCACGGCGGCGCTTCTGTCCGTTGCCGTTGACCCGGCGGCTACCTCCATATACCTGATGCAGTGCGGTGTGATGACTCTTGCTCTCCCGGAATTCCTTTCGCGGGGCAAGGGGGGCTCACGGTCGATCGTATATGCAGTGGCGATCAACCTTGTGGTCATACTGGCTGTTGCCGCTGTATATGGGGTTGTGTCGGGACAGAACCTGCACGTGCAGGTGATCAAGGGGATAAATTCGAGCATTGCTCAGACCGTAACCATTTATGAGAAGGCCGGCATCAAGGGGGATGAGCTCAAGAGCCTGCAACAGGCCATGCAGCAGGCAGGCGTACTCATCGGCCGCATATATCCGGCGCTTGTGACGGTTGGATTGAGCATCTTAGCCGGATTGAACCTGCTCCTGATCGGGAGACTTGCTGCCCGGCGTTCGATTTATCTGACGCTAGGCGATTTCAACAGATTCAAGAACCCGGAACAGATGATCTGGCTCCTTATTGCTGCCGGTTTCGCCATGCTCGTGGACAACGACATGGTAACTGTGACAGCATTGAATCTCTTGATCGTCATTGTCTCCCTCTACTTCATCCAGGGGATGGCGGTGATAGGCCATTCCTTCAAAAGATTTAACGTGCCCGGTTTTGTCCGGTTCATTTTTTACCTGCTGCTGACGGTTCAGCCGTTTCTTGCCCTGGTGGTTGCGTTGCTGGGCATATTTGATCTATGGGGCGACTTCCGTGCCCCCAAAAAACAAGAAAACCTGTAAAATCAGGCTAGGAGGAAACAACCATGAAAGTAATTCTCAAGGAAAACATCGACAATCTCGGTCACATCGGCGACATCGTCAAGGTGGCGCCCGGTTATGCCAGAAACTACCTGCTCCCCAAGGGGCTGGCGCTTGAAGCGACCCTGAAGAACGCCAAAGCCCTCGAGCATGCAAAGAAGCATCTGGAGTACAAGAAGAACAAGGTGCTTGAGCAGGCAAGACTGCTTGCGGCAAAAATCGAAGGTATCGCCCTTACCCTCAGCCACCAGGCCGGCGACGAGGGGAAACTGTTCGGCGCCGTTACCAACATGGAGCTGGCTGAGCAGTTGAAGGCGCAGGGTGTTGAAATCGACCGGAAGAAGATCGTCCTGGCCGAGCCGATCAAGCACCTGGGCGAGTTCACCGCCACAGTCAAGATCCATCCCGAAGTGAATGCCTCCCTCAAGGTGACCGTTACCAAGGCATAAAAGTCTACACCCCATTGGGTGAAAAAGGCGGCGCGGGTTTCCCGGCCGCCTTTTTTGCGTTCAGTCGGCTATGTGAACCGACAATTGCGTCAAACGCCCCCCTATGCGGCTTTGCAGCATGGGGCTGGCACGGGTAGGTCGATCAAACGGAGGGTAGCTTCGGCACGTGGCGAACGTTGCTGAGAAATTGCATGAAACGAAGCGTCCTCAAAGGACATTTGAGCATCCTCCCGAATTTACCTGGGTTTTCAATCCACTTGCGCCGAAAGTGTCGATCAAGGGGCGATAATCCTTGACACTCAGGGTCATAAATTGTAATCTACGCCGGCTAACTGATTGTATATATATGCTTTTTTCACCCTCGTCAAACCTGCTTTTACACTGAATAAAATGTTGTTTTTCATTAGCCGAGGAGGTACTGTGTTGACCTTTCAGGATCTGATTCTCTCGCTTCAGGGGTACTGGGCCAAGCAGGGGTGCGTTATTCAGCAACCCTACGACTGCGAAAAAGGGGCCGGTACCTTCAATCCCGCTACCTTTCTGCGCGTGCTCGGCCCGGAGCCCTGGAACGTCGCCTACGTGGAGCCGTCCCGCCGGCCGACCGACGGGCGTTACGGGGAGAATCCCAACCGCCTTCAGCACTACTACCAGTTCCAGGTCATCATGAAACCTTCGCCCATGAACATCCTCGACCTGTACCTGGATTCCCTCCGTTCCTTCGGCATTGACCCCGGAAGCCACGACATCCGTTTCGTCGAGGACGACTGGGAGTCCCCCACACTGGGCGCCTGGGGGCTTGGCTGGGAGGTCTGGCTCGACGGCATGGAGATCACCCAGTTTACCTATTTCCAGCAGGCGGGAGGCATCGATCTCAAGCCGGTCTCCTCGGAGATCACCTACGGCTGCGAGCGGATCGCCATGTATCTGCAGGGGGTGGACAGCGTCTACGACCTGGAGTGGGTGAAAGGGGTGAAGTACGGCGACATCCATCATGAGAGCGAGGTGGAGTTCTCCACCTACAACTTCGAGGAAGCGGACGTGGACATGCTCCTCCGGCTGTTCGGGATGTACGAGAAGGAGTGCGTCAGGCTGGTGGAGAAAGGATTGGTGCTTCCCGCCTACGATTACGTGATGAAGTGCTCCCATACCTTCAACCTGCTCGATGCACGGGGCGCCATCTCCGTCACCGAGCGCGCCTCCTACATCGGCAAGGTGCGCAATGTGGCGAGGCTTTGCGCCGAGGGGTACATGCAGATGCGTGAGCGGCTCGGATTCCCGCTTTTGAAAGGAGGCCGCTAATGGCAAAAGAACTGTTCCTGGAAATAGGGACCGAAGAGATCCCCGCCGGATTCCTCCCCAAGGCCATGGCCGACATGGAAAGCCTCATAGCCAAAGAGCTGGAGAGCGCCCGTATTGCCTTCGGCGAGGTGAAAACCATGGCAACGCCGCGTCGGTTGGCGCTGGCGGTGACCGGTGTGGCGGCGCAGCAGGCCGATGCGGAGATTACCGTCATGGGGCCGGCGAAAAAAGTCGCCTTCAGCGAGGACGGCACCCCTACCAGGGCGGGCGAAGGATTTGCCCGCGGGCAGGGGGTGGACGCTTCAGCGCTCAGCATCGTGGCCACGGAGAAGGGCGAATACGTCGCCGTGACGAAGAAGGAGACCGGCGTTCCGACGGTCGGCCTCCTGGCGGAAATTCTCCCTCGTCTGATCAACAGCATTCCGTTCAGGAAATCCATGCGCTGGGGGGATCTGGACGTCCGCTTCGCCCGCCCCGTGCATTGGATCGTGGCGCTGTTCGACGGCATTGTCGTCCCCTTCAGTTTCGGCAACATTGAGAGCGGCACCATGTCCCGCGGCCACCGCTTCATGGCCAACACAGCCTTTCCGGTGCGTGACTTCGACCATTATCTGGAAGAGTGCGAGCGGCACTTCGTCATCCCTGATCCGGCCAAACGGAAGGAGATCATTCGCCGCGAGATCCACCGGGTGGCAAAGGCGGCCGGCGGGCACCTCCTGCCGGACGAGGGGTTGCTGGAGCAGGTCACCTACCTGGTGGAGTACCCCAGTGCGGTGCACGGCACCTTCTCTGCCGAATTCCTGGCGGTTCCACGCGAGGTGCTCATCACCTCCATGCGCGAACACCAGCGCTATTTCTCCCTGGTGGACGAAGGGGGCAAGCTCCTCCCCGGCTTCATCACCATCAACAACACCCTGACCGAGGACCCGTCGGTGGTGGTCAAGGGGAATGAGCGCGTCCTGCGCGCCCGCCTCTCCGATGCCCGTTTCTTCTTCGACGAGGACCGGAAGGTTCCCCTGGCGGACCGTGTCGAGGCGCTGAAGAGCGTTCTCTACCAGGCGAAGCTCGGCACCTCCTACGAGAAGATGGAGCGGTTCCGTGCCCTTGCGGAAGGTCTGGCCGACGAACTCCGGCCGGAGTCGAAGGGGAAGGTGTCAGAGGCGGCTTACCTCTGCAAGGCGGACCTGGTGACCGGCATGGTAGGGGAATTCCCCGAAGTACAGGGTATTATGGGACGCGAGTACGCCCTGATGCAAGGGATCGACGCGGAGGTGGCGAGCGCCATAGCCGAGCACTACCTCCCGATTCAGGCGGGGGGGGAGCTCCCCCCTTCGGACATCGGCGCATTCGTCTCCATTGCCGACAAGCTTGACACCATCTGCGGCTGCTTCAGCGTCGGCCTGATCCCGACCGGCTCCGCAGACCCCTACGCCCTGCGCCGCTCGGCCTTGGGGATCATCAATATCATCCTGGACAAGGGTTATCCCCTGTCCATTTGCGCTCTCGTGGAAAGGTCGCTGGCACTCCTGGGGCAAAAGCTGACAAGGGCGGAAGCCGATGTCAAAGCCGATGTACTGGAGTTTTTCAGGGGCCGTTTCGTCAACCTTATGGCAGACCGTTTCCCAACCGACGTGGTGGATGCGGTGGTGGCGGTTTCCTTCGATGACCTGGTCGATGCTGCCGCCAAGATAGATGCCCTTGCCGCGTTCAAGACGCGCCCCGACTTCGAACCGCTGGCTGTGGCATTCAAGCGGGTCTGCAACATCGTCAAGGGCCCGGTAGTGGTGGCAGGGGTCAACGAACTGGACTTCCAGGAGGAAGCCGAAGGGGTACTGCATCGGGCCTACCATAGCGTTGCCAGCACCGTTACGGCAAAGGTCGCCGAACGTGATTATCTGGCGGCCCTGACGCAGATCGCCACTCTCAAGGGGGCGGTCGATGACTTCTTCGACAAGGTCATGGTCATGGCCGAGGATGAACGGGTGAGGAACAACCGACTGGCCCTGCTACAGGAGATAAAGGGGCTGTTCAGGGACATAGCAGACTTTGCGAAAATAGCCGCTTAGCCGAAAGGCAAGCGGCTTTTTTTATGTTTTAATTTCGCTAAATCGCCATTGATTGAGGCTAAATCTGTTTTAATCGAGCTTAAGTCGTTTGAATTTGAATAAAAAAAGCCGGTGCGGAAAAAGAGCCGCCAGGGAGCGGAAGGTTTACCGGAACCGGGAAACTCAGAGGAGGAAGCAGATGGCTGCAAAGTATGTCTATTTTTTTGGTAACGGCAAGGCTGAAGGGCGTGCGGAGATGAAGAACCTGCTCGGCGGCAAGGGGGCCAACCTTGCGGAGATGACGAGCATCGGGCTGCCGGTTCCGGCGGGCTTTACCATCACCACCGAGGTCTGCACCGAGTTCTACAAAAACGACCGGAACTATCCGGCCGGGCTGAAGGAAGAGGTGGCGAAGAACCTGAGCCAGGTGGAAGAATTGATGGGGAAGCGTTTCGGCGATCCCAAAAACCCGCTGCTCGTCTCCGTCCGTTCCGGCGCCCGGGCCTCCATGCCCGGCATGATGGACACCATTCTCAACCTGGGGCTCAACGATACCACCGTCCAAGGGATCATCGAGCAGAGCCAAGACGAGCGCTTTGCCTACGACGCCTACCGTCGTTTCGTCCAGATGTATTCGGACGTGGTGATGGGGATGGACAAGGACGAGCTTGAGCATCTCCTGGAGAAAAAGAAGGAAGAAAGAGGGGTCCGCCTCGATACGGAACTGACTGCCGCTGATTGGAAGGAACTGGTCGGCAAATTCAAGACTAAAATCAAGGATGTGCTCGGCCAGGATTTCCCCGAAGACCCACAGGCGCAGTTGTGGGGGGCAATCGGCGCGGTATTCGGCTCGTGGATGAACCAGCGGGCCATCACCTACCGTAAACTGAACGGCATTCCCGCCGACTGGGGGACGGCGGTAAACGTCCAGTCCATGGTGTTCGGCAACATGGGGAACGACTGCGCCACCGGCGTCGCCTTTACCCGCGACCCATCCACCGGCGAGAACTATTTCTACGGTGAATACCTGATCAACGCCCAGGGAGAGGACGTGGTGGCGGGAATCCGCACCCCGCAGCCGATCAACAAAGCGAACGGCGACAGCGGGCTCCCCTCCATGGAAGAGACCATGCCCGACTGCTATAAGCAGCTGGCGGACATCCGCTCCATCCTGGAAAAGCACTACAAGGACATGCAGGACATCGAGTTCACCATCGAAAAGGGTAAGCTCTACATGCTCCAGACCAGGAACGGCAAGCGGACCGCCAAGGCCGCCATCAAGGTTGCCGTTGACATGGTCAGGGAAGGGCTGATCGATGAGAAGACCGCCGTGCTCCGCGTCGCCCCCTCCCAGCTCGACCAGCTCCTCCATCCATCCCTCGATCCGAAGGCGCAGAAGAAAGTGATTGCCAAGGGGCTCCCCGCTTCTCCCGGCGCTGCAAGCGGAGAAGTGGTATTCACCGCTGACGAGGCCGAGGCTGCCGCCAAGCTCGGCCTCAAGGTCATCCTCGTAAGGGTGGAGACCAGCCCGGAGGATATCCACGGGATGCACGCCGCCCAGGGTATCCTCACCGCGCGCGGAGGCATGACCTCTCACGCGGCCGTCGTTGCCCGCGGCATGGGGAAATGCTGCGTGGCCGGCTGCGGCGACATCAAGGTGGACTATGCCGCCGGGCAGTTCGTCGCCAACAACGGTCAGGTGCTGAAGAAAGGGGACGTAATCACCCTCGACGGTTCCACTGGCGAAGTGATGCTCGGGGCCGTTCCCACCGTCGCGCCCCAGATGACCGGCGACTTCGCCACCCTCATGGAGTGGGTGGACACGTTCCGCAAGCTCAAAGTGCGGACCAACGCCGACACACCGAAAGATGCCAAAACCGCCCGCGAGTTCGGTGCGGAGGGAATTGGTCTCTGCCGGACCGAGCACATGTTCTTCGATGCTGACCGTATAGCCGCGGTGCGCGAGATGATTCTCTCAGACGACGTGGAGGGACGACAAAAGGCCCTGGCCAAGATTCTCCCCATGCAGAAGGGGGATTTCCTCGGCCTGTTCCGCGAGATGAAGGGACTCCCCGTCACCATCCGGCTTCTCGACCCGCCGCTCCATGAGTTCCTCCCCCAGGAGGACAAGGACATCGAAGAGCTGGCCAAGACCATGGGTGTGACGCCGAAGACCCTGAAGAACAAGGTCGAGTACCTGCACGAATTCAACCCCATGCTCGGTCACCGCGGTTGCCGTCTCGGCCTCACCTTCCCGGAGATCTACGACATGCAGGTACAGGCCATCATGGAGGCCGCCTGTGAGCTGGTCAAAAACGAAGGGTACGACATCGTCCCCGAGATCATGATCCCGCTGGTCGCCGTGGACAAGGAGCTGAAGACCCTGCGCGACAACGCCATCAGGGTCTGCGATGAGGTGATCGGCCGCTACGGGGTAAAGGTGGAATACCTGATCGGCACCATGATCGAGCTGCCGCGCGCTGCCCTCACCGCGGACGAAATCGCCCGTGAGGCGGAGTTCTTCTCTTTCGGCACCAACGACCTGACCCAGACCACATTTGGACTTTCCCGCGACGATGCCGGCAAGTTCCTGCCATTCTATGTGGAGAGCGGCCTCCTCGAGGACGATCCGTTCGTTTCCCTGGATCAGAACGGGGTCGGCCAACTGGTCAAGATCGCCCGCGAAAAGGGACGGGCCACTCGCCCCAACATCAAGCTCGGCATCTGCGGCGAACATGGCGGCGACCCCTCGTCGGTCATCTTCTGCCACAAGATCGGTCTCGACTATGTCTCCTGCTCGCCGTTCCGGGTCCCCATCGCCCGACTGGCAGCAGCCCATGCGGTGTTGGCAGAATAATGGCTGATGAACGTTGAGTGGTTGAGTCGTTGCGGTGAATGACGGCAACGCTTGACCACTCAACATCCAGCAACAAATCATCTTGACACTGTTCTGCTAAAAGTGTAAATACGCAGAAGATTTTCTGTGGGCCCTGGAGTAAGCCCTATTCTAGAACGAGCTAGTCGTTACAGGAGAAAGAAGAATGGCTAAAGGTGTGGTGAAATGGTTCAATGATTCAAAGGGATTCGGCTTTATAGAGCAGGAAAACGGCGAAGATGTTTTCGTTCATTTTTCTTCCATCCAGGGTGATGGCTTCAAATCACTTGCTGAGGGGCAAGCGGTAACGTTCGACATCGTCCAGGGGGCGAAGGGGCCGCAGGCTGCCAATGTGTGCAAAGCTTAGTCTTGTTGAAAACCGTAAGGCCCCGAAGCGATTCGGGGCTTTTTTTATTTGGGGGTGTATATGCGGCGTGTTATTCTGCCTGCGCTGATGCTGTGGACGCTCGGCTTTACAGGCTGTACGGGGGACAACGGGAAACAGCTCTTCGAGACCGCGCAGTTCGAGGAGAAACAGCATAACCTGGAGCATGCGAAGCAGCTCTACGAGGAGATATCTAGGAAATATCCCGACAGCGACTACGGTAAAAAGGCGGCGGTGCGACTGGGCGCGCTGAAAGCCGAAGGCAGCAAGCAGTAAGGAGAAATGATGCGTGTCAATGACAAAGGCGGTTCACGGCAGGTGGACAAGAGGGCAAAGGGTGTTGCCCTGCGCAAGGCCATCGATTCCGGCAGTTCGCTCTTTGCCATAAAGCTGGGGCAGATGTCCAGGGATTCCGCCGATTACGCCGGACAGCTGCAGGAGCTGAAGGAGGAGATAGACCGGGCCGGGGAGAGTCTGGAGAAAGAACCGACCATCGTCAACTTCAAGCTGTTCCGGGATCTGATCTCCGCCTTTGCCAACAAGGTGACGTCCGAAGCGTACCGATTGGAGCTGGTCGGCGGGCCGAACAGCCATCGTTGCCATGAAATCATCACCGTTATCGACAAGGAGGCCGATCAGCTGTACCACCTGATCATGAAAGAGCAGAAGGACCACATCAAGATCACGGCGCAGATCATGAAGATCAAGGGGATGGTGGTGGATTTCCTCCTGTAGGTGGAAAAATTCGGCAACTGGCCATGGTCAGCAGCCGTTTCAGGTTATCGTGTTCAAAAAGCAGAGGGGGCGTCGATTTTTCGATGCCCCCTCCCTTTACGTGCAGTCGCCGTCGCAGCTCTTCAAATCGCCGCCGCTGAAAGATACCTTCTTTCCACACTTCTGGCACCGCCAGAAGAGGCCCCCTCAGCCGGGCAGAAGGGTCATTTCACCCTGACACTCCGGACAAATCTTCTTTGGCTCCATGTTTCACCCCCATAGTTTTTGGACTT
>DAIEGL010000096.1 GCA_027356255.1 Geobacter sp. | reverse complement strand
TGAAGCCGGCAAACTGCCAGCCGCCGGTCTCCTTGAACCGCTTGTCCTTTTTCATCAGCACGACCATGTTCTTCTTCCCCTGGACCGGCTTGCCCCCCTCTTCCCGGATGTTGTAATAATCAACCACGAACCGGCTCCCCTCCCGGTACTTGCCGCCCTTCTTATAGGCCGGCATGGCCTTTTTGTCCACATAGATATAATGAATGCCGTAAAAGAGCGATTTTTTGTCGCTGACGATCTTCTGCTTGCTCTTTTCCCACTTCTCGTAACCCTTGGGCAGGGACGCCTTTTGTGCGGCGGAAACAAGCGTGGCGGCGAGCAGCAGGGAAGCGGCCACCGGCACCAGAACTCTCTTTTTCATCGATCCTTCCTCCATCCTATTTTTTTAGTGATTGCGCCGGTTGTCACACCTCCGAACGCCTGTGAAGGGTAATAAATTTGGCGGCATTATTCAAGCAAAAGCTGACCCCGCCCCCCCGCCGAAATCCTTCCTTGCATCCCCCGCCCCATTCCTGTAAATTCATATATATATAGAAACGGCAGTTGGCCCATGGTCTGGTTTTAGGCAAAGGAGGTCACAGATGCTTATCTTCAAGCTCTTCATCGCCCTGTTGTTTTCAGCGCTGTTCCTCGTTTTCTGCTTTCAGATGTACCAGTACTCCATTACCAGGCTGCGGGAAAAAAAGCAGAAGGCCTGCCTGGCGCTGGGGATTGCCTTCTCGACCATCGGCATCGTGAGCCTCGTCTACCGGAACAGCGTTGTGATAATCATCGGCCTGGTGCTGCTGATGCTGGGATTGCGCCTGATCGCCCACGGGCTCGACCGGATCGACAAGAAGATCTTCATCGACAAGTACGACGAAGACCAGTGAGGTCCGGAACCAACAGCTCCAACAGAAGGGCCCCTGCCGCGTATCCCGCCGGCAGGGGCCCTTTTCATCTGAAAGAACGGATGGCGGAAACCGCTATCTCCTGACGAAGATCTCCCGCGCCATGGCGGTGTCGATGGCGAACTCCGAGAAACCGACCCGGAAGATGTACGAGGGAAAGCTCTGCATAAGGATGATCCGGTTGCCGGGAAGCACTCCCATCGCCATCAGCTTCTGCATCTTCTTGCTGTCCTCGGTCTGGATATAGGCAATCTCCCCCTCCTCGTTGGATTTCAGCTCGGTCAAGGGCACGACCCCCAGATCACCGCTCTTGCGCGCCTCTTCGCAGCATTCCCCCGGCGGGATCTGCTTGCCGTGGGGGCAGGTGGTCGGGTGATTGAGCATGGTGCATACCTTGGCGTCCACCCCTTCGTTCAGGAGATGCTCGAACTGGCACGCCTTGTCATCGCCCGCCTCGCCGCGGACATTGAGAACATCCATCAACAGCCGCTCCGCCAGCCGGTGGCGGCGGATGGTCTTGCGTCCCTCCTCCTTCCCCTCCGGCCGGAAATATACCCGCCCTTCCTTAACCTCGATGAGTGCGTGGGAAGTCAACTCGGCGTATGCCGGGTCAACGGGATCGATGCCGATCCCCTCCATCTCGGCAAACCCCTTCCCCTCTTCCTCAACCGCGATCCACATCGCCTCCAGGATCTCTTCCGCTTTATCGGACAGTTTCATCTAAGCTTCTCCCACTATTCGTTTATTTTCGTAGTAGCCGGCAAGGACACATCCCATGCGCCCCTACGGTTTTTCCTTCTTCAAGAGCGATTTCAAACGTTTCACCATCTTCAGCTCCGGTGGGTTCTCGTAAAAACACTTGGGACAGCGCACCATGCTGCATCTCCCAGGCTTGCCGCATTTGCCGCACCCCCTGATCCCCTCTTCCTCCGGGAATTCATATCCGCAGAATCCGCACTTCATAAAAACCTCTTGTTCTAAGCTCCAGGTTCAACGTTCTAAGTTACAAACCTCGAACATTGAACATTTGTTACAAAAGTCTTGTCACGACCAGGAACTCGTTGAGCAGGTAACCGCTGCCGAAGGCGAGGACGCTGACGAACAGGCCGATGGCCAGGGCGACCTTCATCCCCCGCTCCCGCTTCATGATGAGAAACTGGGCGACGCAGGGGATGAACAGGGTCAGGGTGACGGCGGCCACGGTGAGCTGCCGCCCGTTAAGTATACCCTTGGTCTGCAGGTCGTAAAGCCCCGCTGCCCCGTAATCGCGGCGGAAAAAGCCGAAAATGAACGCCACCGCCACCTCCTTGGGTAGCCCGATGGCGGCCATCACCGGACTCAGCCCCTCTACCGCCTTCTCGAAGAAATGGGTGAGCTTGCCGATCCAGAGGAGCACCGAGGCGAGAACGAAGAGCGGGAGTATCTCCATGAAGTACCACTGCATCCTGGTGTAGGTCTTGGTGAAGACGTTGGACAGCTGCGGCAGGCGCATCGGCGGGAGCTCCATGTAGAACATGGGAGTCTCGCCCGGCATCAGCCGCGCCGCCAGGAACCCGATGACGAGGAAGATCAGGAGCAGGCAGACGCTCCAGGCCATGAGCGCACCGGGCGCCTTGGACAAAAGCGCCAGGATCACCCCCAGCTGGGCCGAGCAGGGGATGGCCAGCGCCAGGAGCAGGGTGGCGATAACCCGCTCCCGCACCGTCTCCAGGGTGCGGGTAACCATGGTGGCCATGGTGTCGCAGCCGAAACCGAGCACCATCGGGATCACGGCGCGGCCGGTGAGACCGATTTTCTTGAACACGCGATCCACGAGCAGCGCCAGGCGCGGGAAGTAACCGCTGTCCTCCAGGATGGAAAAGAAGAGGAAGAAGGTGGCGACAATGGGGAGGATGATCCCCACTGCATAGCGCAGTCCCAGGGTGATGACCCCGTATTCGCCCACGAAAAGCTCCCGGATCACCTCCCATGGGATGACCCCGTTGACCACCCTGGTTATCCACGGGTTGAAGTGCGACTCGAAGATATTCCCTTCGAGAAAATCCACCAGGGTGCCGGCGCCGAAGTCGCCGACAAACTTGTAGAGGCCGAAATAGAGCACCACCAGGAGGAGCGGAACGCCGGTAATCGGCCTGACCGCCCATCGGGAAAGGCGTTCGTTGAAGGTCACCTTACGTTTCTCCGGAATGGTGAGGACGCCGGCGAGCAGACCTTTGACAATCCCCTTCCGCTCCATGGAAAGGTCGAGATGGAACGATTCGCGACGCTCGAAGATCTTCTCGCGAACAGTCTCCGCGATGGCGGCGCTCTCCCCTTCCCGCGACAGGACCATGGCCGTCACCTCTTCGTCCCGCTGCAGGAGCAACAGGGCGAGCGACTTGCGGGACAAGGGGTAGTCGCCGTTTATGAGCCTGGCCACGCTGTCTATATCCGACTCAAGCCTCTTGCTGTATCCGAACACCGCATGCTTCTTCCGGTTGAAACCGGCGATGGCCTGCCGGATCTCGTCGAGCCCGCGCTTCTTGGCCGTTGCCGCGCCGATCACGGGGATGCCGAGTTTTTCCTGCAGGAGCGGGATATCGATGGAGAGCCCCATATGCTCCGCCTCGTCCATGATGTTCACCACCAGCACCACCGGCAGCTGGGCATCGATCAGTTGCAGGGTCATGGTCAGCATCCGTTCGAGATTGCGGGCGTCCAGCACGTGCAGCACCACGTCAGGCGACTCGTTGAGGAGGATCTCCCGGGCCACCCGCTCCTCCTCGGTGATGGGGAGGAGTGAGTACATGCCCGGCGTATCGATGATCTGGTACTGCCCGCCGCTGATGGTGGCAGAGCCGCGGGCCACCTCCACCGAAGTGCCCGGATAGTTGGAGACGGTCACGTACGCGCCGGTCAGGGCGTTGAAAAGGACGCTCTTTCCCACGTTGGGGTTACCAACCAGCACGACTTTCTTGCCGGACGACTGAGGTTCAGTCTGTACGGAGTGGCATGATGCCTTCTTCTTGAATAGTCCCATCTGATTTGCTTCCTTCTCTCCATCCGTTGTAATTGATTATCACTTTCAAGTTTGCCGAAAAAATTTTTACTTGCTTCTACATTTGGCGCAGAGACCGTACAGTTCGAGCTTGTGGGTCTCGATCAGGAAACCGTAAGCTGCGGCAACCTCGTCCTGCAGCTTTTCTATGGTTTCGTTCTCGAACTCGGCGATGGCACCGCAGCGGGTGCAGACCAGGTGGTCGTGGTGCTCACCCTCCGTCACGTGCTCATAGCGGGTCTGACCGTCGCCGAACTGGATCTCGCGGGCGATGCCGGACTCGGCAAAGAGCTTGAGGGTGCGGTATACCGTGGCATAGCCGATGCCGGGGTGCTTGGCCCTGAGCTTGAGATAGAGATCTTCAAGGCTCATGTGCTGGGCGGATGAGAGGAAGAAATCGAGGATGATGTCACGCTGGCGGGTAGACTTGAGCCCCTTCTGGGCGATAAAGTCGCTGAAGGCTTTTTTCTTGGCGCGTTTCACGATCCCCCCTCAATTGAAAGTGATTTTCATCCTACAGAATCGCATCCGGGATGTCAATCAACTTTTCTCATTTTTGCGGCATCGAAATGTATACGAAATGCGCCCATCCGTCCTGAAATAATAAAGGAGCCGCTGCCGGCTCCTTTTGTTATATTTCGGACCTATTTCGAGACGACCACGAACTCGTCCCGCCTGTTCTTTGCCCAGGCAGACTCATTGTGCCCCGGATCGGCAGGTTTCTCCTTGCCGTAGCTGATCACGGAGAGCCGGTCAGCCGGGACCCCCATGGTCACCAGGTATTTCATGGCTTCCTTCGCCCTTTTCTCGCCCAGGGCCAGGTTGTATTCGTCCGAACCCCGTTCATCGCAATTCCCTTCAATCCTTATCGAGGCTGTCTCCTGCTTCGCCACTGCCGCATCTTTCTGCAAGGTCTCGCGCGCCGCAGGGGAAAGGGTGAAAGCATCGAAATCAAAGAAAATCTTCTCCAGGCCGGCCTGCAATGAGGCATCAGATGTCCCGGCAGCCGCGTCTTTAGTTGCCTGGCCAACCGGGGTCGTTTCCTTGAGCGACTGATCCTTGATGCCCGTCGCCTTTGCCGCAGGCGCAGGAGCTGCGGCCGGAGTGCTGGCCGGCGCAGCCTGGGGGACCATCTCATCCTTCTTCACGACCCCCTCCTTGGCACAACCGCCGGCGAAAATTACTGCAAAAAGACCGATATATAAACTCCTTCTATACAACTGATGCATGATCGTTCCTCCTTGTGTTCTCAAAAATTGTATGTTCCGACAAATGGTTAACGCGCGCACGCGTGCAGACCGGGCAAGGCGGACAAATCGGCCTTAACAAAGGCCCGGCCTGGCTCCAGGCGCGGCCGTTCACCCCGTCACCGGTCTGCGACAATAAATATAAAGGTTTCTTCAGGGAATGAAATCAGACGGAGCTTTCTGGAGGCGCACGGGCGGCAATATGGGAAATGGGGACAAAATTGAATTTGTGGTTTTCAGCTTGGAAAGAATAGCCGACAGCAACCGGAACGTCCAGGCAAAGAATGTCGTTGCCTGCCACGACGGTAATTCCCGCCTTTGCTATCACTTCCAGACCAGCTTTGGCAGTGGTTTCTATTACGGCGCGTTGGCGTGGTTTCGGGGAATCGAACCGGGCAAGATTGGGCACAGCCATTCCCATGAAAACAAGGAACAGGCAGAGCGGGATGACGGTCCGTGAAACGACTCTGTTACTCACAAGCTTCCTTCTTGCCTTTCTCATTAAAGTGGAATCTACACGAAAACAGAGAGATCTGCAATCACTCAATGAGGAACAGGCACTAATAATCTGCAAGCGTCATATGCAGTCATGGTGGCAACAAAATTGTATGCAATTTTCCGCATATATGCTAGATATATTATCAGGAGGATTTGCGTATGCAAGAAATATTCATGCTGATCGGTTTTTTCGTCTTCTGGATCGTCCTCCAGAAATTCGTCCTCCCCCGCATGGGGGTCCCGACCTGAATGGCCGACGCATGCTCCCCCGGGGACCGGGGGAAGGACAAGGAAAAGCATAAGGACAACGAAGGAAAATAAAAGAAAGGCCCATCAGATCGACGGGCCTTTCGCTTTCCGTTTGGCGTTTCCGGAATTATTTCCTTTTCCCCGCTTTACCGGCCAGAAGCGATTTAATCTCAGCGGCGTCCCTCGCCCCCGGCATTACGCTGCCGTCGGGAAATATCAGCGTCGGGGTCGAAGTCACCCCCAGGGACTGCCCGAGCTTGATGGTTTCGTCCACCCCGCGGCCGGAGGCCTGCGGTCCGGGCGGCGGCAACGGAAGCTTGGCAAACGCATCGTCAAGGAGCCTGGCTGACTTTCCCTGGAGAATCACCCGCGACTTGTCGTAAGCGGTCGGGTGCATTTTCAGCGGGAACAGCTTCACGTACACAACCAGATCCGGGTCCGTCGCCACCACCTTTTTCAGCTCCCCGTGCAGCCTGGCGCAGAACGGGCAATCGGGGTCGGTGAAAACGAAGAGCCTCTTCTTACCCTTGGGATTTCCCATGATGATCGAATTGCCAAGCGGTATGGAGGAAGGTTTCACCTTTTTCACCGGCGCGCGCTGCTGCTCGCTTGCAGCGATCGGTTTTCTCGTCGCCAGGTTGAAAATCGGGCCGGGGATCAGGTACTTTTTGCCGTAATCCAGATAGGCGACCGCCTTTTTCCCCTCCTTCTCCAGGTCAATCTCCCACACCCCCCGCATGGCGGGTGATTTCACCAGGGTCACCTTTCCTCCCAACCCTTTCACGAGCTCATTTGCCTCTTTCACCGACAACGCGTGGCACTTGGCGCACTCTCCGCCGCACCCATCCTTGGGCATGGCCGATGCGCTACCCGCCGCGATGGTCATGAACAGAAGGGCCGTTGCTAAAATCTTCATACCGTACTCCTCAAATTGACATGCGAAAGCCGCCGGAAAATCCGGCGGCTTTCTTATGATTGAGACTATACTTTTTTCAGCTGAAAAAGTCCATAGCAGATCCGGTGCTTTTTCAGTACCGATAATGCTCCGTCTTGTACGGCCCATCCACCGGAACTCCGATGTAGTCCGCCTGCTCCCTGGTCAGGGTGGTCAGCTGCACGTTGAGCTTCTTCAGCTGCAATCTCGCCACCTTTTCGTCCAGGTGTTTGGGGAGGGTGTAGACCCCCACCGGGTACCTCCCCGGATTGCAGAAGATCTCGATCTGGGCGATGGTCTGGTTGGCGAATGAGGAGGACATGACGTAGGATGGGTGGCCTGTGGCGCAACCCAGGTTGACCAGCCGTCCCTTGGCCAGGAGGATGAGCCTCTTGCCGTCCGGGAAGATCACGTGGTCCACCTGGGGCTTGATCTCCTCCCACCGGTACTTCTCGATGGAGGCTACGTCGATCTCGTTGTCGAAATGGCCGATGTTGCAGACGATGGCCTGGTCCTTCATCGCTGCCATGTGGTCGTGGGTGATGATGTGGTAGTTGCCGGTGCAGGTGACGAAGATGTCAGCCTTGTCCGCGGCGTACTCCATGGTCACCACCCGGTACCCCTCCATGGCCGCCTGGAGGGCGCAGATCGGATCGACCTCCGTCACCCAGACCTGGGCGGAAAGTGCCCTCAGCGCCTGGGCGCTTCCTTTTCCCACGTCGCCGTAGCCGCAGACGACGGCGATCTTCCCCGCCACCATCACGTCCGTGGCCCGCTTGATGCCGTCCACCAGCGATTCGCGGCAGCCATAAAGGTTGTCGAACTTGGACTTGGTCACAGAGTCGTTGACGTTGATGGCCGGAAAGCGGAGCTCCCCCCGCTCATGCATCTGGTAGAGCCTATGCACGCCGGTGGTGGTCTCCTCGGTCACCCCCTTGATCTGCTCGATCCTGGTTGAGTACCAGCTGGGATCAACGACCAGCTTCTTTTTGATGGCGGCGAAGAGGATCGTCTCCTCCTCTGAGCCCGGTTTCTCCAGCACCTTGGCGTCCTTCTCCGCCCTGGTCCCCAGGTGGAGGAGAAGCGTCGCATCCCCGCCGTCGTCCAGGATCATGTTGGAATAACCGCCGTCGGGCCACTCAAAAATCCGGTGGGTGTAGTCCCAGTAATCCGCCAGCGACTCCCCCTTGACGGCGAAGACCGCCGTCCCCCCGGCAGCAATGGCAGCGGCGGCGTGGTCCTGGGTTGAGAAGATGTTGCACGACGCCCAACGCACCTCGGCCCCCAGGGCCTTGAGGGTCTCGATGAGAACCGCGGTCTGGATGGTCATGTGGAGCGAACCGGTGATGCGGGCCCCCTTGAGCGGCTGCGATGCGGCAAACTCCTCACGGATGGCCATGAGTCCCGGCATCTCGGTCTCGGCAATCCTGATCTCCTTCCTCCCCCATTCGGCGAGGGAGAGGTCTGCTACTTTGAACTCTTCGGACATGTTTTTCTCTCCTTTTTTGGCGATGATATGACTCGTCGGGAAATCCCTATTTAACGGCCTGTTACGCGGCTGCCCTTACCACCAGCACCGCCTCCTGGCCGTCGCCCCCCTCCAGCCTTTCGCAGCAGACCTCGGCAAAACCGGCCGCTGCGAGCCAGGCGGTGAGCTCGTCTACAGAAAACCCGAGCCACTGGTCAGCCAGCCGATCCCTGACCCATTCCCGCTCATGGCGGGCCAGATCGGCCAGCACCAGCACCCCTCCCGGAACAAGTACCCGCCGTATCTCCCGGAGTACGGCGGCCGGATCTGCGGCATGGTGGAGCACCATGTTCAAGACGGCGCAGTCCGCACCATTGTCCGGCAGTGGCAAGTGGGTCATCTCCCCGAGGCGCAGGTCGATTCCTGCCAGCCCTGCCAAGGCGAGACGGCGACGCGCCTCCTCCAGCATGGCGGGGGAGTGATCAACCCCAATCACCTTGGCAGCTTTGGCCGCCAGGGCGGGAAGGAGCCCGCCGGTTCCGAGGCCGATTTCCACCACGGCCCCCTTCTCCGGCACCAGTGAAAGGAGCCGCTCCAGGTAATCTGGGACCGGCAGCAGGGTCCGGGCCAGGTCGTCCCACTGGCGGGCATGCCGGTCGAAAAACTCCTGGCTGCGGCGCCGGCGCTCGTCCAGCACGGCAGCGACGGCGGCAAGGTCTTTTGGCCGCTCCGGCAGCCGGATCAGCTCCTGCTCCACAGCGGAACGGATGGCGGCAAAAAACGGATCTTCACCCCCAACCCGGTAATAGCTCCAGGTCCCCTGGCGCTTGACGGTCAGGACCCCGGCTTCGGTGAGTATCCGCAGGTGCCGGGAAATGCGCGACTGCCCCATGCCGAGGATGAGGGTCAGCTCCTGCACAGTGAACTCACCGGCAAGTAGCACAGCAACCAGACGGAGGCGACAGGGATCGGCCAGGGCTTTGAGGGTATCGAGCATATTTATATCAACAAGAACAAATAGAATATATCAACTTTTCTTGATTTAACACCTTATCCGCTCCCGGTCAAGGAGAAAAAGCTCACGAACGAACAACGGCCCGCCGGGAAATCCCGGCGGGCCGTTGTTCAAAAAATCACCTCTTCTGCCTTAAGCCGCCTCTTCCGCCTCAGTCTCGGCCTCGGCCCCGGCGAACAGTTCGTCGAAGATCTCCTGCACGGTGCCGATCCGGTCGGCCTTCCAGGCGTTGGTGCCGCAGAAGATCAGGCCGGTCTCCACGTCACCCCGTTGTGCCCGGTCGAGGGCCTTGACGATGCAGAACCGCTCGCCGCTCTCCTTGTAGGAGCACTTCTTCAGACAGCCGGTAGTGCAGACGGAACCGCGCATCTGGTCGTAAAGGGCAATATCATCCTGGTTGGTGAGAATGGCCCGCCCCGGCAGACCGGCCGGACTCATGATGAGCCCGATGTCCTCTTTCCTGCACCTCAGGTAGGCCTGCTTGAAGGCATCGTCCGCATCGCACTCAACGGTCGGGACGAAGCGGCTCGCCATCTGGACACCGTCAGCCCCCTCTGCCAGGGCATGGAGCAGGTCGGCCCGGTCCCAGATGCCGCCGGCGGCGATCACTGGCATGTCGATCCCGTACTCTGCCCGAAAGAATTCCTTCACCCCGCGCACCGTGGCATACTGGTCGTAATCGCCGGTGCCGATGTTTTCCATTTTTTCGCCCAGATGCCCGCCGGCAGTATCCGGGTCCTCCACCACCACCGCATCGGGGAGCCGGTTGTATCCCTTCTCCCACTTCTTGGCGATCAGCTGGGCGGCCCGCACCGAAGAAACGATGGGGACCAGCGCCACATCGGGAGCATGGGCCGTCAGTCCAGGCAAAGTCATGGGAAGCCCGGCGCCGCAGACAATCACCTTAGCCCCCCCCTCGATGGCGGCCGCCACCAGGAGTTCGAAGTCGGAAAGGGCAACCATCACGTTGACTCCGATGACGCCGTCAGGGGCAATCTCGTAGGCCTTCTGCAGCTCCGCCTTGAAAGCCGCCGAATCAGCCTGCACGTAATTGGTACCGTCGTAAAACTCGCTGTTCAGGGCAATGCCGGGAGCAGCCACCAGACCGACCCCGCCGCACCTTGCCACATGCCCGGCCAGAGAGCCGGCGGAGATGCGCACCCCCATACCACCCTGGATCAGCGGGTATTTCACCTCATACTTCCCTATTTTCAAGGACTTGAACATAATTTCCATCCTCCGGCGGCGGGTTGCCATATACGTTGAACGCCCCTGAACCATAGCAGAAAAGCGGCCTTTCCAATGTAATAGTATTGTAAAAGCGGGAGGGAAGCGTGTCTATAACCGTCTTGCCTGCAACGCAGATATACGGGACGGATGTTAACCTTCTAATTAATTACAGTTGGCACATTATCTGCTAATCATCTTTCCCACAAAAGCTCTGTTTACCCCTGTTCCCGCTTTCAAACCACCTGCGGCCCATTCGTCGCCGGACAGTGCAGCGATTTAACCTTTCATTAAAAAATAAACAGCTATTTAGCTTCAAAACCGGATTAAATTGTAAAAGGGGAGGCCGCATGAAAGAAAGACCTGGTGAAAAGTTTAGAATTGCAAAAAGATGGCTGAGGTGGACCTTGGCAATGTCGCTGCTTGTGCCGGCACTGGCTGCCGGCGCATGGGGCGCGTCCGGGGACACCTTGCAGCACAACAGCGCCAACCTCGGCACCAAGTATTGGTCCGGGAACGGCGGCTGGGGTGTCAGCGGAGGGAAGTACGGGCAGTTCACCTGTGCGACCTGCCATAACCGTACGACCCAGAACATCAAGAGGGTGACCCAGTCGATCCCGACCTTTATCGGCATAAGCACCACGGCTCCCAAGCCGGTCGTCTTCAACAATACGACCGGCTTCGGCAATGATGCCGGCGGGCATGCCACCTCGAAGAGGATCTGCGAGGTCTGCCATACCCAGACAACCGTTCACAGATACAACACTGCCGGACAGACCGATCTCAACCACAAAAACGCCAACAACACCGACTGCGTGACCTGCCATCCGCACAATATGGCATTTGCCTCCTCCTGCGGCAACTGCCACGGTTACCCGCCCGACAGCACGGTCGTCGGTGCCGGCGGTCTCGCGACACCGGCCACCGGCGCCATCACCTACAGCGGACAGAAGGGGGCCCACGTGGTCCACACCAACACGCTCACCTTCAACATGAAATGCGAAACCTGTCACGGCGGCTATACGATAAATCCGATGGGGAACAGCAAGATCGAGATGGGTTTTGCCGTGAACAACACCAACTATCCCGCCTTCAGCGGCACCGTACCCGTTTCCACCGGCACCTTCACCGGTAATGCGACCCTGACGAACGGGTATCAATGGTATACAACCGCGCAGCACGGCACCACGATAAACAAGGTGGCCAACACCGCCACCTGCTCCGTTTACTGCCACGGTTCGACCCTGACCGGCGGCACGGCAAACGTCCCGTCCTGGGTCGGCACCAACCAGGCCACCTGTACCAGCACCTGCCACGGCATGACAGCCGCTTCGCCCCCCACCACCGGGAGCCATACGGTTCATGCAAGTAACAGCGGCACAAACCTCGCTATGACCTGCGACAAGTGCCATGGCGCTCACACCGACAACACCCACGTCAAAGGCACCGTAAAATGGGACCTCACCACCGTGGGGGGGCAATACAAAACACCGACCGGTAGTTACACCGTCACCGGCAACACGGGCAAGCTCGCACCCAGCGCCGGCTTTGGGCAGTGTACCAACCTCTATTGCCACAGCAACGTGCAGGGACCGCTCGGCACCGGCACCCCCACCTATGCGCAGCCTACATGGGGGGTCGGCTCCTCGGTTGCCTGCGATTCCTGCCACTGGGGGGACAAGGCCCCGTTCAAGATCATGAGTACGGGCTCCCACCGGAAGCACATCGTCGCCTACAGCTACGTGTGCAACGACTGCCATAACGGAGCCGGAGACAACACCGCCAAGCACGCGGACGGCAGCATAGACGTCGTCTTCGCCGGCGGCGGGACTTACGGCCAGACCGGTGCACCTGGCAACGGCTTCAGCACCTGTTCGAACACCGCCTGCCATGCCGGAGCGGCCACGGCCCCCACATGGGGCGGCTCACCGATGCCGACAGACTGTACCGGCTGCCACGGCAACGAAGCCAACGCCTCGACGAAGCTGTCCGGCGCCCACAATTCACATGTGGCCTTCATCGGCACCGGCGGCAGTTTCAGATGCAGCACCTGCCACGCCCCCACGATCACCAACGCCGACAACCGGACCATCGCCAATAAAACCCTCCATGCGAACGGCATGGTCAACTACTCGGGCGCCATGGCCGGCAAGAACAAGAGCTGCGCCAACTTCTACTGCCACAGCAACGGCAAGGGCACAGCAGTCAATCCGCCGACCTGGGCCAGCGGCACAACGCTCGGCTGCAACGGCTGCCACGGCACCACCGGCAACACCAGCGGCATGCCTTCTCCCGATGCGGTCGGCGTCAACAGCCACACCAAGCACCTCCCGACCCAGGATACCGCCAAGTGCGTCTTCTGCCACAAGACCACGGTCAACAACACCAACGCCATCATCGTCGCCAGCGACCATCTCAATGCAAAACGCGACGTCCGCTTCAGCAAGCCTAGCACCTTCACCAACAACTCCGGCGCCTTCAACGCCGGTGCCAGGACCTGTTCCGCCACTTACTGCCACGGCACCGCAGCTTCCGATGCCTGGGGCACCGCCGGTCCCCTGGCCTGCAACAAGTGCCATGACGCCAGCAACGCCCTGCCCGGCGCCCACGTCATTCACTACAACACCGCAACCGTAGCCACCGGCCTTTACGGCGCGGTTCCGGGGAGCTCCAGCCAGAGCGCTGCCGCATACCAGTTTGCCTGCTCCGCCTGCCACGGCACGGACACCAATGCCCATGCGGACTACCCCAGAGCGGCCGCATCCGATGCGACCATCTTCTTCGGCTTCAGTTCCGCCGGTCGCGGCGCTGCCGCCAACACCGCCTACGTCCGGCAGGCAACCGGTTCCACCGACGCCAAGGGGTTCAAATGGACCACCGGCGGCAACACCAACTGTACGGCAACCTACTGCCACAGCAACGGCCGCGGCAGTAACGGCATAAGCACGACCGTCAACTGGGGCGTAACGGCCAGGGATGCAGGCTGCGCAACCTGCCACGGCAACGCCACAACGACCATCGCCGGGACCAATCCCGCCACCACACCCAACATGCTCTCCGGCGCACACAAGTCCCATATCGGCAATGCCTCCGCAGG
>DAIEGL010000081.1 GCA_027356255.1 Geobacter sp. | reverse complement strand
GTACTCGATCCACTCCTTGTTGATGGTGATGTCCCCTTCCAGGAAGTGGAACCGGGGGTGGCCGATGGAGTGTTCGAGCTTGTTGTCGCTCATGTCGAGGCCGTACACCTCCCAGTCGGTGGTTTCCAGGATGCGACGGGTGAGGGCGTTGCCGATGAAGCCGTTGACGCCGAGAATAAGAACTTTCATTGTTTCTCCAATCTTTGCTTTATTTAAGCCTAAAATCGTGCCGTGGCGCGTTTTTTACGGATTCGTGAAGGACTTGTCGTCCAGGCTGAAGCTCTCTGCGAACCGGCGGGCCGAGATTTCGTCTTCCCCCTCTATCTGCAGGGAGCGGACTTCCAAAAGACCCGCACCCGTACCGACAAGGAGCGGTTCCGTCGCGACGATCCGCCCCGGTTCGCTTCTCCCTTCCACCGGCCACGCCTGCCAGACGATCACCTTCTTTCCGTCAAGCCAAGTGAATGCGCCGGGGTAGGGGTGGGTCACACCGCGGATCAGGTTGTAGATCTGTACCGCGCTCTTGTTCCAGTCGATGAGCCCGTCGGCCGGTTTCCTGCCGCCGAAGTAGCTTCCGGCAGCAAGGTCCATGGGGATATGTTCCGCAGTACCGGCCAGAAGCATGGGCCAGGCACGGCGGATGACGGTTGCCGCCGCGTCGGTCACCTTGTTGAACACGTCGAAGGCGGTGTCGGTGAAGGCGATGAGGACCTTCTCCCGATCGACGATATCGCCGGCGTCCGGCTTCGCCACCATGTAATGCATGGTGGCGCCGGTTTCAGTCTCGCCGTTGATGACGGCCCAGTTGACCGGTACCCGGCCGCGATACCTGGGGAGGTAGGAGCCGTGCAGGTTGAGGGCGCCGCGTGACGGGATGTCGAGCACCTCCTGCCCGATCATGTTCCGGTAGTAGAATGAGAGGATGAAGGCGGGCCGGATCTCCCAGAGCAGGGCGACATTCTCGGGCGCGTTGATGTCCGTGGTCCGGACCGGGATGCCGTGCCTCTCCGCCAGCTCCCGCACCGACCGGAACCAGATCTCCTCGGTGGGTGAATCCTCGTGGGTGAAGAGCATGGCCACCTCCGCTCCCTGGCGGAGGAGCTCCTCCAGGCAGCGATAGCCGACGTTGTGATAGGCACAGATGATGATCTTGTTCATAAGTTCTTTCAATTCTGCCACAGAGATTTCAGGTCTTCTCTGAGTCTCTGTACCTCTGTGGCAAAGAATTATTTATTCCTTACCGCCGTGAATCCGGCGGACCACGTACCTGGGGCGCTTGCGCACCTCCTGATAGATCCTCCCAACGTATTCTCCCACGAGCCCGATGCCGAAGATGATGATGCCGACGAGGAAGAAGAGGATGGCGAAGAGGGTGAAAACCCCTTCTACCTCTGCACCGATGATGAAGCGTCTCACCAGGAGGAAGACGGCGAACGCCACGGAGAAGAGGGCGGTCAGTATCCCCATCAGGGCGAAGAGTTGCAGTGGCACCACGGAAAAGCCGGTCATCAGGTCGAAGTTGAGGCGGATCAGCTTGTAGAGGGAGTACTTGCTCTCCCCCTCGGCCCGTTCCGCATGGGCCACTTCTATTTCGGTCGGGGTCGCGGAAAAGGTCTGGGCGAGTGCCGGGATGAAGGTGGTG
>DAIEGL010000071.1 GCA_027356255.1 Geobacter sp. | reverse complement strand
TCGTACTCGGCTTTCGGCAGGATGTCCAGGTTTAGTTCCACTGCGACCCGCCTGGGATCGATGTCCAGCGTCTCCAGATAGGAAAGGACGGACATTTCCTCTATGGTTGTCTTGTCGCCGTTTACTGTTATTTCCATTGCCGCTCCATAGACGTTAGGTTTTGAAAAACAAAAAAAGCCGCTGAAGCGGCTCATGGTCTGGTGGACCTGGATAGTGCGCTTCCCTCCGCCGGGATTAACCGGATCAGGTTCAAAGGGTTTCCGGTTAAGACGGATCTCAGTTCTTGCGAACTCCCCCAGCGATGTATGCGGTTGTCTGTTCAGTATGCGGATGCGAATTGCCATGCACTTCTGAATATCGGGTAAACTAGCAATATTGACCGTCTTCTGTCAACTCTTTTCTCGTCGTTTTATCAAGGGTTTGGCGCACTGAGTCACTCTCCTGCGCCCTCGCCGCTCCCCCTGTTCCTTGCGGGCGCAGCCAGGTTTTCCTGCTCCTTTTTGATCTCTTCCGTACAGAATGTCCAGATATGGTAGCTTTCCAGGCCGAGAACAGTGATCCCGGCGGCGAAGACCGCCCAGAAGTTTTCATCCAGTGCGCCGCTGAAATGGTAAAAGGCGAAGAACGCCGTGAGATATCCCACATGGGAAAATCCGCTGTAGCTGCCGGAGCCGCTCATCATCCTGGAAAGGATGAGGATGATGGCGGAGAAACTGTAAAGCATGAGTGCGGCGCTTATCATGTTCGCCGATGGAGGGGTGCCTAGGACGGCCCGGATATGGGGGGAAAAGGTGGGGAGGAATTCGAAGTTCTGTACTGCGCCGATGCTGACGGCAATGAAGAGGGCCAGTGCAAAAAGCCCGCGGCTCGCCTTTGCCTTCAACCGCCGGATTTTCTCCATGCTCTCCTGCGCCCCCTTTTGTGCCGGCGGCCTTTCCGCATCTTCGGGCTGGGGGGAGTGGGTGGCTTGATTCTTCATGGCGAGCGTTATCTCCGTGCGGCCGGGGGGCGGGACGGCCACAACAGCTCCCTCTATACGCTGTTCGCGTTCACGCCTGCCTTTTCTTTTGCTTCTTCCCGGCACCCTCTCAGCTTTTCGAGCTCTTCGACGGCGTTTCTGAGCCTGGATGCCATTGCCCGGACGTCGCCGGCAAGATCGGTCAGTTCGCCGGAAATTCCTGAAAGTTCGGGAGAAAGATTACCACGGTTCACTTTTGCTGTAAATGCCTTAATTTCCCGGAGCGGCACGAAGACATGCCGTCTCAGAAGCGCTGCGACCCCTCCCACCGAGAGGATCAGCACCATGATGCTGAACACCATCATCCTGCCTCGCATGACGGAGAGCGTTTTCAAAAGCGGCGCCGCAGACAGGCCGATATCGAGGGTTCCGAGGATTTTCTGGCCGGAATTGTGGAAGTGACAGGAGGCGGTGTAGCAGGCGGGCTCGTTGTAGATGGGGGCGGTGATTGCGATCACTTCCGTCCCCCGCTTGTTCACGAAACGGCGTGCCCGTTCCATGTCCCTGATGGTGGCGTTTGGGACCGTCCCGGCGTGGCAGCCGATGCACCCGGCTGTTTTTTTGTCCACATAGCGGTTGATCTCGTCGTGCTGCTGCGAGAACATGATGAGCCCTTTTTTGTTGAAGATGCGCACATGTTCGATGCCATCCTGGCTGCCGATGTTGTCGATGATGTTGCTCACCGTTTCCCGGTCTGATTTGAGCATGGCGTAACGGGTCGATTTTATGATGGTGTCGGCCAGGTTTACCTCATAGCTGACCGCGTCGTTGATCATGTCTGATTTCATGACCGAATAGAGGAGGATGCAGCAGACGATGACGAATCCGGTCACCGCCACTGCGACCGGCACTATGGCCCTAGCTGTCAGGCTTCTTAACATGGCGGGTTACCTCCTCCCTTCGGGTCGCTGAAAATCCGGCATGCTCGGCACGGTTCGTTGCTCAAGGGGTCAAAATCTTTTTGCAGGTTTATCGCCCTTTCGCAACGTGCCGCTCTTACCCTTCGTTTTTCAGCAATTCGTCACGTCCTGTGACACTTGTCGCAGTTTTCCTTTACCGTAAAAGCCGTTTTGCTGTCATGACAGGCGCCGCAGGATTTGCCGGCCTCCATCTCGGCCATGGAAACGGTCCTGTTGCCGGAACCGGGGATGTATAGCTTATTGTGGCATTCCTGGCACCTGTACATGTCGATATGAATCTTATGGCTGAAGGTGACGTTACCGGCGTCGGCGACTTTGTAGTTCTTCTCCTTCACCGGGTGGCATTTTGTGCATGCACCCAGGGCAAAGGCCTTCTTGCCGTTATGGCAGGCGCCGCACGATTTTCCCCGCTCCATCTGTGCCATATCGACCCGCTTGTTTGGGCCGGTCTTGAAAAGCTTGCTGTGGCAGGCGCCGCATTGCATGGTTTTCAGGTGCCTGGTGTGACTGAAGAGGACCGGCCCGGTTTCCTTCACCTTGAACGTGACCTCCCGCACCTTGTGGCAGGCCGTACACTTTGCCAGTGCAAAGGCTTTTTTGCCGTTATGGCAAATGCCGCAGGATTTTCCCTTGTCCATGTCCGCCATGGTGTAGCGGACGTTATCCCGCATATTGCCGTTATGGCAGGCTTTGCACCCCACATTGGCGCTCTTGGCGTTTTTCTTCTTCAGGTGCAACGTGTGGCTGAAAACAACCTTGCCCGCGTTTTCCGTGTTGAAGGTCTTGTCCTTGAGTTCCAGGGCGGACGTCAGGGACGCGCTTCCCAAGAGCGCAGCCAGAATATATGCAGTCCAACGGAATCTCATGATTGTCTCCTGTTATTAATCTATTTTTGCCAGTCAGCCGGGCTAGTGCGCTCAGTTTTTTTCCAGGCTTGAGAAGCTGGCTGCAGGAATGATGCGCTCTTCCCTCGTCCTGTAAGTTCCAACAGGCACCGGCTCTTCTTCGAGAATGGCTTTTTTCGGAACTCTTGCACCTTCTGTCGCTTCTACCGTCTCATCCGCCGTTTTCCACAAATAGAGGATCGGCAGGCGGTAGAGGATAAAGCGGTAAACCACGATGTAGATCGCGAAGATGGTGACGGAGATGACGGCCTCGCGCCAGTGGGGGATTTCTCGTTCCGCCAGTTTCCAGTTAAATGTTATCATGGCGGTATTCACCCTGTTGAGCACCACGCCGAATACGGTAAGAAATGCGCTGAAGCGGATGATCCCGACCTTTTCGTTTCTGATGGCGTAGGCGAAGAGCCCCAAGGGGAGTATGACTCCGAAGAATATTTCGAACATGTACCATTGCCCCCACCCTGTGGCGAGGTATTCCCATTTGTTGTCGTGGGCCATGGCGATCAGCTTGATCGTAAGATACGTGGCAAGACCCATGCTGGCACCCTTGGCCAGGGCGATGGTGAGTTTGTCCAGATTGTCCTTGAACTCCTCGCCGCAGCGCCAGGCCATCGTCTTTCTGGCAATGGTGCTCACCGCGATGACCATGCAGAGTCCTCCAGGCAGTGAGGAAACGAAGAAGTGGAGCCACTGGAACGAGGCGGAGTACCAGAGCGGGTGCACCTTGCCGGGGGCATAGGTGAAGAGAGCTCCCAAGGCGCCCTGGTGGAGGGTAGAAAGGATGATCCCCGCCACGGTCAGGCCGAGCGTGATCTTTCTTACCCCCCGTTTGCCCATTGGGAAACCTATCCATTCGAAGAACGCTACCGAAACCTCTGCTACCTGGACTGACAGGTAAGTGGCCACATGCCAGGCCACCAGGAAGAGAACCGCTGCCGGCCCGAAGGATACCACCATGGGGTAGGGGAGCCGCCAGGGCTGGCCCAGGTCAACCAATAGATAAATGACGGCGAACAGGTAGCCCAAGAGGCCGTTCAAGAGCCCCAGCCGCTCAATGGGCTCAAAGTCGTGGCGGCCGAAGACTTCACACGTGGTTCCGAGCTGGAATCCGGAAGAGGAAAGGGGAACCATGGCGAAGAGCCCGAAGCCGAGAAACATCCCCCATGGATAGTCGCAGGAACTGTGGGTTACCCATCCTAATCCGAAGATGAAGCGTCCGAGAATTATTGGTATGCCGATGGCAAAGATGACTGCCAGTAACCAGTTGAAAGGGTTGCGCAGGGCTTGGGCGATATACTGCTGGGGGGTGAGTCCCAAGAGCAGTTTCTCCATCAGGTTCCATTTTTTCTTGCCGTTGTCCTTGTAGAGGGAATCGACTATTTCCACTCCCTTTGCCTTGAACGTTTTCATTTTTTTGCGCCCTCCTGCTCTGATTTTGAATGCGCGTCATGCCCATGGTCGTCTCCATGGCCCTTTTGACGGGTAGACAGCAGATGGAACCCGGTAAAGAGGGCAGGCCAGATGGAGAGCACCATGGGTACCGTGCCGAGGAACTCCTTGACGTTGGAGATGATCGGTTCATTTCCCAAGGTATTGTCAAAGCCGACCTTGTCGAATGGGACGCTTGAGAGGTAGAGCCACCCGGTTCCCCCCACTTCTTTTTCACCGTAAATGTGGTCCACGTATTTGTCCGGTGTTTCCCTGATCCGTTCATGGCCGATCTTGATCAGGTCATTCCGGTGACCGAACGTGAGCACCTCTTGAGGGCAGATCTCGACGCAGGCCGGCGGTTTCCCGTATTTCAGGCGGGTGTCGTAGCAGAAGATGCATTTTTTTATTACAGGGTTGGTTGCGCTCGAATAGCTGTAGCCTGGAACGTTGAAAGGGCAGGCGATCATGCAGTTACGGCATCCCACGCACACCTTTGAATTGTAGACGACCGCGCCTTCTTTGGTCTTGGTGTAGGCATTCACGAAGCACGATGTGAGGCAGGCCGGTTCGTTGCAGTGATTGCACTGGACCTTGCGGTACACCGGTCCGCCGCTCTGCTCGTAACGATTTACGACCGTGTACGCCGCTTCGGTCGGTCGTCTTTTCTCCTCAAATACCGATTGGTCATCGAAAGGCACCTTCGGTTCGGGCAGTTGCTGTTCCTTGTTGCAGGCAGCCTCGCAGCTACGACAGCCGATGCAGCGAGTCAGATCTACCAGGACCCCCATCCCTTCGGGATATCCCTCAAAGGAACCGCTCCCCCAGGCTTTTTTTGATATGCCAAGGGAGGATGCCGCCCCACATATCATGCAACCTTTCAGGAAATCTCTCCGCTTCATGTTCGTGTCTCCTTGGTTCAAATTTTATCGCCTGGCATAATCTTCCACCGGCTTTATTGGTTAGTGACCGTGCCCCGCTGCATTTCCCTGTGTCTTTTGGGGCGCATACGTCCCGGAGTTGTAGAGAGCGTCTCCCGCCTTGGTCCGCTTGTGGCAATCCAGGCAGCCCGTTGGTCCCCCCATCTTGGTATGGCATCCCATGCAGTTCTGGTGGTAGGCCCCTTTCAGCCCCGGCTTGTCCTGGTGGTAGAGTTTGGTCCCCTGCTGTTTTTCTTTCAGGGTTTCCGCCGAGAAGGGCTGGGAGGAGTGGCATCCCTTGCAGGCAACCACCTTGGTTTCACTGCTGTTTTTGTGGCATCTGACGCAATTCGGGTCTTCTACCAGCGTGCCGGTGGTGTGGTGGTGGCACACAGCGCAGTCCTTTATCAGGTTGATATGCTTTGCATGATCGAATTTCACCTTGTCGTAGAGCTGAACCAGGGAATCGAGCGTGATGGAATCCGGCATGTTCATCCCCTGGCATACGGGAGGGACCGCGGACAGCGCTAGCATTAAAATTCCCCCGATAAGCCAGTTCCTCATAGCGTGCATAATGGCGTTCTCCTTTTTGTAGATTGATCGCAACAATTAATTCCCAGCTGTACTGCCGATGCATTCATCGTTTTAGCTACACATGCGCGTTAATCGTCTGCTTTTTCACGTTTGTGGATGTAGCGGTAGAAAATGGGGAAGCCGACGAAGAATGCCACGCAGATGAGATATTCAACCCCTTTTATGTACTGGTAATAATCAACGAGTGTGAAGACTTCCTTGATTTCCCCGACCGATGAGAATAGTTGCTCGAACATGTGGTTATCCTCCTCCTGATATATTTGGATACAAGCCCCTTCAATTGGATATCTCTGCTTTTGCCTCTTTTTCCTTCCCCTTCCCGGTCACGAGTTCCTTGACGATCCCCCAGAGCGTGATGATGGCCGGGATCAGCTGGACGACAACGATGAGGGCGCAGAAGCCGAGGAACGCGAGTACCAGGATGCCGCTGCTGTAAACCCGCGTCGTCGATGCTGCAAATGCCTGGGGAATTGCGACCAGTGAGAGGGTGATCGTGATGAGCAAATTGGTTAGTGTTTTCATGGCCTTCTCCTTTTTTAATGATTTATATCCGTTCCTTTGATGGTTAAGGTTCAATTGCCCCGCATGGTTTCGAAAGCGCATTTCACGGCTTGCCTGATCTCTTCCCGGTCTTCCGGTTTCACGGGTTTCAAGGCGTGGTAAAAAATCCCCTCCTTGCGCAACTTGCGGATGAGCGGCAGGGATATTTCGTTGGAAACCAGGATGATGGTCAGTTTCCGGTTGCATTTCTTCAACAGGGGGATCAGGTCTGTGGCCGTCAATTCGTCAAATTCGCTGCTGAGCAGCACCACCTGGGCCGTTTTTTTCAGAATGCCGTACAGCACATTGGCCGCCGAGTTTGTTACCATGACGTTGTATCCAGCTTCGATAAAGAGGTCGGCCATAAACTTCCGGCTATCCAGGTCCTCATCTGCTATGAGAAGTCCTTGCATTATCGTCAGCCTCTCTTTTTGTAGATTTCGCAGATAGTGCCTTGCTTAATGCTGAGTTACGGCCTCTTGTCGGATTTTTCAGCTGCAAGAGCGGTTTCCTTTGGCGCCGACATGAACAGCCCCTTCAGCATGGAAAAGAACAGCAGGAGGCCGGGGATTGTCTGGAAGACGATGATCAGGGCGCCAAAACCGAGGAAGAGAAATATCAGCAAACTGTTCTCCCCTTTGTCGGCTCCGGTGGCAGCAAAGGCTGTGGAAACGCTGCCGATAAATACAAGTAACGCGTTTTTGACCGTGCATTTCATGGCATCCTCCTTTTTGGGGCATATCTTGGTTTGCAGCTTTTACAAATGGCATTGCAGCGACTGTGCCGCAGCTGATAATGTATTAATTT
>DAIEGL010000058.1 GCA_027356255.1 Geobacter sp. | reverse complement strand
GTCACCCGGGACAAAGCCAGCAGGGCTTCGACCAGCTCTTCCATCTGTTCGCACGCCTCATAAATGGTCCTGGCAAAGAACCTGCCGTTCTCGTCCAGAACGTGCGAATACCCCTCAAGGAGCGCCTGGCTGGCGCTGTATATGCGCGTCAACGGCGTGCGCAGGTCATGGGAAGCCGAATAGCTGAAGGCCTCCAGCTCCTTGTTTGCAGCATCGAGCTCGGCCGCATGCGCCGACAGTTCCTCATTGAGCTTCCTGATCTCGTTTTCCGTCCGCTTATGCTCGGAAATGTCGATGACTATCCCCACGAGTCCGGCCAATGTACCGTCGCTGTCGGTATACGTGGCCTTGTTGAAAATCACTTCCCGCGCGCAGCTTTCGACGCAGGGAACAAGAGATTCGTATATCTGGACGCCGGGATTGTCGAGCAGCTCCCGGTCCATCTTGTCGTACATGACGGCGATATCTTCCGGGAAGAGCTCGAACACCGTCTTGCCGATGACCTTGTCCCTGGCCATGCCGCTGCAATGCTCGAATGCCGCATTGCAGCCGAGAAAAACGCCCTGCATGTCCTTGTAGAATATGGGGCTCGGTATGGTGTCGATGAGCCGCTGCAAAAGGTTCGCCTGCCGCTCTAAGGCGGCTTGCGCCTGTTTGCGCTGCGAGATGTCGCGCACAACCTCGATCCCGGCGACGATCTTCCCCGTCTTGTCGCGCAGGGGGGACGAGATGATCTCCACGTGCGTGGCCCCCCGCAGGTTTGCCCCGCTGGTCTCGACCCGATGGATCATGCCGTCCTGGAACGACTGAATCAGGTGGCACCCTTCGCAAGGCTGTTCCTTCCTGTTGTAGGCGGAATAGCAGAACTCACCGACGTGATCGCCGACCAGTTTCTTGTGCGCGTCGTTCTGGTAGAGGATCTTCATGTCCGTATCCTGGATGCTGATCCCGTCACCCATTGCCGAAACAATCGCGATGGTCCGCTCGGTCTCGTTCTCGGCCCTCTGAATCGCCGCCTCCAGCTCCTTTTCCAGCTCTTTTCGCTTGTTTACGATGTTCCTGGTATATAACGCAAATGCGATAAACACCATGGCCGTGAGCCATCGGAATTCGACTTCGCGCGGGTCGGGGGAGAAGAGCTGCGTGTACACGGTCCCCTCACCGTAAATGAGAGAGTCCATCAGCGCATCGATCACCCAGAAGCTCGCCAGCAGGGTGGCTGCAACCAGGATTATGCGTTCAGGGTGTTTTTTAGGGTTTTGGGGGACGTTTTCCACGGTGGCAATCCCATGTTGAATTTGTTGCTTTGTAGATTTTGCAGCTACCCTACGACCAGATGCCGTCCACGACAAAAGCGCACTTGGGGCATTTCCCGGCCTGAAGCAGGTTCGAGTCGATGGAAAACCCGAAGCGGCGGATGAGGAGTTCACCGCAGGCCGGGCAATATGTGCTTTCTCCTCCCTCGCCCGGGACATTTCCCTCATAAACGTAGCGCAGACCGGCGTCAAGCCCGATCTGCCGGGCACGGCGAAGGGTCGCCACAGGGGTCCGCGGCTGGTCCAGAAGCTTGAATGTCGGGTAGAACTGGGTCACGTGCCATGGCACCTCGACACCGACCTTTTCGGCAATGAAACGGGCTATGCCGCGTAGCTCCTCGTCGGAATCGTTCCAGTTCGGGATGACCAGGGTGGTCAGCTCGATCCAGATCCCCTGCCTCTTGTATTCGACAATGGATTCGAGCACCTCGTCGAGCATGGCATGGACCACCTCGCGATAGAACCGGTCGGAATATCCCTTGAGGTCGATATTGGCCGCATCAAGATAAGGCCGGATCTGGGCGAGCGCCTCCGGCGTTATGTAACCGTTGGTTACGAAGATGTTCTTCAGCCCTGCGGCCTTGGCGAGTATGGCGGTGTCGTAGGCGTATTCGAAGAAGATCGTCGGCTCCGTATAGGTATAGGCAATCGACGTGCAACCGCTTGCCAGCGCCCTTGCCACGATATCGGCCGGGGCCAGGTCAAATCCCCTTATCTCCATCACCCCGCCGCTCGGCTGGGATATGGAATAGTTCTGGCAATGGAGACAGCGGAAGTTGCAGCCGACAGTGGCTATGGAATAGGACCTGCTGCCGGGCAGGACATGAAAAAGCGGTTTCTTCTCGATGGGGTCCACATGTTCCGCAATGGCCTTGCCGTACACCAGGGTATAGAGCGTCCCTCCGATGTTCTCCCTCACCATGCAGACGCCTCGCCGGCCGGCGGAAATCAGGCAACGGAACCGGCAAAGGCCGCAACGGACCTTGTCCCCTCCGGCCTTTTCATAAAACATCGCCTCTTTCATAGTCTCCCCCTCATGACGGGTAAATACCGAAGCGTGTCCCCAGCCACCCCCTCACAGAAACAGATCAAAAGATCAAACGGTTCCGCGCCGGACCATTACATTACCGGGACACGATCGTATCATTATCGGGACGTCCACACCAGAAATTTCAGGTGAAAAATGAAGCGCGGGAACATCTTCAGCAAGCCGCCCCGCACCGGCTAATTAAGTATTTACAACTATACCATTTCCAGTCTGTTTGACCAGATGGCGTTGCACGGCATGCTACACCAGACTTTCAAAGAAGTCGTCGTAGACGGTGGCCATCTGCCGCCAGTCATACCGTTCGACAAAGTCTGCCGGCGGCGGTGGCGATGCGCCGCGATCGCGCAGCAATCCCTCCAGCTTCCCCTGGAGATCGGCTGAATCTTCATAAAAATATCGGGCATGGAGTTCATGCGGTATGTGGTCGGGATATGCGAGCCGCCTGGGGAGCAGCGGATGGCAACGGCAGTATATCGCCTGCACCACGCTGGCGCCGAAGAAATCGTGCCGCGATGTGACAGGAAGGATGTCGGCCTGCCACAGCCAAGCGGCATAATCGGCAAAGCTCTTCACGAAACCGTACCGGACGACCCTCTCACCCAGCCGGTCCCTAGCCTCGCGGAAGATCGCCGGTGCGGCAGAGAAACTCTCGCCCAGGACTGCAACCTGAAATTCGAGCCCGTCGGCAGCGGCCCGTTCGAGAACGCGAAAAAACTCCTCCGGGTCCTTGTCGTATTCCCACCGGTGGTTCCACAAAACAAGGGGCGGCCTGCCGCCGTCCCCGTCGCTTTTCGCCGGGCGATACGGATCGAACCGTCGCAGGTCCATCCCCAGGTGGAGCACGCGGCATTTCCGCCGGATGGCTTCCACGCTGCCGAGCTCGTTTTTATCGGGAAACGATCCAAGGAAACGGGGGAGCTCATCGACGAAGGATTGAAGGTGATAGGCGGAGTTGAACAGCACGGCGTCGGCGGCCAGGGCGCTCACATAGTTGATGAACGCGTAGTGCGCGTCCCTTTTCAACGCCCGGTCGCAGTCGTCGGGCGACCATGGATAGGTAAGCTGGTTTTCGTGGAAATAGAGGGCGGTTTTGCATTGCGCCGACCTTTGGCGTGTCAGGGCAAGAAACGTCGTCAGGTCGAGCATGTCGGTGGCGAGGAGGAGGTCTGGGCAAAAGGCGGAATCGAGGAATTTGCGCGCCAGGGTCACGGCGCCGCCATGCATTCGCCATTTCCAGTGTCGGCCGGGAAGGGCCAGGGTCTCTACCTGGTGACGGCTGAACGAGGCGTATTCACTGGCCCACGACGCATGGGAGCCGGTAAGATAGGGTTCCAGCAGGGTGATTTTCATGCGCCGTCAACCATTGCTCAGAACATGAAGCGGCGCATGCTTATGTTGAGGAGTATCCCCACGCCGACCATGGAGGTTACCATGGAGGTCCCGCCGTATGAAAAGAACGGCAACGGCACCCCTACCACGGGGAAGAGGCCGATCACCATACCCATGTTGATGACAATGTGCCAGAAGAGCATGGCAGTGACCCCCACGGCCAGAAGGCTGCCGAAACGGTCGTTGCACCTCAGGGCGATTTGCAGCCCCCACAGCACGAGAAAAAGATAGAGAACCACCATCAGCAGGCAACCGATGAATCCCCATTCCTCTGAAAAAACCGAAAAAGCAAAATCGGTATGCTGCTCGGGAAGGAAACGGAGCTGACTCTGGGTACCGTGCAGGAATCCTTTGCCCATGATCCCGCCGGAGCCGACGGCTATCTTGCTCTGGATGATGTGATAACCGCTCCCGAGCGGGTCCTGGTCCGGGTCTATAAAGTTGATGATGCGGTTCTTCTGGTAATCGCGCAGATAGTAATGCCAGCCGCCGTAGAAGATCGGCAGGGCCGCGAGGATCACGGCCACGATCGCCGTCCATCTCACCTTCACGTACATGAGCATGGAACAGGCAATCAGCGAAACCAGTATGGCCGTCCCCAGGTCGGGCTGCTTCATGATGAGAAGCACCGGCGCACCGAGGATGAGCGCCGGATACAGGAGATCCTTCAGGGTAAGCCCGTTGAAAACCGGGAAGCGGTTGAAAAATCTGGCAAAGGTTATGATGATGACTATCTTCATCGGCTCCGACGGCTGGATATTGAAAAATCCCAGGTGCAGCCAGCGGGTGGCCCCCATGGACGTCCTCCCGAACAGAAGGACCACTACCAGCAGGAAGACCACCCCGCCGTAGACCCAGTAGGAGATATCCTCCAGGAGGTGATAGTCGAGGCTGCAGGCCACGACGCAGAGAAGCACGCCGGTCACTATCCAGTAGATCTCCTTGACAAAATAGGGGGTGCCGGCCTCCGGGTAGGAGGCAGTTGCACTGTAGATGTTCACCACGCCGATGGCGGAGATCAGGAGCACCAAACCCAACAGCGTCCAGTCAAAATTTGTAAACAACCTTCTGTCGAACATGTGGATCGATCCTCTAAGTCACTCTGGGCTCTTCACGTTTTTCTCTTCATTGACCGCATCAGGAGCCGCATCGACCTTGTCGGCGGTGTCGGTCGCCGCCTCTTTTTTCTTCACCGGTTTCCTGATGATCCCCTTCTCCTCAAAATATGCCCGCAGTATCCGCCCGGCCACTGGCGCCGCAGCTCCGCCGCCGTGCTCTCCATGTTCTATGATTACCGCCACCGCCACTTCAGGCTTGTCGAAGGGGGCAAATCCGACAAAAAGGGCATGGTCCCGGAACTGGTACGGAATATTTCCCTGGTTGTCGCGCAATTTGACCACCTGGGACGTGCCGGTCTTCCCTGCGACCTTGACCTCGTAAAGGCGCGCCATGGCCCCTGTGCCGTGGGATTCATTGACAACGGCGAAGAGGCCGTCCTTCACAGCCCTGAAGCTGGCGGGCTTGATGCCGGTAGTGGCGACCACCTGGGGTTTGAACTCCCGGATCACCCTCCCGTCGGGATCGACTATCCGTTTCACCAGGTGCGGCCGATAGATGGTCCCTTCATTGGCAACAGTGGCAATCATCGAGGCAAGCTGGACGGGAGTTGTCAGCACATAGCCCTGGCCGATGGCAACGGGGAGCGTTTCACCCCGATACCACTTCTTGCCGAATTTCTTTTCCTTCCAGGCGATGGTGGGGATCACCCCACCCTTCTCATTTTCCAGCCCGATCCCCATCGGCTCCCCGAGGCCGAATTTTCTCGCGTAGGCGGCTATCCTGTCCACACCCAGACGCTCTCCGAGCTGATAAAAATAGACATCGCAGGACTCTTTCAGCGCCTCTTTCAGGTTTACCCTGCCGTGCCCCTTCTTGTTCCAGCATTTGAAGGTATTGGTTCCCACTTTGTAGGAGCCGCTGCAATCGACGGTGCTGTTCTCGTCGATAAGCCCCTCTTCGAGTCCGGCCAGGGCCGTGATCACCTTGAAGGTCGAACCGGGAGGGTACTGCCCCTTGAGCGCCTTGTTCTCAAGCGGATGCCGCTTGTCTTCAAGGTACGATTTCCACTGTTCCGGCGACATCCGCCCGGAGAAGAGCGACGGGTCGAAACCGGGGTTGCTGGCAAAGGCGAGGATTTCACCGCTGTTGACGTCCATCACCACGGCAGCACCCGCCTTGTCACCGAAGGCCTGTTCCGTCTCTTTCTGCAGATCCAAATCGATGGTCAGGACCAGGCTGTTGCCGATGGTCGGGTTCGTTTCGGTGACGGTCTTTAAAAACCTCCCCCGGGCATCCACCTCTATCTGCCTTCCGCCGTCGGCGCCGTGCAGCTCCTTCTCCCAGCTTCTCTCAATGCCGCTTTTGCCCACATAGTCGCCGGCATTGTATTCACTGAACTGCTCGAGATCCATCTCCTGCTCGTTTATCTCCCCCAGATACCCCAGCAGGTGCGCCGCAAGCATGCCGTTGGAGTATTCCCGGACCGGCTTCATCTCGATATCGACTCCGGCCAGCCCCAGCCGGTTCTCTTCGAGAAATTCCAGCTGATCGCGGGTGATCCCCGATGCGACGATGATGGGGTAATACTTTGCCCGCCCCCGCCCCTTCCGCCATTTATCCAGCAACTCGGCCCGGTCCAGGTTTAGGTATCTGGACAGTCTGTCGATGAGCGCGTCCTTGTCCTTCACGTCCTGCGGTATTACCGCCACGCTGAAAGAAGGGGAGTTGCTCACAATCACCTTGCCGTTGCGGTCGAGGATTGCCCCCCGCGGGGCTGCAACCGGCACGAATCGCAGGCGGTTGTTCTCCGACTGATCGAGCAGGTTTTCGGATTCGAGGATCTGCAGGTACCAGAGCCTGGTAAGAAGCAGGAAAAACATGGCGGTTGCCGCAATGGAAAGGCCGAAAATGCGTCTTTTGGGCTCACCGTTTTCCCGTATGTAATGCTGGTCCTTCATCTAGTTGTCCTCCACCACAGCGGCGGGAACCGGGAAAGTGAAGATCAGGGAAGCGATGAGGGCGTTGACGAGCGACTGGGGGAGAAGCGACGGCAGGATGGTGGTGTAGATGCCGTTTGCCGCAGAGAAGATCAGGAGCAGAAGGAGATCCAGCAGGCCGCAGACCATGGAGGCGAGGAATACCGCGAGGATCATCAGATAGCGGCTGTCTGTATAGAGACGGTCCGAGGTCTTGTCGATCAAGAGATAGATGAAGAGGTAGGAAAAACCGCTCAGCCCCAGGTAGAGACCGCTGAAGCAGTCCTGGAGGAGCCCCAGGGAAAAAGCGGCCGCACCTCGGAAACGGGCGGTTGAACGGAGCCCCAGGTAAACGACGATGATAATCAGCAGATTCGGCTGGAAAGGGTCGAGCAGGTACGGGGAAAAGAGCGTCACTTGAGTGAGCAACGCGGCAACGACAATTAAACCGATCTTAGCGAATCTAATCATGTTTCGCCTGGAGAAGGACCAGCACCTCTTCAAGCCTGGCCGTGTTGACTGTCGGACGCACTTCGACGGTCTGGAATATCCCGTACGTCCCCTTTTTTACCATTGTTACCTCACCGACGCTCAGCCCCTTGGGAAACACGCCGCCGATGCCGGAAGTGATGACGGCATCACCCACCTTCACGTCTTCGTCACGTAGGGCGAATTCCAGGGAACAGCGTTCCCCTCCCGCCCCCTTCACCACCCCTCTGGCCCTGGAGCGCTGAACGACGGCTGCTAAAGCGCTGGCATGGTCTGTGACCAGAAGCACGCGGGAACTGTTTGCTGCCACCTTAATCAACCTGCCGACCACCCCGTCTACGGCGACGACGGGCAGTCCTTCGTAAAGACCGTCCGCCGCTCCACGGTCGATAACAAGGGTCTTGAACCAGGGCGAACCGTCTTCGCCGATCACGGAAGCGGCCAAGGAGGGAGTTTGCAGGGAAGTCTTCAGGTCCAGCAGTCTCTTCAGCCGTTCATTGGCGATCAGCGCCTCCCGACTCTCCAACTGGCGCGCATTCAGTATCTTTATGCTCTGCCGCAGTTCCTTGTTTTCCTTGCGCACGTTCACCAGATCCATGTAATCGGACCAGACTACGGAGACGAAGCCGTTGCCCGCTGCGCCCATTCTCAATATCGGCGCCATGACGTTCATCACCCCCCGCTCAAAGGAATTGGCATGCTCCTTGTTCTTGAGGTTGAACGAATAGAAGATGAGGGCGACCAGTAGAAACAACCCTGTTAACAGATAAACCTTGTATTTGCCGAACAGCTCTCTCATGCGGCGCTCTAGAAACGTCAAGGGGAGACAAAAGCCCCCCCGACACCTTTTCCTGTTATTTGGTCGTCAGCCCGCTGTCAATCCAGAACAAACGGCGATCCGGCAGCCTCTTCATGGCGAATCTCGTCAACCGGCTGCTTCTTCCCTTCCCCTGCATAAAGCCTGTTGGGGCCGTTGAAGACGATGCCGTTGTCAATGCCGACGTTCTTGTAGGCGTGAACCACGCCGGGAGGAACGACCATCATCATCGGCATATCCACCCCGGTATAGATAACCTGCTTGACTCCGTAAGTGGGAGAGCCCTTGCGGCTGTCCCAGAGGTATACCTTGAAGTTGGAGGGGCCGATGAAGCAGAAATAATCGGTCTGATCCACGTGCTCATGGGGACCGCGGGCCACACCCGGCTGGGTCATGGAGATGTACGCCATGACCGGCATGATCCCTGGCTCCAGTTCATCCGCCCGAAACAACTCTGCCAGCCACCCACGCTCGTCAAGATATTTGCTAAGTGGCTTCACGACCACGTCGTGGATCTTTCCTCTTTTGAATTCCATTGCATTGCTCATGGTCTGCTGCTCCTTCCGCAAAGTTCGGTTTCGTTATAGACGCGGACGAGGTAGTCACGGTAACCGGAATTGGGGGTATCGGCGATCGCGGCCGCCATCCCCTTGCAGTCAAGAAAACCCATGCGCAGGGCAACCTCTTCAAGACAGGCTATCTTCAGTCCCTGCCTGGCCTCCAGTGTGCCGATGAAGTGACTCGCCTCCAGAAGACTCTGGTGGGTCCCGGTATCGAGCCAGGCGATTCCCCTCCCCAGTTTTTCCACCCTCAGTTCGCCCTGGCGGAGATATTCCAGGTTGACGTCCGTTATTTCCAGCTCCCCACGAGGTGAGGGCTTCATGCTCCTGGCTATCTCCACCACCTTGCCGTCGTAGAGATAAAGCCCCGGCACGGCATAATTGGTTTTCGGTTTCTTCGGTTTTTCCTCGATGCTGACGGCATTCCCGCTGCCGTCGAACTCGACGACGCCGTAACGTTCCGGATCCTGCACGTAATAGCCGAAGATCTTAGCCCCACCCTCAAACTCGGCAACCGACCTGTCCAGGCCCATCTTTCCGTAGAAGATGTTGTCGCCGAGGATAAGGCAGACCGGGTCGTTGCCGATGAACTCCTCCCCCACCAGAAAGGCCTGGGCAATCCCCTTCGGCTCGGGCTGCACCTTGTAGGTGATGCGGATTCCCCAGCGGGAGCCGTTGCCGAGCAGCGCCTCGAAGCGGGGGGTATCGTGGGGGGTGGATATGATGAGGATGTCGTCAATCCCGGCCATCATCAGTGTGGCAAGGGGATAATAGATCATCGGCTTGTCGTAAACCGGCTGGAGCTGCTTGCTGGCCACGAGGGTCAGCGGGTACAGCCTGCTTCCCGCCCCGCCGGCGAGCAATATCCCTTTTCTGATGCCTTTTCTCATGACGCCCTCTCGTGGAAATCGGGTATAAACCTTTATTTTTTAACACACTGCATGGAACATCGTCAAACACTAAGTGGTTTATTCCGATGGAGATTCAAGCGAACGCATCGACAATCACCCGGCAGGCGGCCAGTATATCGTCATACGCCTTGACCCCTTCGGGGAGGGAGGACTCTTCCCCGGCGCCGTAGCCGGTCCTCACCAGAAGCGGCAGGCACCCCGCCATCAGCCCCGCCTCCACGTCCGCCACCTTGTCCCCTACTATGAACGATGCGGAGAGATCGATGGCCCAGTCCTCGGCCGCCTGTAGCAGCATCCCTGGCAACGGTTTGCGGCAGGCGCACTCCTTCCGGTAATCGCCGATGCCGTGGAGCGGATGGTGCGGACAGAAATAACACGCGTCCACCGACGCGCCGAAGCGCGCCAGTTCGAGTTCCATGTGGCGATGCACCTCTTCCAGCGCCGCCTCGTCGTAATACCCCCTGCCGATGCCCGACTGGTTCGTCACCACGATCACCAGGAAACCGGCATCGTTCAGGAGCCTTACCGCCTCGCCGGCGCCGGGGATGAGCTCGAAATCCCCGACCCGGTGGAGGTATTCCTTCTCCACGTTTATGGTGCCGTCCCGGTCAAGAAAAACGGCCCGCCGCCCTTCAGTCATCCAATTCACCCATTAACGCATTAACACAATCACCAATCGCCATCAACCGTTCTTTCCGAACAGCCCTCTCTCCACCAGGTCGCAGATGATGTGGATGATGGTGATATGCCCCTCCTGCACCCTGGGGGTGTCGTCGCAGGAAACGGTGATGTCCACATCGACGATCTCCCTGATGGTGCCGCCATCCTTCCCGAGCAGGCCGATGGTGCGGCAGCCGAGCTCGCGGGCCAGGAGCAATGCACCATGGACGTTTCGTGATGTGCCGCTCGTGGAGATGCCGACCACCACGTCCCCTTCGCACGCCAGGGCCTCGATCTGACGCCTGAATATCTGCTCGAACCCGTAGTCGTTGCCAATGGCGGTGAGAATCGAACTGTCTGTGGTCAGGGCAACGGCCGGAAGGCCGCGGCGCTCCATCTTGAAACGGCCGACAATCTCGGCGGCAAAATGCTGGGCGTCGGCCGCCGAGCCGCCATTTCCCATCACCAGGAGCTTCTTGCCTTTCCCCAGCGCATCCACGAGCAGATCGGCAACGGCGGCGATCTTCGGCGCGAGTTCCCCCTTGACCGACTCCATCACCCGCTGGTGCGAGTCGATCTGGTACCTGATCTCATCTATCATTGCAACCTCCTGATCCTCTCTTCCAATTCCGTAAAGGCAAGGGGGTTGTCCACGCCGGGGGCCCCCATGCCGTCAATTCCGACAACCATAACCGTATCCGGCCTCTCCGACACGATGCGCGCCAGTATCTTCCGTATCCTGGAGTCGGTGCAGATAAGCGGGAGCGGCTCTATGCGGATGTTTTCATGGAGGGCAACGCTCCCCGCCCTGACCATCTCCTTGTACAGGGACGAAGAAACGACGACGCTGAAGAAAACGCCCCGGCGCGCACCATCCAGGAGGAGCTCCAGCTTCCGCCCCACCATGGAGAGGTCAGTCCCCTTCGGCATGACCATGCAGTAAGCCGTATCCTCCCCCCACCGCCCGCGGAAAAGGGAGATGGTCCTTCGCATCATCTCCTCGCGCCTGGCGACGGAGCCCAGCGGGACCTCGTCCACGAAACTGACAGCCCCGCCGGCTACGCTGAAGGTGAGAAAGCCGGCCCTGCAGGCCCGGCGGGAATAATCATTCAGGCACCAGATGCCGCCGTCCATCTGCTCGTCGAAACCGCCGACGGCGTCGTAGAGTTTCTTCCTTATCAGCATGGCTGCAAAGGAGCCGCAGCAGACCTCGCGTGCAAAAGGCTGGTGACCGTGGGGCTCACCCTTCTTATTTGCGGCGTTGACAAGCCGGGGGAGAACCACCCCCGCATCCGGCCTCTGCCGCAAAAACTCCAGCAGCGGCTCCACCCACCCCGCGCTCACCAGAGAAGAGCTCCGGACCACGGCGAGATATTCGGCCTCCCCCTTCGCGAGCCCCCTGTTCAGGGCCTTCACCTCCCCCTGGTTGATGTCGTTGCGCAAAAGGAACGCCCGGTCGTCAAGACCTTCCGCAAACTCCTGCAGAAGCCGCTCCGTTTCCCGGTCGCTGCCGTTGTCCACCATGATGAAGCGGGCATCTGGGGAATAATTGAGGAGATTCACGAGACAGTTGCGGGTTTCGATCGGCCTGTTCCAGACAGGGACGATGATGTCGAGTGCCGGCTTATTCATTGGCGTTCCGGTAAGGGTTTGGTGACCGTGCAATTTTTCAGCATGAAATGATTCTGGCAGGACATGGGAAATACATGCGGCTGAAACGGCAGAGGGCAAAGGCCTGTTTTCCGACCTTCGCCCTCACCCGACCTGTTTTTAGGAGCTTATCGCCACGTTGCGCAAGAGCGCCAGTTCGTCCAGAACTTTTCCCGAACCGAGCACGACGCAGGAAAGGGGGTCCTCTGCGGTCACCACCGGCAGACCGGTCTCCTCCCGGAGCAGGCTGTCCAGGTTGCGCAGAAGTGCGCCTCCCCCTGCGAGAACAATCCCCTTGTCCACAATGTCGGCCGCCAGTTCGGGGGGGGTCCGTTCAAGACAGATGCGCACCGCATCTACAATGGCGTTGACCGGCTCGGATAGTGCCTCGCGGACTTCGTTGGAGTTGATCTCGATGGTCTTGGGTATGCCGGACACCAGGTCGCGCCCCTTCACATCCATGGTGCGGACATCCCCCCCCGCATAGGCTTCACCGATGTCTATCTTGATGATCTCGGCCATCCGATCGCCGATGAGGAGGTTGTACTTGCGCTTGATGTACTGGACGATCGCCTCGTCCATCTTGTCGCCGCCGACCCGCACCGATTTGGTGTAGACGATGCCCGCCAGGGAGATCACCGCAACCTCGGTGGTCCCCCCCCCGATATCGACGATCATGTTACCGCTCGCCTCGGTGATGGGTAGCCCCGCCCCGATTGCCGCAGCCATCGGCTCCTCGATCAGGTAGACCTCACGCGCCCCGGCAGACTCGGCTGACTCTTTGACCGCCCTCTTCTCCACCTGCGTGATGCCGGACGGGACACAGATGACGATGCGGGGACGGACCAGGGTCTTGCGATTGTGCACCTTGTGGATGAAGTAGCGGAGCATCTCTTCGGTTATGTCGAAATCGGCGATGACGCCGTCCTTCATGGGGCGGATGGCGGTGATGCTGCCCGGCGTGCGGCCGAGCATCTTCTTTGCCTCCATACCGACGGCGAGAACCTTCTGCTGGCCATTGTTCATTTTCTGAACCGCAACGACGGACGGCTCCCGGACCACTATCCCCTTACCCTTCAGATAGACCAAGGTGTTGGCGGTGCCGAGGTCTATGGCAAGGTCGTTGGAAAATATGCCGAACAGGGCATCGAAAATCTTGAGCATTTCAAACTCCTTTGTAACCAGTTACTGAACCCCCTACAAAGTATCGGACAATAACAAAATCCCCCCTTACTTGCAAGAAAGAAAAACACGATTTTCGACAATCATCGGTCGTGTTTACGCCTAATCTCCTGTTGCTTTTGCGATTAAATTATATTAGTATTCGTCACCGCCGCACAGAGGCTTTCCGCTAAATTTTCCGTCAAAAAAGGAGTCTGATCGTAATGCTCGGTATAATGAGAAAATACCAACAGTCCATCCTCATCAAGGTTGTTTTCTGCATCATAGTCCTGTCCTTCATCGGCACCATCTTCCTGGTCTGGGGGAGAGGAGGAGACAAAAGGGGGAGCGGAAACTTCGCCGCCAAGGTTAACGGCACCAAAATCTCCTTTGAAGCGTATGAGAAGAACTACTACCGGCTGAAGGGAATCTACGAGCAGATCTACGGCCGCTCCCTGACGCCGGAAATGGAAAAGCAGCTGGGAGTCAGGAAAATGGCCCTCGACTCGCTCATCGACAACACACTGATCCTCAAGGAAGCCAAACGGATGGGGCTGGATGTCAACAGGGATGAAATCTCCGCCGAAATTGCCAAAATTCCCGCCTTCCAGAAGAACGGCGTCTTCGATTTCGACCAGTATACCCAGATGTTGAAGGCGAACCGCATGACCCCGAGTAATTTCGAGGAGAGCATGGAAGAAGACATGCTCGTCAAGAAGACCCGCGACAAGATCAAGGAGCGCGCCACCGTGAGCGATCAGGAACTGCTCCAGGCCTTCAAGAAACAGAACGACAAGATCGACCTGGTGTTCGTTTCCTTCTCTCCGGCTGAGACGAAGGGAGAGGTCAAGGTAACCGACCAGGACCTGAACAGCTACCTCCAGGGGCACCAGGAGGAGTTCAAGACCCCGGAAAAGCTGAGCATCGCCTACGCCGTCGTCAATCCCGCCCAGTTTGCAACAAAGCTGGCCGTGAGCGACGAAGAAGCCCAGAATTATTACCAGAAGAACATCGATCGTTATCAGGGAAAAGGCGGGATCCTCCCCTTTGCCGAAGTCAAGGAGCGGGCCAAGGCAGACGCACTGAAGCTGAAGAGCGCCCAGGAAGCCTATGAAAAAGTCGCCGACGCCGTCAACAAGAACCTGAAAACCGGCGACATCAACGCTGCTGCGGCCTCCCTCGGGGTAAAAGTCGCCGAGACGCCGCTCTTTACGGAAACAGCCCCCGCCCCCGTCCTTGCAGGCGAGGCGGACGTGGTCAAGAAGGCATTCTTCCTCAAGCAGGGCGAGTTGGGTGGACCGGTTGAGACAAGCAAGGGGATCTACATCATCAAGGTGAAAGAAAAGGTTCCGGCGGCCGTACCGCCGCTCGCCCAGATCAAGCCCGAGGTGAGCAGGAAGGTCGTTGAGGAGAAGGCACGCGAACTGGCAAAGAAAAAGGCTGAAGAGGCTCTGGCCCAGATGACGAAGGGGGGCGGCGCACTGAAACTCCAGGAGACCGGCAGCTTCGGCTACGCCTCCGCCGGCACAGTGCCTAAGATCGGCACCTCGGCAGACCTGATGGAAGCGGCCTTCACCCTGACGCCGACAGCTCCGGTCGCCAAGACGCCGTTCAAGGTGGGCGACCGCTGGTACGCCGTGAAACTCAAGCAGCGCATCGAGGCCAACACAGCCGATTTCCAGAAGAGCAAGGAGCAGTTGAAACAGACCCTCCTCCCTAAAAAACAGCAGGAGGTCCTGGACAACTGGCTGAAGGAGCTGAAGAGCAAGGCCAAGATCGAGATCAACCCGGCAGTGCTGGCAGAATAGAAACAATAACGTTCTACGTTCTACGTTCGAGGTTTCAGGCTTACAACATAGAACATAGAACGTAGAACATTTTTTCATTTATAAGGAGAAAATCCATGAGCAAACTGGTTCTTACAACCGACTTCCCCGACCTGAAACTGGCCGCGCGGGGGAAGGTGCGTGACATCTACGACCTGGGAGAGACGCTCCTCATCGTCACCACGGACCGCATCTCCGCCTTCGACGTGATCATGAACGAGGGAATCCCCGACAAGGGGTATGTTCTCACCCAGATATCGGCCTTCTGGTTCCGCCAGATGGAAGACATCATCAAGAACCACATCATCTCCACCGAAGTGAAGGACTTCCCAGCCGAGTGCCAGAAATATGCGGAGATCCTGGAGGGACGCTCCATGCTGGTGAAGAAGGCCAAGCCGCTCCCCGCCGAATGCATCGTCCGCGGCTATATCTCCGGCTCAGGGTGGAAGGATTACCAGGCAACCGGCTCCGTCTGCGGCATCAAGCTGCCTTCGGGGCTCAAGGAATCGGACCGGCTCCCCGAGCCGATCTTCACCCCTTCCACCAAGGCGGAGCTCGGCACCCACGACGAGAACATCTCCTTCGACAAGATGGTGGCGATGTGCGGCAGGGACATTGCCGAAAAGGTACGCGACATCACCCTGAAGATATACAAGAAGGCCCGCGACATAGCCGACACCAAGGGGATCATCATCGCCGACACCAAGTTCGAGTACGGCATCTACGACGGCGAGCTGAT
>DAIEGL010000022.1 GCA_027356255.1 Geobacter sp. | reverse complement strand
GGTAAAGAATTTGGCGATGGGTGACTGCCACCCCTCGGCAGTCATCTTCACGTAAGCGAGTCCCTTGGCGCCGTAAATCTTGGCAAACTCGGTCAGGTCGTCAATCTCCTTGCGCGACATGCTGCCGCACCCTTTGGCGTTGAGCCCTTTGACAATCCCGCCGCCAGCTACCACGTCGGCAAAGACCTTGAATCCTGCGTTTTTGACGATGTCCGACAACTCTACCAGCTCCAGGCCGAAGCGCAGGTCGGGGTTATCGACGCCGAAGCGGCGGATCGACTCGGCGTAGGTCATGCGCGGGATAGGGAGTTCCACCTTCACCCCCTTGGCCTCGCTGAATATCCGGGCGATCAGCCCTTCCATGACGGTTATGATATCCTCGCGGTCAATGAATGACATCTCGCAGTCGATCTGGGTGAATTCCGGCTGCCGATCGGCGCGCAGGTCCTCGTCGCGAAAGCAGCGCACGATCTGGAAATAGCGGTCGAAACCGGAGACCATCAGGATCTGCTTGAAGAGCTGCGGGGACTGCGGCAAGGCATAGAATTCGCCCCGGTTGATCCGTGAGGGGACGAGAAAATCCCGGGCGCCTTCGGGGGTGGATTTGGTGAGGAACGGGGTTTCCAGTTCGAGGAAACCGCTCTGGGTCAGATACTGACGGGTTACCTGGGCCACCTTCGAGCGGAGGATGAGGTTCTCCTGGAGCACCGGCCGACGCAGGTCGAGATAGCGATGCTTGAGCCGCAGGTTTTCCGCGACTTCCACGTAATCATCCAGGGTGAAAGGGAGCGCCTTGGAACGATTGAGCATCCTGCATTCCGAAACCAGCACCTCCACTTCGCCGGTCTTAAGGTTCGGGTTGACCGTGCCCGCAGGGCGCGGTATCACCTTCCCCCGTATTGCCACTACGTATTCATTACGGACCGCTTCGGCTTTCTTGTGGGCCTCGGGACTGTTGTCCGGGTCGAAAACAACCTGGGCCAACCCCTCCCTGTCGCGCAGGTCTACGAATATCAGCCCGCCATGGTCGCGGCGCCGGTGCGCCCACCCCATCAACACCACTTCCGTCCCTATATCAGCCGCGGTCAACGCACCGCAATAATGGGTTCTCTTCCAGTCTCCGAGAAAATCTATCATCTAAGCAATCCCCCTGTCATTCTCAGTTAATAAACCGGACAATTATACTCAAAAAGAAATGACGCTTCAAGGAATAATGCCGTTATTTATCTATAAATTTTATTTAAAAAGGCCTTACGGACATTCCGCAAGGCCTTGTCATAAATAATAGACATGCAATTTACTCCCGTCCCTGGGCAACATAGGCGCTGCTGCGCTGTTCGGCAAAAGTCAGATGTAAAAGCATCAGATCCCGCGCCTGTTCCGGATTCTTGTCTCTGATCGCCTCGAAAATGCTTCGGTGATGGGTATAAAGCATCTTGTGATCCTCTTCGGTCAGATAAACCGCCCGCCAGACATTCTGCTGAAACTCCTTCATGGCGTCAAAGATACTCTGCATCATATGGAGCCAGACGATATTATGGGTTGCCCTGGCAATGACGATATGAAAATTGGCATCGAGATCCTCGGAAGGCTTCATCCCGACCAGATTCTTCCCCATGTTCTCGACAATGCTCTCCAAACGGCGCAGATCCTCGGGAAGCGCCCGTTGGGCGGCATAATAGGCAGTCCAGGCCTCCATGCACTTGCGGACCTCGACCACATCCAGTGCCCGCTCCCGCTCCACCCGGATCAACTCAGAAAGGGGATTGCCCGTCGTGGTATCGACCAGAGACTTCACCAACGTCCCCCCACCCTGGTATGACTCAACCATCCCTGCCGCAGCAAGAATGTTCAGTGCTTCCCTGACAGAGGGGCGTGACACGCCAAACAACTCGGCCAGCTCTCTTTCAGGGGGGAGTTTATCTCCTGGATTGAATTCTCCGGCCAATATAGAGGAACGGATCTGCTCTGCAATCTGCGAGGACACCTTCTTCGGCTTTATTGGTTTAAAATTCACGCAATTTTCCATTAAAAAGTTTTTTATTCTTATTTAGATACAATATCCACCCCGTAAAATCAAACAATTTGGTTCGCAGGTCTGCATCAGGCATTCAGACTCATGAGCAGCAGCTCGGTCAGGTGAACGACCCGCAACGACGGCAACTCTACCGCCAGTGCTTTCTTAAGTTGGAGAAGGCAGCCGGGGTTGGAGGTAACCAGATAGTCAGCACCCGTTTTCCGGATATTATCCACCTTACGCAACAGAACACGGTCGGACATTTCCGGCTTTTCAATATTGTAAGTTCCTGCGCTGCCGCAGCACGCATCCGCCTCGGCAAGTTCACGATACTCCAGTCCGGGCACCAGCTTGAGCAGCTCGCGCGGCTCCCGGCGAATTCCCTGGCAGTGGGCAATGTGGCATGGGTCATGGTAAGTGACCTTCGGTGGGAGCGGCTTAAGCATCACCCTTAACTCATCAACATGCAACGCCAGCAGCTGTGATATATCCCTGGTCTTTCCGCTGAACGCCTCGGCCATCAGATCGCCATCCAGGTGGTGACCGTATTTTTTCAGCTCGGCTCCGCAGCCACCGCAGTCGGTGATGATGAAGTCGATCCGGTGACCGCCGAAAATCTCCACGTTGGTGCGGGCCGCTTCCTTGAGGCCGGCCAGATCACCGGCCAGCATGTTGGGCGCACCGCAGCAGACCTGGTTTTTTGGGGTAATGACCTTGTAGCCGAGCGAGGAGAGAAGTTTGATCGTGGCACGACTCGCATCGCTGAAGATCAGGCTCATCACGCACCCCAGGAAAAAGCCGACCGTGCCGCGCTCGGTACCTGTCGCCGGTGTTATTTCCGCTATTTCCCGGCGCAACGGTCTGGCAGGCAGAGCGGGTAAAAGCCCCTCCATCCGCTCCAGCGGCTTTGGAAACATCTTGAGGATGCCGAGTTTACGCACCAGTTTCTGCAGACCTGTACGCTGGTAGAGACGCATCGGCACCATGGATGTTTCCAGTCGGTCGGGATGCGGCACGAGCTTGCGCAGGATCAGATCTTCCATGAAACCGAGACCGGCCCCTGCCCTACGCTCACAGGTAAATTCCGCCACCAGTTCTCCGGCATTGACCCCGCAGGGGCAGGCTGAGGCACAGGCCTGGCAGTCGAGACACATGGAGAGGTATTCCAGAAGCAGCTCCGACTTGTCCAGTTCCCCCTCTTGCACCTTGCACACTAGCGCCACCCGCCCCCGCGGCGAAGCGGTCTCCAGGAACGTTTCCTTGTAGGTGGGGCAGTGGGGGAGACACATGCCGCAGCGCATACAATTTATAAGTTTTACATAATCCATTGTTAACCTCGTGAATTGAGATAAGAGATCGGTATAAACCTCTAATTCCCAGTCCCCAGTTCCCATATTTAAAATATTTTTCCCGGATTCAGTATTCCGTCGGGATCGAAGACCGACTTTATCCCACGCATCACCCTTATGCCACTATCGCCGACCAGCCTGGGCAGATACTTCTTTTTGGCCATCCCGACCCCGTGCTCGCCGGTAATGGTTCCCCCCATGGCAATGGTGGCAGCGAAAATTTCGCTGAAAGCCTGGTGCGCCCGGGAGATCTCGTCCTTGTCCCGCTCGTCGGTTAGGCAGGTGGGGTGCAGATTACCATCGCCCGCATGGCCGAAGGTTCCGATCGTCACTTTGTACTTTCGGGCCGTTTCCTGGATCAGCTTGACCATCGGGGCAATGCAACTACGGGGAACCGTGGCATCCTCAAGGATGGTGGTCGGCCTCAACCGGGCCAGAGCCGAAAGCGCCACCCGCCGGGCGGTGGCCAGATTCATGGCTTCTTCGGCTGTGGCAGCCGTCTGGAAAAAGGAGCAGTTGTGCCGTTCGCAGATCACCCTGATCCCCGCTGCCTCATCATCCACCTGCGCAGGATGGCCATCCACCTCGATGAGAAGCACGGCGTCGACATCCAACGGCAGTCCCACATGGGCATAGTCCTCAACACACTTGATGGTGACCCGGTCCAGAAACTCCAGGGTTGCTGGAATGATGCGGGCAGCGATGATGTGCGACACGGTAAGCGCCGCCTGCTCCAAGACGGGGAAATGGACCAGCATGGTCTTCTTGGTCTGTGGCTTGGGAATCAGCTTGACCGTAATTTCGGAGAAGATTCCCAGGGTCCCTTCCGAAGATACCAGCAACTGGTTAAGGTTATAGCCGGCCACATCCTTTACCACCTTGCCGCCGGTCTTCAGCAGTTCACCTGACGGCAGTATGGTTTTCAGCCCCATGACATAATCGGCAGTTACTCCGTACTTGAGCCCCCGTAACCCCCCTGAGTTCTCCGCCACGTTCCCCCCAATGGTAGAGATGTTCATGCTGCCGGGATCAGGAGGATAAAAAAGTCCTTTAGCCTCCACCTCCCGATGGAGAGCACTGGTAACGACTCCAGGCTCCACGGTGGCGGTCAGATTTTCCTCGTCTGCCTCCAGGATTCTGTTCAGACGGCTCGTCTGGAGAACAATCCCGCCGGCAACGGCAATGGACCCTCCTGACAGATTGGTGCCCGAACCGCGGGGGGTAACGCTGACCCCGGCGCCACTACAGAGGACCATGACCCGTGCCATCTCATCCGCACTCCCCGGCAGCACCACAGCGCCCGGCAGACTCTCCAGCCCGGGTGTCGAATCGTACTTGTAGCACGCCAGCGATTCCCGATCGGTCAAGGTATAGGCATTTCCCACGATGGCGGTTAATTCCTTGATAAATTTCTGGTCCATGATCGTCCCCTTCCCTCTATGCGGCCCCCCCGCACACCACCTTCTATAAGAAGTTCTGCCAGCCATCTGGCGCTATTCCATAACGGTCAGGGCCAGATTGGGCGACCAGGCGCGCAACACCTCGCCGGCGGTATAGTGATGCTGTTCGACACCAGTGCTGCCCGTTTCGTGGTCAAAGACATAGTTCTCTGAGTGCATTCTCTACTGCTCCGCTATGGCCAGGAAGTGGTCCGTTAAATAAAAATGCGTTATGCAAAGTTGTAATACCAATTATCCTTTTTCATTTACCCTGTCAACATTTTTTATAATGCTTAACAAATCCCTTGACTGTATGTGCTTATTTGGCTATCGTCAAATTGATAAGTTGGTTTTACAACTTTTTTGGAGGATGTAATGCGTGAGCAATTCCAGACAGCAGCCGAAGGTGTTGGCGCAATAGTAAAACGTTTTATTACCCGGAGCGATGCCATCGCCTATGCAATGACCATTGCCGGCGGCAGCTTGGCTGCCTCCCGCCTCCCCTCTGACCTTCGGGAGGAATTCAGTCACGCCCATTTAGAAGAGGGAACGGCCCTCAAGGACACCAGGGCCTGCGTCAGTTTTGCCCGGGCAGGTATTGCAGCCACCGGGACGCTATGCCTGGAGCTTACCGATCCTGCCGAGCGGAGCGCAACCGCCCTCCCCCCGATCCACCTTGCATTTCTGCAGGCGTCGAAAATCGTCCCTGACCTCTACGCCCTGACCGATACCATCGCCAGCTTACTAGCTGCCCCGGGTAGCGCCTACCTCTCCCTGACCACCGGTCCCAGCCGTACCGCCGACATTGAACGGGTGCTGACCATTGGCGTCCATGGCCCAAAGGAACTGCATATTCTTATTCTGGAAGGAGAGTAAGCGATGGGAAAAGAGGCGATAAAAAGCAAAATCAACAACACCTTTCTTCGCCGCGCCCTGAAGAACTTCGCCACGGCTTATCCTGTGGCCCGGGCCAAGGCGTTTGAGGGAATCGATTTTGAGGAACTACGGAGCAGAATATCGACAAACAAGCTGGCAGGACTGAAGGAACTCCCCCAGTTGGTTGAGCGGTTCAAAACTGCTGCCGAGGCTAACGGAGCGCGGGTTCATATCTGCACAACCCCGGCGGATGCCAATCGGACCATCCTCGACATAATCCGCGCAAAGGGGGCGAACTTTCTTGTTAAGTCCAAGGCAATGACTTCGGAAGAGATCGAGTTGAACCCCTACCTGGAGAAGCACGGTATCCGTTGCCTGGAAACCGACCTCGGCGAATGGATCATCCAACTGGCCCACGAGCGTCCCTCACACATGGTGATGCCCGCTATCCACAAGAACAAGGAGGAGGTGGCAGAGCTCTTCAGCAAGGAGACCGGTAAAGATTGCCCCCCCGACATCCCGTTTCTCGTTCAGACTGCCAGGGAAACTCTGCGCAGTGGCTTTCTGGAGGGACAGGTTGGTCTTTCCGGAGCCAACGCAGCCATGGCCGACTCCGGCGCCTTCGCCATTATCACCAACGAGGGGAACGGCCGGCTGGTCACCACCCTGCCGAAAACCCATATCGCGCTCATCGGCGTGGAAAAGATTGTCCCTTCCCTGCAAGAGGCGCTTGACGTCATCACCATCCTCCCAAAAAATGCCACCGGTCAGAAGATCACCTCCTATGTCTCCCTCATCAAGGGACCAAGCGGGGAGGATGATCGTGAACTCCACATAGTCCTGCTCGACAACGGCCGCCTCAAGCTCGCTGCCGACCCGGACTTTTCCGAAGCACTGAAATGCGTCAAGTGCGGAGCCTGCGCCAATGTCTGCCCCATCTATGAAATCGTCGGCGGGCACGTCTTCGGCCATATCTACGTGGGGGGGATCGGGCTGGTCCTCACCCCATTTTTCCACGGGTTCGACAAAGCTGAAGAGATTCTCAAGCTCTGTATCGGTTGCCGCAAGTGCAACGAGGTCTGCGCTTCGAAGATCGACATAGAAGGGCTGATCGTAGACCTGCGCGACAAGATCAGTAAACCGTTCGGCCAGAAATTCCTCTTCGGCACCCTCATGAAGAACCGAAAACTGTTTCACACCACGCTCCGGGCCGCCTACCTTGCCCAGAAGCCATTCCAGGGAACGGGAGGGCGCATTCGCCACCTGCCGCTCATTCT
>DAIEGL010000003.1 GCA_027356255.1 Geobacter sp. | reverse complement strand
TACTGGAACCCGTCGGGTTCCCGCTCCTTGTATTCCTGCCAGAGGAGCAACAGGGTGACCCCCTTGCGCCGCAGCTCGTGTTGGACAACCGTCCAGTCCGGTTCTGGTCGCGCCGTGCCAGCCGGTGGTGGCGGAGGGAATAATCGGCTTTCCAAAGCCGCATCATCCAGCTCCGTGGGCCAGGAAAGACCGCTCGCCGCAAAACGCTGAAGGTATTCCTGCACCGTTGTCCTGCCGGCATTGACGCTGCGGGCGATCGCCCTGGCGGATAGTCCCGCCTCGTACTTCAATCGTAATACTTCTCGAATCTTGCGCATGGATAGTCGCTCCACAAAAACCTCCTTGCTCCGCAAAAGAGGTCATGATGAACAAAACTACCCAACGTCGCCCCTGCCCCCGGGGTGGCCGCATGGCCTTGGAATCAGTGGCCGGATGCCCGTGGAACGGGTGGCCGGATGTTCATGGATTCGGTGGCCGGATCACCGTGGAATCAGTGGCCGGATGCCGCCGGAATACGCATTTAGACATGACCATGACCCACACCGAACTGCTAGAAGTCATCCGTAACCTCGAGAATTCAGGCGTTGAGTTCAAGCGTGATGATATCCAGAACCATGACTTGGCAAAGGAACTCGTCGCCTTGACCAACCTCGAAGGCGGGATCGTCCTGTTGGGGGTTGAGGATGACGGTAGCATCAGCGGTATCACACGGCAGAAACTTGAAGAGTGGGTAATGACTGCCTGCCGGGACAAAATACGACCTGGCCTTATTCCGTTCTACGAGCAGATTAGGGATGTTGAGCCAGGGAAAGATGTCGCTATCGTGCGCGTTTCACGTGGTCTCGATGTTCATACCCTATGGCACAACAATAAGAATAGGTATTTCATCAGGGTGGGGAGTCAGAGTCGCGAGCCGACCCCGGAAGAGCTCGGTCGACTGTTCCAGCAGCGTGGTAGCTTCCGAGCTGAGCTGCGACCAGTATCCGGTGCAACACTCGCCGACCTGGACATGCGGCGTTTATCGAATTACTTCGCTCAGGTGAGAGAGCAGGTCGTGCCGGAAAACAATGATGAAGCCGCGTGGAAGGCTCTTCTGTTCAACACCGAGATCATGGTCGAGGACGGCATCACTGTTTCAGGCATTCTTCTGTTCGGTAGGACACCCAATCGATTCCTGCCACAAGCTGGTATCGATGCCGTTGCCTTTCCGGGCGTAGATAAGGACTATGCCGCCCGTGAAAGAGCCGCCTTGCGGGGGCCGATGACTCCGCTGCTAAACGACGCCGGTGAGATTGTCGAAGCTGGTTTGGTCGAGCAAGCCATCGCCTTCGTTCAGCGTAACGCTGCTATCGGTGGGCAACTTGAAGAAGGCGGCGCGCGCCGCGAGAACCTCCCAGCTTATCCCCGCGAGGCCATCCGCGAAGCGGTTGTCAATGCTCTGATTCATCGAGACTATCTGCTCTCAAGCACTGACATTGAGCTTGCGATCTATGAGGACCGACTAGAAATTACTTCCCCAGGCAGATTGCCGAACGGTATTACACCGGCGCGGATGCTGACCGGCTGCCGCGCGACACGAAACCAGCTCATCAAGGATGTTATGCGCGACTACCGCTATCTCGAACATTCCGGCATGGGCGTCCCACGCAAGATCGTTAAGTGCATGAGGGAACACAATGGCACCGAGCCTCAGCTAATTGAGGATGGAGAGCTTTTCACGGTCCGCCTTCTTCGGTAACCAAAGGCTGAGGCATGAAAGCCTCGCGATACTCATCACTACGTGGAAGCGGAGGAGCCGGGAACCTCAAAGATCTTTTTCTTCAGTTTTTCCGCCCAAACGCCATTCTGTTGTTGCTCATTACCTCCCGGATCAGGTCTCATTACCTTCCGCAGCCGCTCATAATGAGCAAGCTGGTCGCCTTCATTCTCTGTAACGTCCCAACGCCCTCCCCGACAATCCAGCCGGTGGAGAATCGACAGGATATGGTTTTCGATATCTCGAAGCCCGATACTACGCTTGAATCGCAGTAGCAGCGTAGACAAAGCCATTTTGTTACTATGCTCCACATCCAGCAACACCACCGGGAACGTCCTTTCCTGGAAAAATACGGCAACCAGGCATAATCTTTGGCGCCTTCCGACCATGGAAAAGGCCTGCCCGGTTTCAAGCCGGCACAGCGCCGTCAAAATACGGACATCTTTTAACCCGTTCGCCATGGTACGGATCACCTGCATCAATCGCCTTAGATCGTCCGTACCTTCACCTTTCTCGACCGCAAGCACCTGAAACTCCATGGGCAGGAGATCGTCGTGCAGAGACTCAGGGGAAACGCTCACTTTAG
>DAIEGL010000292.1 GCA_027356255.1 Geobacter sp. | reverse complement strand
TCGTAGCTGCAGCGGAGAAACACACCATCCTTGTTCCCGATGGAGAGGGCGCCGTTCGTCTCGAAGGCGAGCCACTCTTCCGTCAGCGACCGGCTCGGATCGTAGGTCTTGAGCCATTTCCCCTGAAGTTTCAGCGCCTGCCCGAAAGACGCGAAAGGAACGCCCAGGACAAGAAACAGTGCAACCGATATACGGAACAGCATGGTGATACGCTCCTTTTCCATATTATGACCGCCGCAGGGGGCGGTGTCTAGGAGCCTGTCGGACTTAGGAATGAATCTACTGCGAGAATGGCAAATCGGTCCATATTCCCGTAAATTTCGACGAATAGGTCTACTATTCGCTCTCAAATTTCCGGAAATCTGTCCTCGATTTTCCATCCTCTCGCTACGATTCCCTAAGTCCGACAGACTCCTAGAAACCGGTGAACAGAAAATCGAGGGCGGCGATAATCTCGTTACGCTGTTCTTTGAGAGAACAGACTTTCTTCCCCAGAATATGAACAGTGACGCCGGCCAGCTCAGCAGTAGACATAATCACAGCAGTTCGCCTTATCCTGAATGTGGGATTGAGATGCATAGCCGCCTTGCCCATTGCAGAAGCGGTAATGAGCGGGACAACGACACGTGTTGCCAAGTTGTCGAGCAAGTCGGCCTGGACGTCAAGCAGGTAGGGGATTGTCTGTCTTGTTTCGGGGTTCGTATTTTCATATACGTCGAACTGGGCCATCAGAAGCGCCTCAGGCCGTCACTGAAAACGCCGACGGTTTCGATACGGCGATTGTAATCTTCTATGGCCTCCCGGTTCTCCTCCTCCCATTTCCGGCGCTTTTCCTCCCGCAACAACTCGGCAAGACGCAATTCCAGTGCTTGCGAAAGGTTGATACGGCGTTCTTTTGCCTGGCGGAGGAGATCGCTGTTAATGCTCAGGTTAGTGGATTTTTTGGGAGCGCCCGGGTCGAAAAAGTTCGTTTGCATTGCGGACTCCTTATGCGCATTTGGTATGCGTATAATTTACCTTCACCCGAGCCGGATCACAAGAAAATTTTTTTCGTTCAGCCAAGGGCTTGCAGAGGAATTTTTTCTCCGCTGATCGGGTTGCGGATACCTTACGAGTATCAGCGCTGCCCGCGCCGTTTCAGCTCCTCTTCCACTGCAACCTTTTGTGTCTGGCTCAAGCGATGCGAGGCGAGCAGGTTCCTGATCTCTGCGGTGTTGAGGCTGGGGAGGAACAGGGTGTACCAGACGACGGGGGTCTTCTGGTTTCTGAGGAGGGCTGTGATGAGGTTTGGCCTTGTCTTCCAGCGGGGGTGACGGGCGATCATGGAGATGGTCTCGGCGCCCGCCCGGGCGCTGCTAAGAAACCGGAAGATGGCGGACTCCTTGAGGCGCGGGTTGGTGAGGCAGGCATCGATGACCTGGGGGTCGCCCTCCTGGAGCAGGGCCTCGATGATGCTGGACGTCCCCCGGCGCGCCAGGGTCAGCTTGTTGCCGAGGGGGATTGCGGGGAGCCGCTGGATGACGGCTCGCTCGGCAGCAACCTTCTGGTCCGGCGTTGCGCCGGGAAGGGAACAGATGGCCACGAGCTCGAACAGGTAGAGGTGGGGGAGGAGCGCCAGGGTCACCGGGCCGGGAGTGCAGGGGTTGCGGACCACCGCCACCTTGAGCTTGTGGCTTTCGCCAACCGCTGGCAGGCCGTAAACGGACTTGAGCAGCTCCTCGCTCAGGTCACGCCGCTCCAGGAGCGCAAGGAGGTGGGCCTCGTCGAGGGCCGGGTTCTTCAGCGCGGCGTGAAGCACTTCCATGGACGAGGATTGCAGCACCTGGCGCAGTTCGTCCTTGTCGGCGGTCAGGGCGCGGTACAGGCTGTGTGACAAATTTGGGCCAAGGGTGGCAATTTTTGCAATGTCTTCCATGACTGATAGCTCACAACCTGGAATATCGCCGGCCATCGACCGCCGACCGCTTCTCACTCTGCACAGCAGGAGAGCTTGCTGAGGTCCCTGTTGAACCCCTGGGCGCAGAGGCGCAGTCCTTCGCCGATCGATGGGTAGACATGCAATGTATTTGCCATGTCCTCGATGGTCAGTTTGAAGCGGACGGCCAGGGCTGCCTCGTTGATAAGGTCCGCACCGCGATGGCAGCAGAGGTGGACGCCGAGCAGCCGGCCGGAGAGGGCGTCGGCAACCATCTTTATGGCGCCCCGTGTCTGGCCGGTGACGTGGGCCTTGGGAATGGCGGAGGCCGCAATGGTGTTGGAGACCACGGAAAAACCGGCCTTTACCGCTTCTTCCTCGGTGTAGCCGACGCCGGCCACTTCCGGGTCGGTGAAGATGGCCATGGGGATGGAGAGGTAATCCATGGTGCAGCCGCAGCCGGGGTTGAGCATGTTGTCGATGGCGACGATCCCCTCCCTGGCGCCGACGGTGGCGATCATCATCCCGCCGACCACGTCGCCGGCCGCCCAGATGCCGGGCGCCGTTGTGCGCATCTGTTCGTCCACCTGGATGAACCCTTTGCCGTCCACCTCCACCCCGGCCTTTTCCAGGCCGATTCCGCCGGAAGCCGGCGAGGTACCGACGGCCATCAGCAGTTTTTCCGCGGCGAACTCTTCCCGCCTCCCGGCCACCTCTGCCTCCACGACGGTCGTTTCCCCCCGCCTGGAAACGGAGCAGATCGGGGCGTTGAGCACGATCTCGATTCCCTCGGCGATGAGGGCCTCATGCAGCGCCTGGACAGGCGCCGCTTCCAGCGTCGGGAGAAGGCGCGTGCCATGTTCGAGGATGGTGACGACCGTCCCGAGACGGTGATACATCTGCCCCAGTTCCAGGGCGATCGCCCCGCCGCCGATGATGACGAGCGATTTCGGCAGAGATTTCATGAGGAGGGCGCTGCGGCTGGTGAGATAGTGGGTTTCGGCCAGGCCGGGGATGGCGATGGTGCGCGGCAAACCGCCGGTGGCGATGAGAAACTTGTCCCCCCTGTATATGAGGCCGGCCACTTCCACCGCGTCGGGGGCTACGAAGCGGGCGGTCCCCTTCACGAGCTCAAGGCCCGGCACGTTTTTCAGGACATCCAGGTACTTCGTCCGGCGCAGGTGGTGGACGACCGCATCCTTGTGGGAGTCGAGGGCTGCAAAGTCAACCCCGTCCTCACCGGTCCCCACGCCGATCCTTGCCCCGAGGGCCGCCCCGTGGCGGAACAGTGCGGCATGGATCAGGGTTTTGCTCGGAATGCACCCCCAGTTGATGCAGGTACCCCCGAGGACGCTCTTCTCAATCATCAGCACCCCTGCACCCAGGGACTGGGCGCGCAGCGCCGCTGCAAAGGCGGTAGAGCCGGAGCCCAGAATGACTATGTCGTGCTTTTCGGACATGGTGTACACCTCCTGCATCAAGTTTATCCCCTAACGCCCGCCAGGCAATAAAAATGAAAGGTCGCTCCTGCCACAGATTCACAGGAAGGGAAACAATTGGATTTCCCTGCATCTGGTGGTATTGTCTGAAAAGCTGGTTGAACATTCTTCGTGCATGGAGCATCAATGGAAACCGTACAGATTTTGAGAAAGTCCCTCCTCTTCTCCGGCCTCGACGAGGAGCACCTGGCGGAGGTGGTGGCCATTGCCGTCAAGCGCCCGTTTGCCAAGGGGGAAGCTCTTTTCACCGATGGCGAGATGGCCACAGGCTTCTATCTCCTGGCGGAGGGGTCCATGAAGCTCTGCAAGATCTCGCCGGATGGGAGGGAAAAGGTGCTTCATTTCGTTCATGCCGGCGAGACCTTTGCCGAGGCGGCCTTTTTCGGCGACGGCAAGTATCCGGCCGAGGCCAGGGCCATGGAGAAGGGGGAGGCGCTCTTCTTCCCGCGGGAGGCGTTCATGGGCCTTCTGGAAAGAAACCCGCGCTTCTCCCTCAACCTGATCGTCTCGCTCTCGCTCCTTTTGCGCCGCTTTGCCCGGCAGATCGAGGAGCTGTCGTTCGCCGACGTGCCGGCGCGCCTGGCCGCCTATCTCGTGGATATGGCGGGGAAGAAATCCACCACCTTCCAGGGCAAGACCTATATAGATCTGGACATGAAAAAGGGGGAGCTTGCTTCACGCCTGGGAACGGTCAGCGAGACCCTCTCCCGCACCTTCAGGAAGCTGAAGGAAGAGGGGGTCATCGAGGTGGAGGGGGGAAGGGTGCTCGTCTACGACATGGAGAGGCTCAATGGACTGGCTGGGAAGCAGGGATGAGAAGGGCGGCTGCCGGCCCAGTAATGTCGGAAGAACCTATTTTTTGCGGTAGGCGAGGACCCTTTCGATGAACTCCTCGCGGAGGGGGGCGTCGGACAGGGCCTCCGCCTCCACCACCGGCAGGAGCGGGAAACGCTGGACTACCGCGTCGGCAAAAAGCCCCCGGCCGAACCCCGCCGGGATTCCCCCGTCGTAGACCGTGACATTGCTGAGGCCGGAACTGGGGGAGTTCTTCTTGAAGATGAAACCGCAAAGATCCTCTTTTTCCAGTTCAACGACCTTTTCCCGGCAATAGGCGAGCATCTGCTCCGTCAGGTCCTCCCCGGTACTGATGACCACGAGGCGCGGGGCGGCCGGATCACCTTCAAGGCGCATTGCTTCCCGCGGCGTGGAAAGGCCGCAGCCGACCTCCGGACAGACCCCCACCAGGGTGAAGAGCTTTCCCAGGGTGTCGGTGATGAATGGGGTGTGCTTGTGCCCACCGTCGAAACGGACCCTTTGTCCCAGAAGGCACGCGCTTACTCCTATCCTGACGGCTGTGATCTCTTTGTCCATGCGGATTACTTTAGCACGGCCCGTTGCGGATGTGTATTGGAATGTATTCAGTAAGCGATTGTGGTGAAAAAACTTGAATAGCCTTGAAAAAAGAGGGAGTGCTGGTATACTTTGGCCGTTTCCGCCTCGTGGCGGAGGGTTTGCAATGCGATTGCGGAGGAATGCTTGGACTGGGAGTGCTGCTGGACGAAAAACGAGATAACGCCTGAAGAATGTCCTTACATAGCCGAAGGTGAGGAGGACCTCTTCGGCTCGTTGCAGCGCAGGGTCGTCGAAAAATGCATGGAGTGCCCCAGGTTCAAGAACGATCTCCAGCGGATGAAGGAGCTTGCCTATCCTCTCTCGGAGGTCCTGCCGCTCATCATAACCGAATACCTGGAGCAGAAGGCCAGGATGGCCTCCATGACGAGCTTTGTCAACCGGAAGACCCGGGAGATAAAGTTCCTCCACGAGTTGAACGTCGTGCTGCAGACCTCCATGGACCTGGACGAAGTGCTCTCCGTGGCAATGACCGCCATTACCGCCGGCAAAGGGTTCGGCATGAACCGGGCGTTCCTGCTCATGGCCGACAAGGAGCGTCAGTATCTCAGGGGATACCTGGGGGTGGGGCCGAGGAATTACGAGGAGGCCTGGCAGATCTGGCAGGAGATAGATCGCTCCAACAACTCCCTCCGGGCGATGGCCAGGAACTTCCAGAGGACCAAGCTCACGTCCGAAAAGGTCAAGTTCCAGGATATCCTGGAGAAGCTATCGGTCCCCCTTGCCGACGAGAAGCACATCTTCAACCGGGCGCTCCGCGGGAGAAAGCCGCTGCTGGTCGAGGACGTCTTTCACAATCCCGACGTTCCCCCCGAGCTGGCGAGGGTTCTGGGCGTGGACTGCTTTCTCGTCATGCCCCTCATATCCAGAAAACGGCGTATCGGCATAATAATCGCCGACAACTGCGTCACCCACAAGCCGATTACCCCCCAGGACATGCAATCCATGGAGACCTTTGCCTTTCCCGTCGCCTTTGCCCTCGAACGGGCTTCCCTCTACGAGCGGCTCCGGGAGGAGGTTACCAAGCAGACCGCTGCCAACATGAAACTGAAGGAGCAGCAGGAACTGATCGTCAAGATGGAAAAGATGGCGCTGGTGGGGAAGATAACCTCCAGCATCGCCCATTCCATCAGGAACCCGCTGATGATCATCGGCGGATTTGCCCGCTCCCTGCTGAAGAGCAGCGCCCGGGACGATCAGAAGCGGTCCTACCTGGAAACGATCGTGCTGGAGGCGAAGCAGCTCGAAGATGTCCTTGCCGAGGTGCTCAACTATTCGGACTCCCTCTTCCCCGCCATGGACATGTGGGACGTAAACCAGCTTGTAACGGCCGTTTACGACGAACTGCGGGAGCGGCTGGAGCAGCGGGGAATCCGCAGCTCCCTGGAGACGGCGCCGGAGCTCCCCATGGTCTGCATCGATTATAAACAGATAGCCTATTGCGTCAGGGCGCTCATCATCAACTCCATGGAGCTCTTGCCCGGTAGCGGGGAGATCCTGCTCAGGACGGTCACGGACGGCGAACGGGTGGTTGTCGAACTGAGCGATGACGGGCCGGGGCTGGCTCCCGAGATGCGGGAGGCCCTGACCACCCCGTTTGCCGCCACCCAGCAGATGGGGACGGGTTCCGGGCTTCCCCTCTGCAGGACCATCCTGGAAAGACAGGGCAACGAGCTTTTGATCGAAGACCGCCCGGGTGGCGGGACCACCTATATGATCAGTCTTCCCATACGAAAGGAGAAAGAGTAGATGGCTAAATTGCTGGTTGTGGATGATGAAGCCAATATCAGGCTTCTCTACGCGCAGGAACTGAGCGACGAAGGGTACGAGGTTGTCACTGCCGCTTCTACGGCCGAGGCGGTGGAAAAACTCACCGGAAACGGTTTCGACCTGGTGCTGCTCGACATAAAGCTGAAGAACGAAAGCGGCATAGAACTTTTGCAGCAGATCGTCAAGGAGCGCCACGACCTGCCGGTGATACTCTCCACGGCGTTCTCCTGCTACAAGGATGATTTTTCGGCCTGGCTTGCGGACGGCTATGTGGTCAAGTCCAGCGACCTGCAAGAGCTGAAGGCGGAAATAAAGAGGGTGCTGGAGAAGAAAAACAGGATAAAGGCGGGTTGATCCCCCAGGCATAGCCCTTTCCCGGCATCTCAACCTCAAACTCAACCTGATTACGAAAAGGAGTAACGTTTCTATGAAAGCAGTGATTATGGCGGGGGGATTCGGCACCCGCATGCAGCCCCTCACCTGCAATACGCCCAAACCGATGATCCCGCTCCTGAACCGTCCCATCATGCTCCATATTGTGGAACTCCTGAAAAAATACCAGATAACCGACCTGGTCATGCTCCTCTACCATCAGCCGAGCGTCATCAGGAACTTTTTCCGCGACGGCGCCGATTTCGGGGTGAAGATCACCTATGTCACCCCCCTTGAGGACATGGGGACGGCCGGCGCCGTGAAGTGCGCCGAGAAGTATCTTGACGAACGCTTCCTCATCATCAGCGGCGACCTCCTCACCGATTTCAATCTGCAGAAGGTCGTGGATTTCCACGAAGACAACAAGGCCCTGGCGACAATCACCCTCACGTCGGTGAAAGACCCCCTCCAGTTCGGCGTCGTCATCACTGACAAGGAGAAGCGGATCATCCAGTTCCTGGAAAAGCCCGGCTGGGGCGAGGTGATCTCCGACACCATCAACACCGGCATCTACGTGCTCGAACCGGAAATTTTCAAATACATCCCCGAGGGGGAGAACTTCGACTTTTCCCAGGACCTTTTCCCGCTCCTCCTGAAAAAGAAGGAGCCGCTCTTCGGCTTCCCCCTCAAAGGATACTGGCGGGATATCGGCAATACCGATTCCTACCGGGAGGCGCACCACGACATCCTGCGCGGCAAGGTACACGCCCGGATAGACGAACAGAAGCAGGACCTGATCGGCAAGGACCTGCGCATCGGCGCAGACGTGAAGCTCGACCGGAACATCGTCCTGGAGGGGACCGTCGTGATCGGCGACAACTCCCAGGTCCAGGACAGCGCCCAGCTCAAGGACACGGTGATCGGCCGCAACTGCACCATCGAGCCGGGGGTGCGCCTTTCCCGCTGCGTGATCTGGGACAACGTCTACATCAAGAAAGGGACGAAGCTTAGCGACAGCGTCCTCTGCAACAACGTCAGAGTCGGTCAGGGGGTGGTGATGGAGGAGGGGACCATCGTCGCCGATGACACCTCCATCGGCGAGGATGCCTACATCAAGCGCGACGTCAAGATCTGGCCGCGCAAGGTCATCGAGGGGGGCTCCACGGTTACCGGCAACCTGATCTGGGGGGAGCGGTGGAAGAAATCGCTCTTCGAGGGGAAGATGATCAAGGGGCTCACCAACATCGAGCTGACGCCGGAGTTCGTGGCCAAGCTCGGCTGCGCCTACGGCACGTCGCTTCCCAAGGGGAGCTTCGTCCTGGTCGGTCGCGACGCCTCCCTTTCCTCGCGGATGCTGAAACGGAGCTTTCTCGGCGGCATCCTCTCCGCCGGGGTGAACGTCCGCGACCTGAAGATGGTGCCGCTGCCGGTCCTCCGCTACAAGCTCCGCACCTTCGGCGAGATGGGAGGCGTTCACTTCCGCCAGGCCATGGACGATCCCGCCTCCACGGAGATAGTGTTCCTTGATGCCGACGGTCTCGACTTCTCCAGTTCCATGGGTAAGAACATCGAGCGCATCTTCTACAAGGAGAACTTCCGCCGCGCCCATCACATGGAGCCGGGGGGGATCACCGAGCTGCCGCAGGTGTTCGAGTTCTACCGGGAAGGTTTCACCCGCGCCATCAACCAGGAAGTGGTGAAGAAGGCGGATTTCAAGCTGGTCATTGACTTCAACCATTCCCCCGCCGGCCAGACCCTCCCGGCGATACTCAACGACATGGGGTGCGAGGTGATCGGGATCAACGCCTATGTGGACGAGGAGCGCGGGGCGAAGAAGGCGGAGAAAAAGGGGGAAAGCCTGCAACAGCTGGCGAAGATCGTCGCGTCCCTGGAGGCGAAGGCAGGTTTCTGGCTCGACCCAACCGCCGAAGAGGTCATCCTGGTGGACGAAACCGGCAGGATCTACGAGCCTTCCGAGCTCCTCCCCCTCCTGGTGGCCCTGGTGCTAAAGAGCGGCGTGAGAGGGGCCTTCGCCGTCCCCGTGTCCGCCCCGTCGGCCATCGAGCAGATGTGCAGCGAAAAGGGGTGTTCCGTGCGCCGCACAAAGAGCGCCGAGCGGGCAATGATAGAGGCGGCCCTCTCCTCGGAAGTGATCCTGGCGGGCTCCATGGACGGCCGGTTCGCCTTCCCCAAATTCCAGGCGGCTTTCGACGGGATGTTCACCATCGCCAAGACCGTCGAACTGGCCGCGGCAGCGGGCATCCCCCTCTCGCGGATGCTAGAGGACATCCCCCGCCGCACCTTCCTCCAGGGGAAGGTCCCCTGCGTCTGGGAGATGAAGGGGGGGATCATGCGCAAGATGAGCGAGGACAGCCTGGACAAGGAGGCCACCTTCATCGACGGCATCAAGGTGCATTTCGGCGAGGACTGGGTGCTCGTCCTCCCCGACCAGTACAACCCGTTCGTGCACATCGTCGCCGAGGCCAAGGAGCAGAAGACGGCCCAGAGACTCCACGACGAGTACCGGAAAAAAGTGGAAAAATGGAAGAAGGAGCTGCAGTAATACAGGTACGAGGATAAAGGTTCGAGGTGCGGGGTTCCTTTATCCTCGTTCCTCGAACCTCGATCCCAGGATTTCACCATGCCCAATCCCCTCTACATAACCTTCCTCTGGCACATGCACCAGCCATACTACAAGGACCCTCTCAAGGGGGAGTACGCCCTCCCCTGGGCCTATCTCCATGCCGTAAAGGACTATTACGACATGGCGGCCATCGTGGACGAGACCCCCGGCGCCAGGGTGGTGTTCAACCTGGTCCCCTCGCTCCTGGAGCAGATCCGGGACTATGCCGCCGGCAACGCTGCCGACCAGTTCCTGCTCCATGGGGAGATGGCGCCCTCGGACATGGGGGAGGAGGAGCGGATCTTCATCCTGGAAAACTTCTTCTCCGCCAACCGGCAACGGATGATCGAGCCGTACAAGAGGTATCTGGAACTCTACTGCCTCGCCGGAGACGGTGCGGGTGGCGGGCTTCATGAGAGACTGCGCCATTTCCGCGACCAGGACATCCTCGATCTCCAGGTCTGGTTCTTCCTCGCCTGGACCGGAGAGGCTGCCCGGCGCCGTTATCCCGAGTTCAGCGAACTGATCAGGAAGGGGAAGAACTTCACCCCCTCGGACAAGGCGCTCCTCTTCACGCGGCACCGGGACCTCCTCAGCGAGATTATCCCACTTTACAGGAAACTCCACGACGAGGGGAAGGCGGAGCTCTCGGTCACCCCGTACTTCCATCCGATCCTGCCGCTTCTGTGCGACATGAAAAGCGCCCGGGCCGCCATGCCGAAGGTGGTCCTGCCGACAGTCCCGTTCCGGTGCCCTGAAGACGCCAGGAGCCAGGTGGCGCGTGGTATAGCCTGCTTCAGGGAGCTTTTCGGTTTTGCACCGCACGGCATGTGGCCTTCGGAGGGGTCGGTGAGCGACGAAGCGCTCGGCATCCTGGCCGAATGCGGCCTGGTCTGGGCCGCCACAGACGAGGGGGTGTTGTCGCACACCCTGCACGGGGGAATCGGCGCGACGCGGGAGGCGCTCTACCACCCGTACTCCTTCCAGCAGGGGGGGAAGGAGCTGTCACTCTTCTTCCGTGACCATGCGCTCTCCGACCGGATCGGTTTCACCTATTCCCAGTGGGAGCCGGAACGGGCCGCCGCCGATTTCACGGCAAGGCTCCTGGAGATCAGGGGGCGCGTTCACGGGGCCCGTGTGGTGCCGGTAATCCTTGACGGAGAAAACGCGTGGGAATACTATCCCGACAACGGCTACACATTCCTGAGGCGTCTCTACAGCCTGATCGCCGAAACTCCCGGCCTTGAACCGGCCACTTTCAGCGAGGTCCTGGACCGGGTCCCGGGAAAGCAGGCCATTACCCATATCCACCCCGGTTCCTGGATAAATGCCAACTACGGCGTGTGGGTGGGGCATCCCGAAGAAAACCTGGCGTGGGACTATCTTGCCAGGGCGCGGCAGGCCGCTGTCGAGAACAGCCCCGCGGTTGCGGCCCTTCTCGCCGGAAGGGGGCATGACGGCTCCGCCGGTGACGGGACCACGGCGCAACTGGTCTGCCAATCACTCTATGCGGCGGAAGGGAGCGACTGGTTCTGGTGGTACGGCGATGACCATTTTTCACCCCACAGCGACAGGTTCGACGCCCTGTTTCGCCGGCACCTGATGAATGTGTACCGCCTGCTCGATCTGGATGTGCCGCGCGAACTTTTCGAGCCGATCAAGAAGAAGAGCCCGGCCGGCCTTGTCCGCGAACCGGCCGCCCTGATCTCGCCGCTCATCAGCGGCTGCGTGACCGATTATTTCGAGTGGCTGGCGGCAGGACTCTACGATCTGACCCGGCAGTCTTCGGCCATGCACGCCGCAGAGAGCCTGATGCAGTCCTTTTTCTACGGCTTCGACCGGAAGTTCCTGTATTTCAGGATCGACGGCGTCCATTCCCTGGAAAAAACGATGCAGGCAGGAGATCACTTGAATCTGCACCTGATCCATGATAATGAATTCCGGTTGACCATGAACCTCGGCGCTGAGGAAGGACCCCTCCTGGCGAAAGGCGAGGGGGGGTGGCGGGAGACCGGCACCCTCTGCCGCTGGAAGATAATCAAGATCGCCGAGGCGAGGGTCCCGCTCGATGTGTTCAACCTGTCGCCGGGGGACAAGCTCTTTGCCTTTTTCACGCTGATGCGCGGCGATGAGGAGCTGGGGCGCTGGCCGACCGACGCCCCGCTCCTGATCAATTACGCCGGGCCGGACCTGGAACTGGAGACGTGGCTTATTTGAAGCGGTCGATAGTGGATGGTCGATGGTGATGGAAACCAGCTACTATCGACCATCTACCATCGACCGATTTTAACGGAGGTTAGATGTCGGAACTACGCTGGGACCCCCTGAAGCTGCACTGGGTCATCATTGCCACGGAGCGCGGGCGGCGCCCCCGCGACTTTCACGTGGAGCAGAACGAGGCGGAGATGACCAGCTGCCCTTTCTGCTACGGCAACGAGGACAAGACCCCGCCCGAGATCTTCGCCATCCGGCCGTCCGGCCCCGCCAACTCCCCCAACTGGAAGGTCCGGGTCATCCCCAACAAGTACCCGGTGCTCCGCATCGAGGGGGAGATCAAGAGCAGGGGGTACGGCCTGTACGACGTGATGACCGGCATCGGCGCCCACGAGGTGATCATCGAAACGCCGCAGCACGAAAAGGGGCTCGCGGACCTGTCCGTGGCGGAGATCACCGACGTCCTCATCGCTTACCGTGCCAGGTTCATCGATCTGCGGCGCGACAACCGCTTCCGTTACATGGTACTCTTCAAGAACCACGGCGTCCGCGCCGGGGCCACCATCGCCCATTCCCACAGCCAGCTCATCGCCGTTCCGCTCACCCCGCCGGTGGCGGCAACGGAGCTCAAGATCTGCCGCGATTTTTACGCCGGCAAGGAACGCTGCATATTCTGCGACCTGATAGATTTCGAGCTGGCGAGCGGCGACAGGGTGGTGAAGGAGTTCCCCGACTTCCTCACCGTCACCCCCTATGCCTCCTGCTTCCCCTTCGAGCTGCGCCTCTATCCGAAGAGGCACTCCCACGACTTCGCCCTGATGGATGACGGCCAGTTGGCCGAACTGGCCGTGGCCATGAAGGACATGCTGTTGCGCCTGAAGACGGTGCTGGCGGACCCACCCTACAACTTCATTCTCCATACCGCGCCGCCGCAGCAACAACGCCTCGGCAAGCCCGAATACTGGGGTTCGCTGGAGTACGACTATCACTGGCACATCGAGCTGGTGCCGAGATTGACCCAGATTGCCGGCTTCGAGTGGGGGACCGGCTTTTACATTAACCCGACTTCGCCGGAGGATGCCGCGCTCTTCCTCCGGGAGGCGGAGGTTTAGACGCCAGATTTTTGCGAGGTTGTATGAAGATACTGTTTGTAGCTTCCGAGGTCACCCCCTTTGCCAAGACCGGCGGTCTCGCCGATGTGACGGCCGCCCTGCCGAAAACCCTGAAAAGGCTCGGCCACGACGTGCGCATCATTCTCCCCTTTTACAGCGAGGTGGAACGGGGCGGTCACGGCATCAGGAAGGGGAGGAAGAGCGTCGAGGTCCCCATCGGCGGGGTGATGAAAAAGGGGCTCTTCCGCCATTCCACCCTTGGCGACATCCCCGTCTACCTGCTCGAAAACAGGGAGTATTTTTCCAGGGATCACCTCTACGGCACGGCAAAGGGGGAATACCCCGACAACCATCGCCGCTTCGCCTTCTTCTGCCGGGGGGTGCTCGATCTCCTGAAAAAGATGGACTTCCGCCCCGACGTGATCCACTGCCACGACTGGCAGACGGCGCTCATTCCCCTTCTCCTCAAGCGGGAGAAAGGGGAGGACCTGTTCTTCAGGAAGACGGGGGTCGTGTTCACCATCCACAACCTCGCGTACCAGGGGCTGTTCCCCAAAGAGACCCTGGCGGATATGGGGCTCGATTCCTCCTATTTCAACATCGATTGCCTGGAGTATTACGGCAAGGTGAACCTGATGAAGGGGGGGATACTTTCTGCCGATCTCATCACCACGGTTTCCGAGACCTATTGCCGGGAGATCCAGACCCCGGAGCTCGGGGACGGCCTGGACGGGGTGCTCGGGGTGCGGAAGGCCGATCTCCATGGCGTTCTCAACGGCCTCGACTACGAGCTCTGGGACCCGGAGACCGACCGGAACATTTACAAGAACTACTCGGCACACGCCCCGGCAGGCAAGGCCGCCGACAAGAAGGGTTTGCAAAAGAGCCTCGGCCTGGAACCCGCGGCGGATTTGCCGCTCATCGGCATTGTGTCCCGGCTGACCGCGCAAAAGGGGTTCGACCTTCTGGCCGAGCTCATGCCGAAGTTTGCCGAGAGCCGTCTGCAACTGGCGATCCTCGGCACGGGGGACGAGAAGTACCTGAACCTTCTCCAGGAGATCAAGGCTCGCGGAGCGGACAACATATCGGTGAACATCGGTTTCCATCCGGACCTGGCGCCGAAGATTTACGCGGGGAGCGATATCTTCCTCATGCCTTCCCACTACGAACCATGCGGCCTCGGGCAGATGATCGCACTGCGCTACGGCGCCGTCCCCCTGGTGCGGAAGACCGGCGGCCTGGCCGATACGGTCTTCGAGGAGGGGGAGGGAGGGGAACCCAACGGCTTCACTTTCGAGGAGTATACCCCGGAGGCCCTGTGGGGCGCCGTGTCGCGGGCGTTGCAGGCTTTCGAGGACAAGGTCGCATGGAAGAAGCTGATGCGCCGCGGTATGACGTGTGACTACTCCTGGGATGCATCTGCCCGCAAGTATGAGGAACTGTATCGCCTCGCCCTCGGCAAAAAGGGGAGGTGACGCATGGCGGACGAGAAAAACGACCTGGAAGAGATCGCCCAGGAGGTCAGGAAGATCATCGACAACAACAATAAGTTTCTCGATCACATCTTTGACGAGGATTTCGAGTCGGAAGACGAGGAAAACGCGGAGAGCGGGGTGTTCGAGGAGCTGTAACGCAAAAACTTACAAAATTATTCTTGATGCTTGGAGAGGAATAGAAAGCCCCCGGGAATTGTTTCCCGGGGGCTTTCTTGTGGGCGTAAGTCCCGTTACTAATCGTGTCCGCCGCTTCCCGCCACGTCTTCGCCGCCGGCGGTATGGCAGTCGCTGCAGTTCGTCTTGTAGATCTCGTCGCCGATATCGACCGGGTGGACGAAGTTCTTGACCTGGGTTCCGGCAGGGATGTTCTCCTGTTTCTGGGAGAGGACGGTGTGGCAGAGGTTGCAGTCCTTGGAAATCAGTTTTCCCTGTGGCGACCTGTGCTTGCCGTCGTGGCAGCGGAAACAGCCTGGGGTATAGAAGTGGCCGATATGGTTGGGATACGTGTTCCAGGATACCTTCATCTGCGGGAAGAAATTCCGGTGGTAAATCGACTGGACCTCCACCACGGCCTTCTTGATGGAAGCCGCCTTTTCTGTGGCGACTTTGGGATAGTTCTTGTTGTAGTAATCCGGAATGCCGCCGGCTATGGACGCATCTGCCTCATCCGTGGACTTGTACGGCTTGGTGAGAAGTTCGACCGCCACCTTCTTGATGTAGGGGAGGGTGGAATCGATGTGGCCGCTGACGAAGTTCTCGTCCATCTCCTGGCTGGGCGAACGGTAGATGTGGGTCGGCCGGTTATGGCAATCGGTGCAGTCCATGAGGCGCTTCTTAGCCTTGGCGATCTCGTCCCTGGTGAGGGGGGTCTCCGTGCTCATGTATTCGGTTATTCTCCCGTCCTTCTCCTTCACGGAGATGTAGGGGATGACCTCACGCTTCCTGTCGGTTGCGATATAGGTGACCTCGCTGCCGATGTGCCAGTGGATACCCTTGGCATTGGGTGTCTTGGGGGTGCCACCGATGTTGATCAGCATGTTTATTTCCCTGGGGGTGTTCGTCTCGTTGGGGGCATAGTGATAGAAAACCTTCTGTCTGCCCGAATAGAATTTCTCCGGCCAGTGGCAATGCTCGCAGGTGTCACGGGCTGGACGCAGGTTCTCGATGGGGGTCTCTATCGGACTCGGGTAGGAATGGGTCAATACCGCATATACCTGCCGCAGGCCGGAGATCTTGGCCTTCACGTACCACTTTGCGCCCGGTCCCACGTGACACTCGACGCACTTCACCTTGGCGTGGGGGGAGTTGCTCCAGGCGGTGTGTTCCGGTGCCATGACCGTATGGCAGAGTTCCCCGCAGAAGGTGGTGGATTCAGTGAATTCATAACCCTTTATGGAGGCAACGGAAACGATGACGATGAAGATGAAGGTGGCAATGTTGAAGAAGATGAAAAAACGCCGCTTATGCGGGTCGTTGAGGTCGATACGGGGGAATTCGGGGATTTCGGCCGGTGCGCCCTCCCTAAGCTTTTTCCTGACGCGGAAAGCGCCCACCGGAACCAGCAGAAGACCCAGGATCAGCATGGCCGGAAATGCGAAATAGACCAGAAGCCCCAGGTACGGGCTCTCCACACCGGTTATCATCTCCACGGCCAGAAACGCGATGATGAGGCCGGTGGCTACCGCCGCCATGATGATACCGATGAGGCTTGTAGTGTTGTACAGATACTTGGTAACCGATGTTTTCTCTTTAGTCATGTTCCCTCCGTTCTGTGGTCATATTAAAAACATATTTAATATCCGTAATTTAGGGCTATGACTCTACATCGTTGGCAACCGTTTTGTCAAATCAAAAATTAATGAGAGTGATGTACGGTTGTCAGTATGTAACAGTGTTTTAGTGTATGCCTGCCAATTGTATAATAAAAATACTAGCGTATTAGCGCTGGTTTGTCTCCCCATTTCAATATCTTTTTACCATAAATCCTGGGTGCCGAACCTGAAACGGCAGTCGGCCATGGCCATCTGCCAAATTTGGGCTGCAAGATTGTGGTTCCGGCGCGTTGCGGTATCATCTGAATAACGCATTGTTTCAGTTTGGCTTATTAATTTGATATGGAATATCCGGAGGACTTAGTGAGTAGCCATATCTGGCGACCGCTGTATCTGGCGCTTTGCATCGTAGGTGTTGTCTTGATTGCCAGGATGGTGGCGGTGCCGAAGGATTTCGGCATCCAGGAGCGCGGCTACATGTACGGCTGGCACCGCAAAGGGAATGAGGCCGAGTGGAAAGCGTTCAGGGTCAAGTACAGTACCGCAGAACATTGCCGCGAATGTCACCCTGACAAGTATCGTGACATTAAAAGCTCACCCCATGCCAGCATCAACTGCGAGAATTGCCACGGCCCTGTCCTCGGGCATCCGGTCGATCCGCCGACCCTTACCATCGACAGGAGAAGGGGGCTATGTCTCAGGTGCCATTCCTTCCTCCCCTACAAGGCAAGCGGCAGGGGCAACATCCGTGGTATCAATCCTGAGATCCATAATCCCGAAGCGGAGTGCGTTCTCTGCCATTATCCCCATAACCCGAGGCTGGAGGCGCGAAGATGATCTCACGCAGGGATTTTTGCAGGAAGAGCATGGTGATTGCGGGAGGGTTGATCCTCCCCCTGGCAGCCTTCGAGCTGTTTGACCCGAGGAAGCTCCTGGCCGACAAAACCGAGCGGTCGGAGGCGAGGTGGGTCTTCCTGGTGGACACGAGGAAATGCGTCGGCTGCGGATTCTGCGTAAAGGCGTGCAAGCTGGAAAACGAGGTGCCGTACGATGCCCATGTATCGAGGACCTGGGTCGAGCGCTACATAGTCACCAAAGACGGAAAGACCCATATAGATTCCCCCGATGCCGCCCGTGACGGCTTCACGGACAAGAGGGTGGAAGTGGGGGAGGGGAAATTCGAGGAGATAAGAGACGGCGACATCGAAAAGGCGTTCTTCGTCCCCAAGCTGTGCAACCAGTGCGAGAATCCCCCCTGCGTCCAGGTCTGCCCGGTGGGGGCCACCTACCAGACGAAAGACGGTGTGGTGCTGGTGGACCGGTCATGGTGCATAGGCTGCGGCTACTGCATCATGGGGTGCCCGTACGGCGTCCGCTTTTTCCATCCGGTCTACCGGGTGGCCGAAAAGTGCAACTTCTGCTACCACCGGATCACCAAGGGGCTGAAGAGCGCCTGTGTCGACGCC
>DAIEGL010000291.1 GCA_027356255.1 Geobacter sp. | reverse complement strand
GGTAAATGGAGGGGATCGGGGCAGCCTGTACGGAAACCGTACATGTACGATTTCACTACACCTGCATCTTTTTCTTCAGCTTGGCGAGAAGGGTCGAGCGGCTTATCCCCAGGGTGGCCGCGGCCCTGGAGTGATTGTTGCCGGTAATCTGCAATACATGGGCGATGTATTCGTCCTCGACTTCGCAAAGAGCCCGCAGACGTTCTGTCGCGGCGGGAACAGACGGCGCAGCCTTGCTCTGTATCATTTCCAGGGGGAGGTGGTCGGGGAGGACATCCCTGTCTGCGGTCAGGATGAGAGCCCGTTCGATGATGTTCTTCAACTCCCTCACATTTCCTGGCCAGCCGTAATCGAGCAGAATGGCCATTGCCTCCGGGGAAATCCCTATTTTCCCCTTCCCCATGGTGCTCCCTATGCTGCGGGCAAAGTAATCGGCCAGGATCACCACGTCCCTCCCCCTCTCGCGCAGCGGGGGGACGGTGATCGGGAGGACGTTGATCCGGTAGTAGAGGTCTTCCCGAAACGCCCCCTTTCTGACCATGGCGGCTATGTCCCTGTTTGTGGCCGCCATGAACCGGGCATTGCTCTTTATGTCCGCAATCCCCCCCACCCGCCGGAACTTCCCCGTATCGAGCACCTTCAGGAGTTTTGCCTGGATGGAGAGGGGCATTTCCGCCAGTTCGTCGAAGAAGATCGTGCCGGCGGCGGCTATTTCAAACAGTCCCCGCTTGGTTTCCCTGGCATCGGTAAAGGCGCCCTTTTCATGGCCGAAGAGTTCGGATTCGAGCAGGCTTTCGGAAAGAGAGGCGCAGTTGATCTCCACGAGCGGCCCCGTGAAGCCGCTCAGGGCATGGATGGACCTGGCCACCAGTTCCTTGCCGCTCCCAGATTCCCCCAGGATCAGAACCGGCGTGGCGCTGTTTTTCGCCAACAGGGAGATCAGCCTCTGGATCGCTATTATCTGCGGCGATTCGCCGATGATCGTCCCGTCGTCGGGCGAACAGTTCAGTTTCCTGAAATGCTCGACCTCCCGTTTCAGCCTGAGCCGTTCCTCCATGCCGGCCAGTATGTCGGCGACCTGCGCCAGATCGAGCGGTTTTGGGAAAAAATATGTCGCGCCGTTTTTCATGGCCTGAACGGCCTTGTCGAGTTCCACGTAAGCGGTCATCATGATTACGCCGGCGCCGATCTCGGGGGCGGTCAGGGGATGGAGGAGCGACTCGCCATCCATGTCCGGGAGCCGCTGGTCCAGAAAGACGATGTCCGGCAGGGCCGATTGCGCCGCGGCAAGCCCTTCCTTTCCGGTCCCGGCCTGGAAGACCTCGTAGCCGCGACCGGAAAGGAAGTGGGTCAGGGCAAGTCTTATGCCGCTTTCATCATCGATTACGAGCGCCCTCATGCTCCCCCCAAGGGGAGGGTGAAGGTGAACGTAGCCCCTCCCCCCGCGTTGTTTCCGGCCGTCAAAGCGCCCCCGTGGGCATCGGCAATCTTCCTGCTGATGGCAAGCCCCAGGCCGGTGCCGTTCTTCTTCGTCGTGTAGAAGACGTCAAAGATCTTCTCCATGGCCTCCTGCGGTATCCCCGGCCCGGAATCGGTCACGCGGATGGAGACATCGCCCCCTCTTTCCTCCAGCCCGACCGTTACGGTTCCCCCTGTCTGCGAGGCATCGACGGCGTTCTTCAGGATGTTCACCATCACCTGCCTGACCCGGTCCTGATCGGCGAAAACCGTCAGTTCCCCGTCGGGGAGGCTCTTTTGCAGGTCGAGCCGCTTCTCGATGATGAACACCTCGTTGAAGCTGAGGGATTCGTTGAGCACCTTTACCAGGTCGAAAGGGGCCTTCTTCAGCCGCATCTCCTTGGAGCAGTCGAGCAGCTCCTCCACCAGGTGATTCATGCGTCGCGCCTCGGTGAAGAGGGAATTCATCAGCTCCTTCTGCGGCGGGGTCAGCTTCAGCTCCATCGCCAGTATCTGCGCGGCGGCCGTGATGCCGAAGAGCGGATTGCGCATCTCGTGGGCGACCCGCGCGACCACCTCCCCCATGGTGGCAAGCCGCTCCTTGTTCCGCACCTCGTTGCGGAACTTGATGATTTCGGAGATATCGACGAAGGTGATGATATGCCCGGCAAAGGCGCCGTCCGCCCGTTTCAGGTCAACCCGCTTGAACCCGACGATCAGGCAGTTAGACGAGGAGTTCACGGCCACTTCCGCGGCATCGATCCCGGCGGATATGGATGCTGCGATCCCGGGGCAGATGTCCGCGAACGGCTTGCCGATCAGTGCGGCGCCGCTCCTGCCGAAGAACTGCGACACATAATCGTTGGCCAGGTTGATGCGCATGTGGGGATCGGTTACGACGATCCCGCTCTGGATATTGGTCAGGATCGATTCGATGAAGCGATTGCGATCATGCAGTTCAGCGAACGCACCGGCCAGGTCCGCCTCGAAACGTTTGCGCTCCTCGTTCCGGCGGAAGAAGGGCTTCACGATGGAGAGGTAAAGGGCGGGGGACAGGAACAGGATCAGGATGAGGGCGTCCAAGACCGCCTTGACGATTGTCGAGAGTGACGGGAAAGCATACTGCATCAACGCCATGTCGAGGCTGTCCACGATGAAAATGGCGAGGATCATCTTGATAAAAACCCAGGCGGGCGCGGTTTTCCAGCCGGCCCGCCCGTTGTTTTCGATCTGTGCGGTTTCTTCCGTCACGTTTCCCCTCACAAATAAATCCTAAAATAACAATTGCTCAAAACCACGCAAAGAAAAACCATAGCACGCGGATCAAATCTGACAAAGGCGGATCAAACCTCACAACCGCTTTTTATCAGATTTTATCCGAAGTTATCCGCGTGAAACGGTTTTAGATTCTGACTCATCTCCGCTTGCGTTCCGACTTGCGCCCCGTCGGCTTCCGCCCCTTGCCGTTCCCCTCTGCGCGCCCCCCCTGCCCCTCCCCTTTGCGGGTGGTGGGCCACTTCCCTCTGACGGGGATTTTCGGGAACTCCTCCCCCGCATAGGTTTCCGCCCCGGACGCGCCGGTTTCCTTCTGCCCTGCCAGGACGAATTCGATCTGCTTCTTTTCCAGGCTGACGGCGGCAACCCGGACCCGCACTTGGTCGCCGATCCGGTAAACCGTGCGGCTCTGTTCGCCGATCAGGGCGTGCTGCTTCTCCACGTACTGGTAGAAATCCCGTTTCAGGGTGGAGATATGAACCATCCCCTCGATGAACATCTCCACCAGCTCGACGAAAAAGCCGAAAGAGGCGACGCCGGTGATGATGCCGTCGAACTCCTCCCCCACCTTGTCCCGCATGAACTGCATC
>DAIEGL010000079.1 GCA_027356255.1 Geobacter sp. | reverse complement strand
GCGGGCTCGAAAAGCGCCCGCACCCGGTCCCGATCCTCCCTGTAGGGAGAGATAAATGCGGCCAGGACGATGATCCCCGCATCGACAAAAAGCTTCGCCACTTCGCCGATGCGCCGGATGTTCTCGCGCCGGTCCTCTTCGGAAAAACCGAGATCGCTGTTCAGGCCATGGCGCATGTTGTCGCCATCAAGGATGTAGGTGTAGCACCCCTTTACAAACAGCGCCTCTTCCGCCGCGTGGGCGAGCGTCGACTTACCGGAGCCGGAAAGACCGGTAAACCATACAACCAAGGGACGGTGGCCATTGCGGCAGGAATAATCGGCTTTTGTGAGGGTACGGCTATGGGGGACAATATTCAAACCATTTCCAGCCATAATCGGATATATCTCCAGTAAAGACAAGATATGCGTGGGCTGTTCGCAGCCACATTTGCCGTGCTTCAATTCCTGCAATAGTAAATCAACTGCAAAAAAAACTCCAGCATTATAACCCTTTCACCAACGTCCGACCCTAAAGACGGGAAGAATCTGTTCGGACAAGTGCACCATTGGCACCAAAAAGACTTTAAACACCCCGCCGACTGTGGTATTTATTCACATCGTACCATTCACATGCGAGCCGCACCGGACGACACCGACCTCGCCTCCACCTGCATAACCGAAAAAGATTTAGACAAGCCCCCTTTGGTTTCAATTTTGCATATATCTGAGCATGAATTTTCGATTACATTATTAAATTACATAGAGACAACGTAAACGGAAGAGGAGGAAACCATGTATTTCAGACTCATTACAAGCATCATTGGTATGCTTATGTGTGCAACTTTCGCCAACGCGGCGCCATACGCATACATCACAAACCTCAGTGATAACACCGTATCGGTGATCGATGTCGCAACTAACGGTTTTGTAAGTAAAATACCATTGGGGACCGGTCAGCAGCCATACGGCGTCGCAGTCAGCAGTGACGGCACACGCGTCTATGTATCTAATCAGCTCAGCAAAACCATTTCCGTTATCGACGCATTGACCGACCCGAACAACCCCACGGTCGTCAACACGATTAACTTGCTGAACACACCCAGCGGTTTAGCTGTCAACTCCGCGGGAACGCGGCTCTATGTGGCAAACTATGACAACGGAACCGTGTCGGTAATCGACCTCAGTAGCATTACTCCCAGTCCCACACCTATTGCTGTCGCCACGATTACACTGGCAACGCTAAACGCAGGCACGTCACCGGTCGGTGTGGCCATCAGCCCAGACGGCGCAACCGTCTACATCACAAACTCCGGAAGCGATAACATTACCCCGATCAGGACCTCTGACAACACTGCGCTGACGTCGTTTCCGGCAGGCAGCGCCCCAATGGGCATCGCCCTCGGAAAAGTAGGCACCACAACCAATATATACGTCGCAAACAACACGGCAGGTACCCTGACGGTCATCAATGCCGGCACACAGTCCGTAACCAACACCGTTTCAGTTAGCACTCCACTTGACACAAGCTCAAAGCCTTTTGCTGTAGCAGTCAGTCCCGACGGCAGCACCGTGTATGTTACAAAGTCTGGAGCGGCAGCCAACGGCGGCGACAGCGTGGCAGCAATCAACACCACAACCTTTGCAGTAACATCCATCGGCGTCGGAAGAGTACCTTTAGGTGTAGCCGTATCTCCCGACGGCTTCCGCGTACTGGCTGTGAACAACTATGACAGCAGCGTTGCGGTCATCAACACGAGCAATAACAACGTAAACACTCTGGTCAACGCCCCGGGCACAAACTACGCGACCTTTTTCCAATCCCCGCAAAGCCTTGGCAACTTCATCGGTCCGCAACTGTACGCGATCACTGCAACTGCAGGCGCCAACGGTACCATCACCCCATCCGGAACAATAATGAAGGCCGATGGAACCAGCCAGACTTTCACCTTCACCCCCGCAGCCAACTACCGCATCGACAAAATCAACGTGGACGGCGCCAATATCACGCCGACGCCGACCGCCGGCTACACCTTCAATGCAATAGCTGCAGCGCACATTATTACTGCGACCTTCATCAAGGATTTCGATTACGTTACCATCAGCAAGACCGGCACGGGGACAGGCACGGTCACCAGCACCGAAGCCGGCATCAACTGCGGCGCGACCTGCAACGGACCCGCCAACGACAATACCTCCGTCACCCTTACCGCCGTTCCCGATGCAAACATGTATTTTGCCGGCTGGATCGGCGACAGCACCACCCCCAGCGTTAGCGTGTGCAACGGCTCGACCTCACCGACCTGCACCTTCACCATGACCAGCTACACCCACGTGACCGCCAGCTTCTCAAACGTGCCGCTGACGGACAAGGTAAGAATAGAATTAACGGGCGGCCAGATCAACTATTACTCCACCCTGCAGGCTGCATTCAACGCGGTGACATCGACAACGACGACTATAAAGGTCACGACGGCAGCCTTCCTTGAAACGCTCAACCTGAATGCTGCCGGGTCAACGTTTACCCTGAGCGGCGGCTGGCCCACAGATAATACCTATTCCGCCCGACTGGCAACCCCTACAGTGATTACCGGCAGTCTCACCATCACTAACGGCACCCTGATCGCCGACAACATCGCCATACAGTAACAACTCACATTATATGTAAAAAAGGGCGGCCAAATGATTTGGCCGCCCTTTTTTATCTCTCCCAATACAGCAGAAAAGCCCTAACCCTAAACGCCTAAACTCCTAACTTTCAAAATCCTTTCGTAGATTTCCAGCAACGCCTCCCCCCTAGCCTGCCACGAATGGTCACGCTCCGCCTTCTCCCGCACTCTCTGCGCATACGATTTCCTGGCGTCTTTATCGGCAAACACCCCCTCAATCCGCTCCGCCAGATCCCGCGCATCCCCAAAGCGCGCATAGACCCCGGCATCTCCGAGGATTTCGCGGTTTATCGGCGTATCAAAAACAACCGTAGGCAATCCGCACGCCATGTAGTTGAACAGCTTGCCGTTTGCCTCTGTCAGCGATATCTTCGGCGAGACGGCAATATCGCAGGCAGACAGGTAGAGCGGCGCCTTCACATAGTCTATCCGGCCGGTAAAACTGACCATGTCCCCTATCCCCATCTCTTTGCTTCTGGCTATGTATTCGGCCTCGGGAAACCCCATGATCAGAAAGTGAACGGAGGTCCTTCGCTCCCGCAGCATTGCAATCGCATCCAAGAGGAGGTCAATTCCCTGATAATGGTTGAGGAGCCCGAGAAAGACGACGATCGGGACATCCTGCGGGAGCTGCAGTGCGCGGCGACTCTCAACCTTGTCGAGGGGCCGAAACACCGTTGTGTCCACGCCGTCGATAACGGCTTTGACCCTCTGTTCAGGCACCCCCCACTGGGCAACAAGATCTCGGGCGCCGGCGCTGGAACTGGTGATAATGAAGTCAGCGGCGTTATTGATGAAACGCTCCAGTACCGCAAAACACCTCCCCAGCAAGGAGCCGTCTCTCATGAAACCATGATCGATGATTTCAGTAGTCAGGCTCCCCTGGCAATCGAAGATCATGGGCACACCCAGCACTTTTTTCAGGAAATAGCCGACAAAGGCGCCTTCGTGAAGGTGGGCGTGGATTATGTCGGGTGCAAACGATCTTGCCACCCGAAACGCTTTGTAAAAAAGCAGTATGTCGAGATAAGGCTTATGCCAGGAAGGACCGGCGGTGAGTTTTTTGTACCAGGGGATCGTGCAAATCCGGTACGTGGGAATGCCCGGCATGTCACGACCCAGATGGTAGGTGATGATGCGCACATCTATGCCTTGGGATTGCAGTGCCCGCGCTTCTTCATAGATGCGAACATGACAACCCCTGTCGGAAAAATATGGGGTTGGGGCAAGCATCAGCACTTTCGGCTTGATTTCACCCAAGGTTGATCTTTTCCTTTACCACATAAATCGGCTTCGACTGGGCCTCGTAGTAAGTGCGGGCGTTCAGCTCGCCCAAAAGACCGAGCACGATGAACTGCACCCCCATAAACAGAAGGAACGCGGTCAGGATGAGAAGCGGGTTGCGGTTCATGCTCATCTGCTCAAACAACTTCATATAGAGCGTGGCAGCGCCACTGACGAAGCCAGCGCCAAGCGTGTATACGCCCCATTTGCCGAAGAGCTGGATGGGTTTTGTCGAATAAGCGAGAAGGAATTTCACGGTCATGAGGTCCAGAATGACGCGCATGGTGCGGGATATGCCGTACTTGCTCTTTCCGTAGAGGCGCGGGAAGTGATTCACCGGCAGCTCTGCCACCTTGGCGCCCACTTGCGAAGCAAGGGCAGGCACGAACCTATGCATTTCACCGTACAGGTTTATGCCGTCCAATACCTCCCTCCTGTATGCTTTCAGGGTGCAACCGTAATCGTGCAGATATACGCCCGTCATGTGAGAAATGAGGGAATTGGCGATTACAGAAGGGAGCTTCCGATTGATAAAGGTATCCTGCCGATCCTTACGCCAACCGGAAACCACGTCATACCCCTCTTCGATTTTTGCCAAGAGGCGTGGAATGTCACGCGGGTCGTTCTGCAGATCGCCATCCATCGGAACGACGACCCTGCCGCAGGCGGCGTTGAACCCGGCGGCCATGGCAGCCGTCTGTCCGAAGTTACGGCGAAAACTGACCACCTTGACCTTTGAATCCCTCGTCGCGATGACTTTCAGCGCGGAGAGAGAGCCGTCGCTGGAGCCGTCATCAACGAGAATGAGTTCGTATTCAAGGCCGCTCGATTCCAAAGCCTCGCAGACTTTGTTGTAGAGAGCAGGCACGTTCTCTTCCTCGTTGTAAATGGGTACGACTATACTCAGATCCACATTAATCCCCTTATACACTGATAAGTATTCCGAGTCATTGCGTCAACCTGTCAAATCGCGTATTTCATCGGTTGGCCGAATTCTTTCACACGTCTTACGTCGACTCCCTCCATGCACCCCCTGGACTTTCTGAACCGCGGGGCAATAAACCCGTTGATCATACCGGCCCCATAGGCAAGGTGAAGGGCGGGAAAAACGCAGAGCAAGTGTGGCACAAGGCTGACCGTTCCAGCTTTCGACGCCTCAAAAATGGAGCAGCAAAGGATTGTTATTGCATAGCATAAAATAGGAACGACGTAAACAGGCGTAATAAAAAACGGTATCAAACAGAGGTAGATGAGAAACAGTGACGGAACCAGGGTGGCATACTTGATTTCACGACTGATATACGTCTGTTCCGCCCGCCCCCGCCCGTAACCGTACATCTGCCTGAGAAATGCGGCAAAATCAGGGCGCTGGCTTCTAAAGACCGCCATTTCAGGGTCATGTATCAGCAGAAACCCTCTTTTTTTAACCCTGTCCATCAGTTCATTTTCTTCGTTCGGATAGAGGCGTTCGTCCAGACCGCCGAATTCGTGAAATATATCCCTGCGAAAACTCAGATTACACAAAATGAGTTCATTATCCGCGGTTACACGGGCTTTACCAGCCTTGCGGTAGCGATTGCGCACCCCTCCGCCACCGAAAACAGATGACAGGGCAAGGCCAATAGCTTTCTGCAATGGGCTATCGTCTGCCGGAGTCAAGGATGGTCCACCGACAGCAGAAACGAGCGGATCCACGTAATGAGACAGAAGATTTTTCGCAAACTGCGATGAGACAAGAGAGTCGTCATCGAGGAAGTACAGGATGTCACCCCCTGCCTGTAAAGCAGCCTGGTTTCGCTGACAGCTCGGCTGCCTTCCATACGCAACGAGGATCTCAAGCAGGTCGGAGGGGTAGTCTACCGCAGTCAATGCTTTAAGCGCCTTCACCTGTCCGCCCGGTTTGACCGGAATTATTATGGATATTTTTCTTGACTGCATAGCCCCACTGAGTGATGTTCGGATGCTGCACACAACGAAAAAACCGGGCAACCCCGGTTTAGTAATATTTTAAGCATTTAAAGTTACGCAATTAGAAGAATTTCTTCAGATTTGCCTCAAACCTCTTTTCAGTCCTACGCTCTGTACCGGTCTGATCACCGTAACTGTAATCTATCGTGGCCTGCATTTTCTGGAAATTGAAACCGATAGTGCCATTATAAACCAGCTGTTCGTCATGTTGCGGCTGATCGATGAGAGAATATTTTATTCTTGCGGCAAGATATACCCTGTTCAACGGGTAATATCTGGCGCCAAAGGCGAGACTTCGGGACAACCGGTTATCGTCGTTGCCGGCATCCAGCTTGGTATACTCCAACGTTTCGTTTAATTCCAGAATCCGGCGGGCGATACCGGATACCTGATAGAAATAGTAGTTGGCATTTTGCTTCAGATCCGAGCTGGTTGTCCTGCCCCCTGCGAAGTCAGTCGAATGGCGTATGTTATAGCGGACCTGAGCATCCATGTAACGGTTCGGAGTATACGTCGCGCTGCCGTCCACGTTGAAATCGGAGCTGCTGGTGGTATCGGTGTCCGTCGTCGTATAGTTCGCATTCAGTCTGACCATCAGAGACTTAAGCGTATAATCCAGATTCGTTCCATACCTGTTGGAAAAAATGCTTTCCCTGTTTTCCGCAACTATGGTTTCGTTTTCGTAAATGAGTGCAAGACGGAGCCTCGCCGCTGGTTCCCAATCCACCCTGGCTGTCGTCAGATATCGGCTGTAGCTGTTTGACGGGAGCTGGATATTACTTAATTGCGTAATCCCGCTGTTCGGACCGGAAACCGATGGGGGCGAAAGATTTGTCCCGGTGCCGCTTGCCAGCGTTATCGTTTCATCCAATTCTGCCTTTACCGCGCTGATCGGCGTATAAACCGCTCTGGCGGCAATATCATGACTCAATGCGGAGCTTGAAGATGCGTTATCCGATGTGAGCGATCGAACCTTGTAACTGGCGAACAGCCCGAATTTGGAAGAAAATCTCCGGGTGCTTGCAGTTTCGATCGATCCCTGGAGCAAAAGGTTGTTGTCAGAACCATTTTTAAAACTATCGATCAGGAATTCCTGGGCAAGGGTAAATGGAGCGCGCTTGAACGTATCGACGCGCAAGGACGCCAGGTTTTCCGTGCTGTCTGGAATTAGACCGGCGCTTTGCGACGATCGCGCGTATTTTATCTGCTCGGAGCTGAACCTGGCACGCCAATCGGTTTCCATACCCCAGACGCCGCTTATGTACAGCGGCAGCCTGGTATCGTATTTAAGGCCGTTAATGTCAATAATACGACTGAAAGAGTTGAAAGTTCGCGCCTCCCATTTGCTCCTGGAGGCAATGCCGAAAAGATTCACGTCGTAAGTTTCGGAACTGTTGACGCTGTCGGTGCGCTTGGTAAAAGAACTGTCAGCCGAGATCTGAATCCAGTTGGAAAAGCGCACCCACTTTCGCTGCATGGCCTCATCAACGGTACCGATGAGAAACTGGGACTCTTCGAAGTTCTGATTACTGTCAATGTAGTCATCATAGCGGGTAGACCTGAACTGCACCCAGTTGTCCTTCTTGTTCAGGCTGGCGATAGCCAGCTTTTTCAGCCGGCTGTTCACAGGGTTGATGCTTTTGAGGTCCCGGTTGATCTCGTCGCTGTAATCCACCGTGATCATCGGCAGACTGTTGAACACAGAGTTATAGTGGTTGCTCATGGAGTCCTTTACTCCCAACTCCATTCTTGCGCCGCTTCTTATGTGGGTGCCGTCGATAATAGCTGTATCCAAACCTGGGGTGATCATCGCTGCATCCGACAACTGCACGCCCCTAACAAAAGATGTGTCTCTAAGGAAAACCGAGCGGGTCATGTCCCCGCTGTAAAGCTTAAATCGGAAGGGAAGCTCCTTGGGGTCAAGGACCAGCAGGCCGTTATAGAGGATGTGGCCGGCAGTGTGATCAAGGCTCTCATCATCGCCAGGGGCCTTAATTTTGCCGTATATGGAGGACCATTCATACCCCAGCGAGAATCTGTAGCCGCCAAGGCGCCCATTAGCAAGACGGTCGCTGACGTCATAACGTAGAGAATATCTCTGCCTGAAGCTTGATCCATCGAGCTGCCTAGCGCTATTGACATCCCGCTCATAGTTCACATAGCCCAGTTCCGCCTCACCGCTAAGGCCGGCAACGGCTGCCGACGGCGATAAAGAAAACAATGCCGTAAGAAAAAGCGCAACGTAAGCTACTTTCTTAATAATTTGAATCTTTATCGGCATAGCGCTCTTTGAATTCGGAGGAAGAATTACTCCACCCTAATTATCAACAGCAAGGGACCCTAGAGTAGTATATTCTGCAAGTATCGTACCTTTTTGAACAATATTTTGACACGCATAAGTCGCATAACCGCTCGATTTTTCAATGCATTTATATTGCAGCGGGCTAATCTACACTGGGTGGCCGCATGCCGGTCGAATAGCTTAAATTACCGGCCAAATAGCGCGCATCTGGCTGCAAGCGCTTTGACCAAAACCTGTACCAACACGTAGAATTTGCAGAGGGTCAGCAGCAAATGCTTTTCAGGTTTGAGCCTGCTTCCCCTATGCATTCCAGCGGACACCTTGTTGCTTTTACCGAATCCCCATTATTAATACGAGAAGAATAACAGCACTTACAATGTGACCTATTTATCACATCCGAACGGTTATATCAATATTAGAGGTTTGCAATTGCAGTTGGTGCGTGTAAGCAGCTTGGGGGAAAAGACGACGACAAAAAAAGGGGATGGAAAAAATTCCATCCCCTATCGGCACTATAGAACAACAGATTACTTAATGTGACACTTGAGGCAGAGGGCGCTGCCCTCGATCGACACCCTCAAGAAAGGCTTAATCGCATTGTCATGCACGTTGTGGCAGGAGCTGCACTCCATGATGCCGTTCTGGAAAGGCAGGACTCCGGCGACCTTGCCGGTGCCGTCCCTCAGGGCCAAGCTGCTGGGCCGTGCGGTATTGACAGATGTCGCAGCCTTGTCGTAATCGATGTTGACCGGGTGGTCGTTGGTCAGGTCGGTACCAAGGTTAGCAGCGCCGGTAATTAATCCACTAGTTCCTCCAATAGCGGTAGCCTCCTGCTGGTTCGTGGTAGGAGAGTACGGGTTGTTGTTGAGAACAGCGCCGCCCATGGTGGTTGCACCGTCATGACAGGTCATGCAAAGAAGCGAAGTGCTCTTCGCGCTGAACTGCCCCTTCGTGGTGCCCTGGAACCAGGTATCCGCAGCGCCACCTTCCATCATGATACCCGATGTATAGGTTCTGAACGCGGAGTCTAATGTTGCCCCTTTTCTGTTCCACAGCGCCTTGGTCTTGGCGGAGTTATGCGGGGTGTGGCAGAAAACGCAGACTTGGGTCGTTCCGCCAGCGGGCTGCTTGAGTCCGCTGAGCCCCGTGATGGAAGACAGGTCGTGCTTCGTGCCGACGATGCTGGTAGCAAATGCGCTGCTTGCCACGGCGACTGCCGATACTACTGCCAGTGTTGCTAATAACTTTTTCATTTCTTACTCCTCCTCTTTCTTGGTTGTTTGTGCTGCAAGGATTGTCTCCCCATACACAATTTGTAATCAATGTTCAATTCACTAGCAACTCGCATGCCACAACCATTCATCACGCCAACCAAGCAATATCACATGACTTTTCCCGCCAGACACAGATAACGCCCGGTCATTTCACCGGGCGCCACATTAATGTCATCTAATTTTACGCCATTTCACTGCATCACTTATTCAAAGCGGCTCCCTTCTCCACGGGATGGTCTTTAAGGTAGCGCTCATCCATGTACTGGAACACCTGGAAGCGATAGTTCATCTGGTCTACCACGTAGATGGTGTTGTTCTTGTCGATGAATATCCCCATGGGAAGGAGGAAACCGCCGGGGGCAATTTTAGAGTCAGCGGTAAACGCCCCCCCTACCGTCAGAAGGTACTCCCCCTTGGGAGAAAAGATCGAAAAGTTGTTTCCCTTGCCGTCTACCGCATAGATATGGTCCTCCGAGTCGCGGGCGATCCCCTTTAACATCTGGAATTCGCCAGGGTTGTCGCCGCGGTTACCGAACTTGCTGATGAATTTCCCCTCCGGATCGAAGAGCTGGACGCGTGCATTGAGGGAATCCGCCACGACGATGGTGCCGTCCGACAGAAGCGTCGCCCAGGCCGGCACACTGAACTCACCGTCTCCCCCACCCCGCTTGCCGAAGGAAAAGAGGTGCTTGCCGGAGAGGTCGAGGACGTCGATTTTATGCCCCTGGGCATCGCAGACAATGATCCGCTTTCGCTCCTTATCGATGGCAATGCCGATCGGCCGTTTGGAGAACGGGGAGAGATCGATGTTCCTCACGGGTTGTTCCGCCTTGTTGAAGATGAAAATCTTTTTGGCGTCTGCATCCGCAACATAGACATTGCCGGCAGTGTCCAGGTCTATCCCCATCGGCTCCTGAAGTACACTCTCCAGATTCCTCCCGAACAGATGCACCTTGTTCTTTTTCAGGTCATAGACGACGATCGCGTGATTCAACGGGTCGTTTACATAGACCAACCCCTCTCCGTCGGCGGCGATGCCGCTGGGACGGTTGAATGCGATAGGGTCATCCTTGCCGAAGATCCCTTCAAAAAAGAGCTGGGAACCGGTCTTCGGCAGATCATCCTGACTCCGATAGGCGCCGAGCCATTCGATCTTCGGGTCATCCGGCAGCGGGGGCCAGTAGAACCTGTGCTTCATCGGGGGGGTGCCGGCGCATCCCGCTGACAATCCTACCGTGATGAGGAGTGCAACCATCTTCGAACGCCAACAAAAACCTTTCATAATTTCTCCTTTTGACCTGTCATCTCTCAGAAAAGCAAGGCAATATCTTTATTTATTATGGCACATCTGGCAAAGCTGCATCCTGTCTTCCTGGTTAGTCTGGAAAAAGTACCGTACATCTCCGCCGTGGGGGTTATGACACGAAACGCAGGAAAGTTCCCGCCCGGAACCTGGTTTGGAGGGATCTGGTCTGCCCTTGAGGGGATGCCCCGTACCGTCTGAGGTGCGCACGACATGGATACCGGCGCCGATCGACTCATGGCACGAAAGGCAGAGCGTATTTATCGGCTGGCGCAACTGGGCCGGATAACTGCTGCCATGGGCATCGTGGCATATTTCGCACATCCCCGCCTCGACCGGACCGTGCAGGTACTTGCGCTTCTTGAATTCGGCCGCCTTGTCGGCATGGCAGTCGTCGCACAACGCCGCATCCCGCTTGGGAAGCGCATATTTAGGCTTCCCCTGGAGATTGTGGCAATCGGCGCAGGAGAAGGTGCCGACCGGACCATGGACGTAATTCTGGTTCGCCATCTTTTTGTGGCATGCATAGCAGGGATTTTTCCTGTCGTCGCTGCTGTCTAGCTGAGCAGGGGTCGGGGTCATGTTGTGGCAGGCACTGCAAAGCTTCTCGGTTTCGGGGGTGTGGACCGAATTGGGGTGGTACTCGGCAGGAACGGTTGCAGGGTCCCCCTTGAGATCGTAATAAATGTCGATTGCAGCCGTCTCGATTTTCTTCTCGCCGCTGTATCCATCCACGACGATGTCGTTCCTTCCCGGATCCCAGACCGGCTGCATAACGACAAAATCCTGGAAGGCCTTCCTGTATTCCGGCGAGTCTATCAACATGATTTCGCTGGCCACGCCGTTGACCGTTATCCTGACCCCGGTGATTTCAGGGTTGTTTAGTTTGAAGATGAGATAGTCGCTGCGTTTGACCCAACTCTTCGCCGCGGGATAAAAGAAGGTAATCGCCGCATCGGCGACAGAAGCAGTCAGGAGCAGGCTAAACGCTGCAATTGTAGCAAGACTTTTCCAGAACATGGTGACTCCTCGTGACTACAGGGAAAAGTGAATCAATCCGGCCCCCCCTACTCATCGCCGGCTTTGGACCTGTCGTACGACCGGGGCTTATGGCAACCGACGGTACATGTCCCGCCGGTCGCATTCTTTTCGTAATTGATGGGTATCTCCCACCTGCCGAAACCCGGTATCCTCTTCTTGATGAGCTTTGGCTGGTCGGCGGCATGCGGGTCGTGACAGGTTTTGCACGATCGCCCCCTGTCCGGCTTGTTGACGTGGAGATAGTGCAGGTTCCGGTCTCCGTCGCGGAAATTGGTATTGGTATCTGTTCGCTGGTCTGCGGCAATATCCCGATTATGGCACCCGAAACAGAGGGAGAAGTTTTCTGCATCATAGGACATGTAAAAGGGTTCGGGAAAGTTGTTGCGCAGCAGCTTGCGGAAATTTGAACCGTGCGGAGCGTGGCAGGCGACGCAGTCCCCTTTTGCAACCGGCGCATGAACCGATTTCCCTGTCATTCCCTTGCGGTCATGACAGCTGAAACAGAGCTCGGCGCCGCCGAGCTTTAACAACTTGCGGTTGTCGGACTGATGGGGGTCGTGACAAACGAGACAATTGCCGGCCTCGACCGGACCGTGACCGAACTTGTGCCGGAATTTATCTTCGTGACACGTGAGGCAAAGGGGAGCGCCGCTGATTTTCAGAAGCTTTGCGTTTGATGATGCGTGCGGATTGTGGCAGGCGATGCAGTCCCCAGAGGCCACGGGGGCATGGACATATTTTTTGCCGGATAATGATTCATGGCACATGTAGCAGAGTTTTGCCCCGACCTCGACGGGAGTAACGGCACCCTTGTCGTCAGGATGCCGTTTGCCCGTCTGAGGTTGGTGGCAGGAGGCACACTCGCCGGCACCGAACGGCGAGTGGACGAATTGTTCTTTGCCGATGTCGTTATGGCATTCCAGGCAGTTGAGGGTTTCTGACCCGGCGATGTCGGGAAAGGATATGGACAAAAGCGTGGCTGCAAAAAGTACAAACGGGAGCAGTAACCTAAAACTCACATGCATAGACCGATTCCAAAATCATTGTTTAATGAACGAATAAAAGATTGACCGGACTGTTCCCGTTTTTGCCGTACAGAAAGCCGTTCCTTTATCCAGCAGAATTACCTGCCGTAACTGTGCAGTCCCGACAGGAAGAGATTGACGCCCAGGTAACAGAATATGGTGGCGGCAAAGCCGACCACGGAAAGAATGGCCGCTCTTCTGCCGACCCACCCTCTGGTGATGCGGGCGTGGAGGAATGCGGCATAGATGAACCAGACAATCAGCGACCAGGTTTCTTTAGGGTCCCAGCTCCAATAGGTTCCCCAGGCGTAATTGGCCCAAGCCGCACCGGTCACTATGCCGAGGGTCAAAAGG
>DAIEGL010000274.1 GCA_027356255.1 Geobacter sp. | reverse complement strand
ATAACCTCGCCACCTGGATTATCGACCATTTTGCCACGTTGGTGAAATCGGCGAGCGTTATGGTGAAATTGAGCCCCGCCTGGACGGCTGTTGCCGGGGCAACGATCGCGGTTATGTTGTTGGCGTAAACGATGACTCCGTTGCTGTCGGTCCCTGCGAAATTCACCTGAACCGTGGCTGTACCCGTTCCGTTGTTCGTTATTTCAACCAGGGCACGCGCGGAGACGATGTTTGTGGTTGTGTCGAGTGAAACTTGAGTGACAGACAGATTCGTGGCGATTATGGTGCCGGAGGGGTCCTTGAATCCTATGACGGCTGTGGTGGTGTTGGTGAACGGCAAGGGCGGGTTTTGCGGGATGGTCGGGTTGTCTTCGGGGAACCACTCTGCGCCGCAGCTGGTCAATGTTACGGCCATGACTGATATGATAAGGGAGCGCATCATTCCGGCTTCCTTTTGCCGGGGACCGATTTCAACTCCCGTGGACCCGGTTATGGTAAGTGCAAAATCCGTATTATGAATAAACGTTAACCCAGAAACACCGATTGTCAATCGCATCGGCAAGGCAGATCCGGAAAGCCTCCGGGGGGCGAATCCCCGGAGGCGCATGACGTGAACCCCACTTCCGTACTCCTTATCTCCTCTGTCCCCTGCTTGCACCTCCTCCGCCTCCGCCACCCCCGCGGGAAGGGGGGCTTACCATTCTGCCGCCGCCCGGCGAGGGGGCGAGCATCCTCCCCTCTCGGGAAGAAGGGGCGGACATCCTTGCGCCGCGAGGTGACTGTGCCGGCATTCTGCTTCCCCGGTACGACGGTGTCCCCCGATATGACGGAGTTGTTGTCCTGCTTCCCGGAAATGTCCGTGCCCCCGGGCCGTTGAATATCCTCCTGTCGCTCCTCGGTACACCGGTTGATATGAACCCCCTCGTCCGCGTGACGCCGATGCCGGCAAAGGTCCTGCCGTTAAACCTGGACACGGGATCGATGCGGAACACCCTGTGCCGCCTCACGTCGTTGAAGTGGTTGGAGACGAACTCCACCCTCCTGTCGACGACAACGGTCCTGTGAAAATCGTTCAGGATGAAGAAGCCGGGAAACCAGAAACCGGTCCACCAGAACGGATAGGGGACCCAGGAATAGAGGTAATAGTAATCGGGGGGCGGGGCGTAGTATGTGACAATCGGTGGCCCCTGGTCGTAATAGTAATTGTTTATGACCGTCGGCGCCGGGTAGTTTTCCGCACCAGGCGGCGTCCCTTCATAGGTTTGTCCGTTGGTATGGGGTTTTACTTCCATGCCGAGTTTGTCGTTTGCGTCGTTGAATCTTTTCAGAGCTTCATCCCTGCTCATGGATAACTTGCCGGCATCCGCGGCTCCGCTTATGGAGTTCTGCAGCTCGCCGATGATGTCAGGGGTAACTGGGTAATCGGCGATCCAGCCGTTGCGCGGCGTAACACCCGCCTCTCCCAGGATGGTTTCCGCCTCCGCCTGATCGTTGGTCGTCCCCAGGCCCAGTGCGGATACCAGCCTCACCGCCAAGTCGCCTTCCCGCACCAGGGGTTGTCCAACCGGCGGCGGCCCCTGTGCCGGCTGTTCTCCCTGCGCACTGACCATGACCGGAATCAGCAAAAAGAACAGACCGACGGCTACAGCCTTGAACATGAATAAAGGTTCCCTTTTCATGATTTTCTCCTTTCTTTCACAAATATCAAAACTGACCCGTCAATCGGCGATCGATTTCTCTTTCGGCCGTTCATCGGCCCGCGCCGGCTTGACGTCACCGGACTGCCGAGGCCTGTCGTTGCCGTTGCCGGTATCGAGATCTTCTGCCGTGGGGAGGGACGACGCGTCCCAGCCGCCGCCCAGGGCCTTGATGAGGAGCACGCAGGCTGCCATCCGGCGGCCGAGGATGTCGATTGCGACCCTCTCGTTGTTCAGTGCGGTGACCTGGCTGACGAGCACGTCCAGATAACTGGCCGTCCCCGCCTTGTACTGGCTGGTCGTCAGATCCAGGGATTGCTGTGCCGCTTTCACCGCGTCATCCTGGACACCGGCCTCTTCTTCCAGTATGCGCAGAGCGGCCAGGTTGTCTTCCACCTCCTGAAACCCGGTCAGCACCGTCTGACGGTACGACGCCACATTTGCATCGAAGGCTGCCCGCGCCTGACTGGTCTGCGCCTGGCGCAGCCCGCCGTCGAACACGAGTTCCGAGATGGCCGGTCCGATGGACCAGATGCGGCTTGGCCAGGAGAGCCACCTGGAAAGGTTCCCGCTTTCGAAGCCGCCCGATGCGCTCAGCGTTATGATCGGGAAATATGCTGCTTCGGCCGCTCCGATCTGGGCACTGGCCGCAGCGGCCCGTCTTTCCGCAGCAGCGATGTCGGGCCTCCGTTCCAGGAGTTCGGACGGCACGCCGACGGGAACCGGCGGCGGGACAGTGGACAGGGGTACTGCCGGAATGGAAAAAACCGAGGCGGGTCTGCCGACAAGGAGCGCCAGGGCGTGCTCAAACTGGGAGCGTTGCACCCCGATATCGATCGCCTGGGCCCGGGTCGTTTTCAGCAGGGTTTCCGCCTGAAGAACGTCCGCCCTGGATACGACACCGCTCGCATAGCGGTTCATGGTCAAATCCAACGACTTTTGCAGGGCAATGACCGTTGTGTCGAGGAGCTGCTTCTGTGAGTCGAGCGCACGGAGCTGAAAATAGAACTGGGCCACTGACGCCTGGATGCTCAGGCGGGTCGATGCCAGGTCTGCCGCGCTTGCCTGGGCGCCGGCACGGCCCGCTTCCACGTTTCGGCGGACCCTTCCCCAGAGGTCCGGCTCCCAGGAGACGTCAACGGGGAGGAGATAGTCTGTAAATGTGCCCGACGAGTTGCTGCTGCCGGTGAAAGACCTGCGGGAGCGGGTCAACGAGGCGCCGACCGTGACCGTCGGGAAGTAGCCTGCCCGGGCCGCCTGAACCAGTGCGCGCGCCTGGCGGAACAGGGCTTCCGCCACGATCAGGTTCTGGTTGGAAACGTCGATCTCTCTTTCGAGTTCGTTCAATAACGGATCGCCGAATATCTCCCACCACGGCCCCCGAATGGCGTCGTCTCTGGGTTGCGCCACCTTCCAGCCGTTCATTTCCTTGTACCCGGCGGGGACCTCGACGGTCGGTTTCACGTAATCCGGTCCCACCGTGCAGGCGGACAGAAGAGCGAGCCAGACCGCGGCAGCGATTCCTATGCGGCTATCGGCCCTTCGAACCATGGCTTATCCTTTCCGGCACCGGGGTGGACAACAAGAAACGCAATGTATGTACGAATTTAACTATTTCATAAAAAGGGGGGAAATCAAGTGGAGGGGCTCGGGACGCGGATATGACGGAAGAAACGGTGCAAAGAGTTTCGCATGAAGTGCAGGTTTTTGCACCACCAGGAGAGGGCTTTGCATGGTCATGCGGTGTAACTGGCAGTAATGACTGAATAAATATGATATTCAAATATTGGCATGCAATGTGATATAGTAACGTAGCATTTAGAATTCAGTTCCAGTGGAGTCCAAAATGAAAACCAAGAGAACGTTTGCCAAATCAATCTCTATCGCATTGCTTTCGGCCTCTGTCGCGCTCCTTGCCGCCTGCGCTCCCTATCAGTGCCGGGGCGGTGTTGCCGGCGGGGCAATGGGGGGCATCGCCGGGGCGATTCTCGACCGCGGAAATCCATGGCGGGGCGGAGTTGTGGGGGCTGCCCTCGGTGCAGTTGCCGGGGCGACCATAGCCGAGATTTCCGCGCAGGGCGCCAGGGAAGCGGCATACGCCGGGAGGCCGGTGGAGTACCGCACCGAC
>DAIEGL010000273.1 GCA_027356255.1 Geobacter sp. | reverse complement strand
GATGCCCAGCTTGGCGAAACTCTGAAATATCTTGGCAAGAAAGGTCTGCGGCACATCCGAGGCAACGGCTATTTCGCTGATCAGCGAGACCTTGCCCGGTGGCTGCTGGGCCAGATAAATGATGCCGCGGATTGCGTATTCCCCCTTGCGGGTCAACTCCATCATAAACACACCTTGAAGACCGATTTAGTCCTATTTATAAATGATGAAACGCACCCTGTCAAGAAAAGATTTCACATTTTTATTATTAACAAGTTTGCCACAGAACTCACACCCTGAAGGCCCGCTCCCCCTGGGTTGCCAGATGGTCGAACAGGCACCGCCCCATGCTCTGCAACGTCGTAACCGCACTGACCCCTCCCCTGGCAATGGCCTCTTTCGGCATGCCGAAAACCACGCAGCTGCTCTCGTCCTGGGCGATGGTGTACGCGCCCGCTTCCTTCATTTCCAGCATGCCGGCGGCCCCGTCGTCCCCCATGCCGGTCAGGATGATGCCGACCGCGTTTTTGCCGGCAAAATTCGCCGCCGACCGGAACAGTACATCCACCGAAGGCCTGTGGCGGTTCACCGGCGGCCCGTCGGAGAGTTGGGCGACATAATTTGCGCCGCTGCGGCTGACCAGCAGGTGCATGTTCCCGGGGGCGATATAGGCGTGCCCCGGCAGGATCCTGTCGCCATGTTCCGCCTCTTTGACGCTGATCTTGCAGAGGCTGTCCAGCCTTTTGGCAAAGGTCTTCGTGAACGCCTCCGGCATATGCTGGGTGACGACCACGCCGGGGCAATCGGCCGGCAGGGAGGTCAGAAGCTCCCTGAGCGCTTCGGTGCCGCCGGTCGATGCGCCGATGGCGATTATCTTCTCCGTGGACGAAATGGACCTGCTCAGGGACGGGAGCACCACATCGGCGCTGTTTTTCCTCTCCACGGAGAGATGGGTATGGGTAGGGTTACGGTTGACCCCACTGATGCGGCTCTTCGCGGCGGTTCGGATCTTGGCGCCGATCTCGTCGGCGTAGGCGTTCATGCCGCGGGCAATGTCGATATGAGGCTTGGTCACGAAATCAACCGCCCCCAGTTCCAGCGCGTGCAGCGTGATGTACGAACTCTTCTCAGTCAGGGAGGAGACCATTATCACCGGCATGGGGCGAAGGCGCATCAGCTTCTCCAGAAACACCAGCCCGTCCATGCGCGGCATTTCCACGTCCAGCGTCAAGACGTCGGGATTGAGCTCCTTGATCTTCTCCCGGGCGATCAGCGGGTCCGGTGCGGTCCCCACCACCTCCATGTCCGGCTGACCGTTGATGATCTCGGTCAGCAGACTCCGTATCAATGCCGAGTCATCTATGATTAAGACTTTGATTGTCATGCGCACGTCCCGACCATGTCCATGAATAGCCGCTTCTCCCGCCGTCAGCCGGTCGCCCGTCGCTATTCAGGACGTAGACCGTTTTTTGCCGAATCCTGAAGAGGTCGTCGGCGTGATGATAACTTTCCGAATGCCCGGCAAACAGCAGCCCATCGGGCTGCAACAGCGGCACGAATTTTTTCAGAATGCGGTACTGGGTCCCCATGTCGAAATATATCATCACATTCCGGCAGAAAATGGCGTCGAACCTTTCCCCGATCGACCAGTTCACGTCGAGCAGATTGAGCCGCCTGAAGGTGATCAGCTTCCGCAATTCGGGGCGCACCTTGACGAAACCGGCATGCTTCCCGTCCCCCTTCAGGAAAAAGCGTTTCAACCGGCCGGGGGACAGTTTTTGAACATGCTCGATCGGATAGACACCCCGTTCGGCCCTTTCCAGGACATTGGTATCGATGTCCGACGCAAAGATCGCCACGGGTGGATTGAAGCTGTCGAAGTGTTCAACCGCCGTCATTGCCAAAGAGTACGGCTCCTCTCCGGTCGATGCGGCACAGCTCCAGATCCGGATGTTCCGCCCCCTGCCGATGCTCCCCATGTGCTGCGCCAGAATCGGGAAATGGTGGGATTCGCGGAAGAACGCCGTCAGATTGGTGGTCAGGGCGTTGATGAACGCTTCGAACTCTTGGTGGTCGCCGTTCTCCACCAGGTCGATGTACTCACTGAAGGTCCCTACCCCCCTGCACCGCAACCTTCTCGCCAATCGGCTGTAGACCATGTCCCGTTTGTTGGGGCCGAGCGCTATGCCGGCGCTCTTGTAGAGCAGCTCGCGGACCCGATTGAAATCTGCCGGCGTATAAAGAAACTGCCGGATTTCCGGGCCATACCGGCTCTCCGCTCCGCAATCGTGTCCGGCCAACAGATTTGAACGCACAGAATATTCCCCCTTCCAACCAACAGCCCTAGAACTCCTTCCAATCCTCCTCAAGCCCCACGGCCTTCGGCAGTCTGGCTTCCGCTTTTTTAGCATATCCGTTTGCCGCCGCCACCTTCTCGGGCCTCATGATCCGGTTGACCTTTCCGGCCGGCGCCGCCGACTGGAGGTGGGGGTGCGCCCTGAACTCGCCACCCTTCTGACCCTCCCCGGCCCCGTTCAGCTTGAACCTGCTGACCGCTTCCACCATGCCGCGCGCCTGCTCCTTCAGCGAATCCGCCGCGGTGGCGGCCTCTTCCACCAGTGCCGCGTTCTGCTGCGTCACATCGTCCATCTGGGTTATGGCCGTGTTGACCTGTTCTATGCCGCTGCTCTGCTCCAGTGAGGCGGCCGATATCTCCGCCATGATGTCGGCAACGCGCTTGATGCTGGTCACTATCTCCCGGGTGGTGTTCCCGGCATCTTCCACGAGCCTGCTCCCCGCCTCCACCTTCCCCGCCGAATCCTCGATCAGCGCCTTGATCTCCTTGGCAGCGGCAGCGCTTCTCTGGGCAAGGTTGCGCACCTCGCCGGCGACGACGGCGAAGCCGCGCCCCTGCTCTCCAGCCCGGGCCGCCTCCACCGCCGCATTCAGGGCTAGGATGTTGGTCTGGAACGCAATGCCGTCGATCACGCCGATGATGTCCGCGATCTTCCTGGAGCTCTCGCTGATGGATTCCATGGTGGTGACGACCCGGCCGATCACCTCTCCCCCCTTCACCGCCACGTCGCTGGCGGTCACCGCCAGCTGGTTGGCCTGCTGGGCGTTATCGGCGTTCTGCTTGACGGTGGATGTCAGCTCCTCCATGCTCGATGCCGTTTCCTCCAGGGCGGACGCCTGCTCTTCGGTGCGCTGGGAGAGATCCGTGTTACCGGCCGCGATCTGTTCCGTCGCGGTGGCTATGGACTCGGCTCCGCTCCTCACCTCGCCGACGATGTGCGCCAGGCCGTCGTTCATCTCCCTCAGGGCCTCCAGGAGATGGCCGGTCTCGTCCCGGCTCTTGACCTCGATGGTGTTGGTGAGGTCGCCGGCGGCGATCTGTTCCGAGATGCCGATCGCCTCATTGAGCGCCAGCTTTATCCTGCGCGCCACGAAGAATGCGAAAGCAAAGATCAGCAGCACGCAGAGGGAGGTGGCTATGATTATCTGCCACCTCAATTTGGACATCTCAGCCTGCACGTCGTCCACGTAGATGCCGCTTCCGACGACCCAGTCCCACCCCTTGACCAGCTTCACGTATGAGATCTTCTCGACCGGCTTGGATGCGCCCGGTTTTGCCCACATGTATTCGACCACGCCGGCTTCCTTCTCCTTCGCCACCTTGGCGAATTCGACGAAGATCTGTTTGCCGTTCGGGTCTTTCAGGTCGGAGACGTTCTTCCCGTCCAGTTCGGGCTTTACGGGATGCATCAGCATCTTCGGTTCCAGGTCGTTGACCCAGAAGTACTCGTCCCCCTGGTAGCGGAGGTTCCGCACCCCCTCCAACGCCCTCTTCTGGGCCTCCGCGACCGTCAGTTCGCCGGACTTCGCCTTGGCCTGATAACCCTCTATCAGCGTATAGGCGACCTCCACGACGCTCTTCGTGGCTGCCATCTTCTCGTTCATCAGTTTCTTCCCGAACAGGGGAAGGACGTAAAACATGATGCCGGAAACGAGGATAACGATTGTGACGATCGAGATGGAGAGGATCTTCGACAGGATTGTCCAGTCCTTGAATCTTGCGATGCCCATTGTGGTACCACCTTTCTCAAAAGATTATTTATGTTATGCGGCGTCATCCATGAGCTGCATCTCCGAACTGCTCAGCAGTTTTTCTATGTCGATCAGGATCAGCATCTGACCATTCTGCGTCCCGAGACCCGTTATGTAACGGCTGTCCAGGGTGGAACCCAGTTCGGGGGCGGGTTTGATCTGCTCCGGCGCAAGCTCCACCACGTCGGAAACCGCATCGACGACCATGCCGACGACCCGGCCTAGCACATTCATGATGATTACCACGGTGAACTCGTCGTACACGACCTCCCCGAGCCTGAACTTGATCCGCATGTCCACGATGGGAACGATGACCCCCCTGAGGTTTATCACCCCCTTCAGGAAATCCGGCGCATTGGCGATGCGGGTGACCGCATCGTAACCGCGTATTTCCTGCACCTTGAGGATGTCCATGCCGTACTCTTCCCCTCCCAGGAAAAAAGTAAGGAACTCCCTCGTACCGCCTTCGGCGCCTCTGCCTGATGTCGTCTGTTCCATCTGCATAAACCATTGCCCCCCTTGTGTGTCAGACTCCTGTTTCTTTCAATCTCTTGCCCGCCTGCAACAGCCCCCCCACATCCAGAATCAGCGCCACGCGGCCGTCCCCTAATATGGTCGCCCCCGCGGTCCCTTCCACCTTCCGGTAATTGTCCTCAAGGCTCTTGATGACGACCTGGTGTTCTCCGAGCAATTCGTCCACGAAGAGGGCGCATTTCTCGCCTTCCGCATCGACCAGCACCAGGGTCCCCTCCTCGGGCCTCTTGACGGATGTTTCCAGATTGAAGAGCTCGTATATCGGGAGGAGCGGCAGATATTCCCCCCGCACATGCACGACCCGCCGGCCGCCGACGGTCTTGATGTCGCCTGCAAGCGGTTGCAGTGACTCCACGATCGAGTTGATGGGGATGATGAACCGTTCCTCTCCGACCGCCACCGACAGACCGTCCAGTATCGCCAGGGTCAACGGCAGGCTGATGGTGAACTTGCACCCCTTCCCCTCTTCCGACGCGACCTGGATGCGCCCCCCCATGGCATGGACGTTTTTCAGCACCACGTCCATCCCCACACCGCGGCCCGAGATGTCGGTAACGGCATCAGCGGTCGAAAAGCCCGGCTCGAAGATGAGTCGCCAGACGTCCTCATCGGCCATCGCCTCGTCGACGGCGCCCCCCCGTTCTAGCGCTTTCTTGAGGATTTTGCCGCGGTTGAGACCGGCGCCGTCGTCCGCAACGTCGATGACGATCCTGCCCCCCACCTGGGCGGCACGCATCGTGATCGTCCCGGTCGCATCCTTGCCGGCAGCCGTCCTGACCTGCGGCAACTCGATGGCGTGATCCAGGCAGTTACGCAGCAGATGGGTCAGTGGGTCGGCAATCTTCTCGATGAGCCCCTTGTCCAGCTCGGTCGTTTCACCGAACGTTCTGAGCTCTACCAGCTTGCCGAGCTTTGCGGAGAGGTCCCTCACCAGGCGGGGGAACCTGCTGAAAACGAGGCTGATCGGCACAAGCCGTATGGACATGATGCTTTCCTGCAAGTCGCGGGTATTGCGTTCCAGCTGCATGAGCCCGCGGTGTATCCCCTCATACAGGAGGGGATCGAGCCCGGCCGCAATCTGGGACAGCATGGACTGGGTGATGACCAGTTCCCCCACCTGGTTGATCAGTTGGTCCACCTTCGTAACGCCGACGCGTATCGTGGAACCCTCCTGGCTCTCGGCGGTGCGGCGGCCGGGAGCAACCGCTGGTGCATCATTCCGCACGGAGGCCGTTCTTTCCGGAACAGCGGGGTGCGTATCCATGGGGACACATACGGTAGTGGCGCCGCCTGCCGGATGTTCCCCTTCGGCGCCGGCGTTGGAGAGAGCCGCAATCCGCAACTCGTTTTCCTCGGCGACAAACTCGAAGATATCCCGCAGCTCAGCCTCTCCTGCCGTGCTTTCAAGTGTGAGGTGCCAGCTGGTATGGCAGTTTTCCGGGTCCAGCTCATTGAATGGAGCGTCAAAACCGATCGCGGCCGACACCTGCAGCTCACCCAGATCAGCCAGTTCACAGAAGAGGTTTTCCAGCCGGACGCCACGCCGGAACGTGTCTTCAGCCGGGCTGAAATCGATCCCGTATGCGGCAGGCGAGCCAGGCCCCGCCGCCGTAACCGGCTCAAAACGGGTGGGAAACGACTGGGGAGCACATCCGGCATCGACCGTCGCCGAGACGAGTGCGCCGAGCTTTTTGCAGACACGTTCGATCACGGCAGAATCTACGTCCGCCCCGTCCCGATGCCCGGCCAGTTGCATGGCTATTGCGTCTCCCGCCTCCAGGAAGGCGTCTATCATCTCCCCGTTAAGGGGGATTTCGTGGTTTCTCACCCGGTCGAGGAGGGATTCGAGATCGTGGGTAACGATCGTCATGTCCGTGAAACCGAAGATCGCCGCACTCCCCTTTATGGAATGGGCGGCCCTGAAAATGGCATGGAGATCGTCTTCCTGCGGCGCACCGGGGTCGAGGGCGAGGAGAATCCGCTCCATCTCCGCCAGGTGTTCCGCGCTCTCCTCGAAGAACACCTGGTTGAACCTGCTCAGGTCATTGGTTGCGCCCCCTGTCATGAACGCCCCTTCGTGTTGGCGATGCAGTCGAATTCGGCTCCGAAGCCTAAGAAACGGATATCCTGCCGGAATGTTTCCGGAACATTGACCAGAACCGGACTGAAGCCGAGCATTTTCAAGTGACGCAGCCAGATTGCAAGGAGCTGGTAGCCGCTCAGGTCGATCTGCTCCACATCCTGCACGTCGATTTCCGGATCACTTTCCCCGGGAGTGGGGGCATCGGCGGCATTGGGCGAAGACATGGGCTGCAATTGGGCCTTCAGAAACCGCAGCTGGTCCGTTACCCCGGTGATGGACCAGTTGCCGCAGAGCTTTATGGACATCTTCCCGCTTGCCGATTCCTGCATAATTCACCCTCCGTTTCCCAGATTTCCACGATGGTTATCCCTTAGCAGCAACGGTGCCATTTTTGTATACAAAAAATTACCTGTAATATCATTATGTTATCGGCGCATAGCATTTCGGACCGTTGCGACGCTTTTTGCAGTCGGACGCCTTTGCGAACAAATTATCCTGTGATTCATGGAGGTTATGAGACTGCAAACAAAATCGCAGGTGCAACGGATGTCGCAGGGGGTTTAATGAGATAGGGAAAGAGGGTTCGACGGGGATTGAATCTGGATGGATGAATGAAAAGGGGCATTTTCTGCCACTGGGGACACGGAGAAATCAAGCAGCTGCACAGCGCTAGGTTTTCCTCTGTGACCTCTGTGGCAAAATGATTCAGAAGGTCAGCCTACTGTTGCTCATCGTCGCTTTTTCTGCAAAGCCGCTTGTTGAGGGCCTGGCGGGTGATGCCCAGATAGGAGGCGGCTATCCCCTGGTTACCCTTGGCTAGCTGCAAGGCGCGGCCGATGAGAAACTCTTCCGCATCCTTCAGTGTGGGGAAATTGTCCTCCCCGGCCCGGAGGATATCGCCGGGC
>DAIEGL010000266.1 GCA_027356255.1 Geobacter sp. | reverse complement strand
CTGGTAAAGGATGACGTTGACCCCCGGATCGACCGCCGCTTTCCCATCCTTCTCCACCTGGTACTTGATGCGCAGCATGGCGCTCCCGCCGATCTCCAGGGGCAATTTCCGTTCCGCGGTTTCCGCAACGAGACCCTTTTTCCTCACCAGGAGGAGTCGCCCCATCCCCTGGTGGGCCTTTTCTCTGTCGCTCTCCAATCTATTCCCCAGGTGGCAGTCGCTGCAGCCGGCGGTCATGCCGGACTGGGCCTCCGCCTCCTCCCGGGTGACGGTGAAGTGGGGATAGCCGAGCTCCGCCATCCTTGCGGCGCTGGCATGACAGTCGAGGCAGGAGTCGGCCGTTTCGGCCGCCTTGGACGGGATGGCGAACAGCGAAAGGGAGACGAGGATGGAGAGGAACCTCAGATATGAACGGCAGCATGCCATGCTTCCTCCAATGGTGACAATGTAACAATCTTAGCAAGAAAGCGCGGATAGGCAAGCCGGCAGGGCAATCCGCGGTTGGCACAATCCCCCTTGACCCTTTCCCACCCTTCAGGTAGTCTAAGCGGATGCCCAGAACAACGGTCGGTCAGCCGACAAAAAAACCGGAACTCCTCGCCCCTGCCGGGTCGCTGGAGGCCTTCTTCGCCGCCATGGAAAAGGGGGCGGATGCCGTCTATGCGGGCCTGCACGATTTTTCCGCCCGGGCCAAGGCGAAGAACTTCTCCCTCTCCCAGATGGAGCGGATGCTCGCCTACGCCCACGGCCAGGGCAAACGTATATACGTCACCATCAACACCCTGATCAAGGAGAACGAGCTGCCGCGGCTGGTGGAGGTGCTCTCTGCCCTGGAGGTGATGCAGGTGGACGGCGTCATCCTCCAGGACATGGCTGCGGCCCGGCTTATCCGCGGATATTTTCCCGGCATCCCGCTCCACGCCTCGACCCAGATGACCATCCACAACTCCCTCGGCGTGAGGGAGCTGGAGGAGCTCGGCTTCGAGCGGGTGGTGCTCGCCCGCGAGCTGCATATCGACGAGATCAGGGCCATTGTCGCCGCATCCCGTGCAGAGATCGAATGCTTCATCCACGGCGCCCTCTGCTTCTCCTTCTCCGGCCAGTGCTACTTCTCCTCTTTTCTCGGCGGCCACAGCGGCAACCGCGGGCGCTGCGCCCAGCCCTGCCGCAGGCAGTACACCTACCGGGGCAAGGAAGGATACTACTTCTCCACCAACGATTTTTCCAGCATCGACATGATCCCGCAGCTGATCGAGGCGCGGGTCGCCTCGCTGAAGATCGAGGGGAGGATGAAGTCCGCCGAGTACGTGGCAAGCGTGGTCGGGGCGTACCGCCTGGTGCTGGATGCCCCGGAAGGCAAGCGCACCGGGGCGGTGGCGGAGGCCAAGGAGCTCCTGAAGCTCTCCTTCGGCCGGGTGCCGACCAAGGGGTTCCTCGCCTCCCACAACCCGACCGACATCGCCACCCCGTCGCTCAAGGGGGCGACCGGCCGCTTCCTCGGCACAATAAAGTCACTGAACGGCAACCGGATCACCTTTGAAACCAAGGACCGGCTCCATGTGGGTGACAGGGTGCGGGTGCAGCCGAAGAGCGACATGGCCGGCCGGGCCTTTACCATCAAGGATCTCTACCTGGGGAGACAGCAGGTGAAGGTGGCAAGGGAAAAATCCCTGGTCACCACCATCGCGCCGTTTGCCTTCAAGGTGGGGGATGCAGTCTTCAAGGTCTCCTCGGAAACCGCCTTCACCATGAGCGAGAGCGCCTGCGCAAAGAGGCTCGAAACGGTCAAGGGGGACAAACTCCCCTGTGAACTCCGGCTCTCCCTCTCTGGGGAGGCCCTGTGCATAACGGCCCGCGTGGCGGGAAAGGAAATGGGGCGGGAGTTCCACCTGGGGAGCCTGGAGCCTGCGCGCACCACCGACATGGAAGGGGTGCTCGCCGCCCAGTTCGGCCGGACCGGCGATACGCCATTTGTGCTCAATGCCCTGGCAGCGCCCGATTTTCCGCCGGTACTGATCCCTTCCGCGCAGCTCAAGGAGATCCGCCGCGAATTCTACCGCTGGCTTTCCGATAAGGCGCTCGCCGAGATAAAGGAGCGGAGCCGGGAACAGAGGAAAGCCGCACTGGCGGCGCTGATCGGCAGCAGGGCGGGTAGGGCGCCCCAGCGGGTGAGGGAAGGGCTGACCGTCCGGCTCGAACATATTCGCGATTACCACCTCCTCCACCAGGAGGGGATCGACAGCATCATACTGCCGGTGTCGAAGGCGAACATGCACCAGGCGCCGCACCTCGTCCGCAAGCTGAGGGGACGCGAACAGAGGGTGATCTGGCACCTCCCCTTCATCATCTTCGAGGCGGACATACCATTCTACAAAGAGGCGATCTCCGTCCTGATGCATTACGGTTTCCGCCGCTTCGAGGCGGCCAACCTCTCCCATTTCGGGCTGCTCAGGGGGCTTGACGTGGAGATCTCCACCGATTACCGCCTCTTCTCGTTGAACAGCCAGGCGCTCCTCAGCTGGCAGGAACTGGGGGCGACTGCAGCCACCCTGTACATCGAGGACGATGCCGACAACATGGCGGCGCTCCTGGCGGCGGACCTGCCGATCAAGAGAAGGGTCATGGTCTATGCCGGTGTGCCGGCCATCACCTCTAAGATCAGGATCAAGGACGTGCGCAGCGACGCGCCGCTCCTTTCCGACCGGGGGGAGGGATACCGGGTCGCGAGCAGGGACGGGCTCACCGTGGTGACGCCGAACACGATGTTTTCCCTCACCGCCTTCAGGGGGAGGCTCAGGGAAATGGGGGTGGCGTCGTTTGTCGTGGACCTCTCCCAGCTGCCGCCGGAGGAGTGGGGGAGGGTGCTGGGCGCCTTCAGCCGCGGCGCGGCGTTGCCCGGAACCTCTGAGTTCAATTTCACCATGGGGCTGGTCTGACGGCGGTCGGCGGTCGGCGGTCGGCGGTCGATAGTCGATAGTCGGCGATTGATTGTAGAAAGTAAATTGCAAGGAGCAATGAATATATGAGTATTTTCGATCTGTTGAAAAATCCGGCGCTTCTGGACCTGATAAAGGACCAGCGGCTGAAGGAGGTCGTCACCCGCCGGGAGGTGCGGGTCAGCGAGGACTATTTCCACCGGGAGTTCGTCAGCCGCGCCATGGATGAGGAGATCCAGGAGCTCTCCATGCGGTTCCTCGACGGTTACGGCGAGATCAGCGGCAAGGTGAAAAAGCGGCTCCTCCCGTTCAGCGTCCCATTTTCCGCCCGCTTCCGGGTGGAACGGGTGGATTTCAACCCCAGGGACAAGAGGATCTACCTGAAGATGGAAGAGGTGAAGCCGATCGACGTGGAATGGGTCACCCGCAGGATCGTGGAAAAGATCCCCTTTCTCGCCTACGACGACGGGATCATCGCCTGCGACCTGACCCAGGTGCCGCGGCTTGCCGAATTCTTCGGCTACCACGTCAAGGGGATAAGGGTCTGCGACTTCCTCACCATCAAGGAGCTCCTCTTCAGGGAAGGGGAGTTGATCGGCCGCCTGGGAATCTGCCTGTGACGGACTATCTCGTACGCATCATGGCAAAATCCGGCACGGTCCGGGCGCTGGCCTGCGTGACCACCGGACTGGCAGACGAGGCCCGCCGGCGCCACGGCACCTGGCCCACGGCCTCCGCAGCACTGGGGCGGGCGCTCACCGGTGGGGCGCTGTTCGGTGCCCTGCTCAAGACCGGCCAGCGGGTGGGCATCAAGTTCGAAGGGAACGGTCCGCTGCAGAAGATCCTCGTGGAGGCGGACAGCAACGGGGCGGTGCGCGGTTGTGTCGGCGTGCCGGAGGTGCACCTGCCGGAAAGGAACGGCAAGCTGGATGTGGCCGGGGCCATTGGCCGGGCCGGGTTCCTCACGGTCACCAAGGACCTGGGAATGAAGGAGCCGTACAAGGGGATGGTCCAGCTCTACTCCGGCGAGATCGCCGAGGACCTGGCCCTCTATCTCACCGAGTCCGAGCAGATCCCCTCCGCCGTGGGGCTGGGGGTGTTTGTCGAGACGGACAACAGCGTCGCCGCTGCCGGCGGCTTTCTCATCCAGGCGCTGCCGCCTGTAGATGAGGCGGAAGTCAACGCCCTGATGACGCGGATCGAAAAACTCCCGCCGCTCAACGAGCTCTTGCGCAAGGGAACGACCCCGGAAGAGCTCCTGGAGTTCCTCTTTGCCGATATCCCATACGACACCCTGGAAAAGCGGGCACTGGCCTTCAGCTGCTCCTGCAACCGGGAAAAGATCGAACGGGTGCTCATCTCGCTCGGGAGGGGAGAGCTGACCGACATGCTGGAAAGGGAAGGGAAAGCGGACGTGACGTGCGAATTCTGCCGGGAGGCATACCATTTCGGCCGGGAGGAACTGAAACGGCTGGTGAAGGAGTTGCCGTAACTATTCTGTTGCCCTCGATTGAATAAAAAAAGGTCGGCCATTCATCGGCCGACCTTTTTCTATGATCCGAATTCATACCCCGGCCATCAGCTTCTCGGCCCTGTCAACCTGGTTCGGAAACAGGTCTGCGGGGACCTTTTCCCTTCCCAGGGATTTGCAGACCATGTGCCTCGCACACCCGGTGTTGTCGTCCTTGCAGTACCTGAGCTTGATCACCTCCGCCATTGACGGCATGCCCACCATTTTGTCGTTAAAGAAAATGCACTTTTCCAGCAGCTCGCAATCTTTCATCAACCCTCTCCCGCCATGAATTCATTAATATGTCAGCCGCCATTAACCGCAAACGTAACACATTATAACGGCCGTTTTCTTAAAATTCAAGGACGAACTACAGCGTTCCCCATAGGCCGGTAAGGGAAACAGGTGGATGTGCGTTATACCGAGACGATCGTCAAATCACAAAGATTGCGATGGTTAAGTTTCCTGGTGGTAGGTCGGCTATATTTTCATATAATCCACTTTCTGTGGTGCCCCCTAACTTTGGGCTAATTCTCGTGGCGTATAGTGATTATAACGGTGGATGCCAGCACGTCCCCGATTTTCAATCAAGTCGAGAGTCTTAAATGAACATCAGCCACAATACTGGCAAGAAGGGAATCCGTATGAACAATACAACCGAACATACCTTGAGCAAGGTGCCGGAAGTCACTGTAATCTTCTGGATCATGAAAATCGCTGCTACTACATTGGGTGAAACCGGTGGTGATGCGGTGTCCATGTCGATGAATCTGGGTTATCTTGTTGGAACGGCCATTTTCTCAGCAATCTTTCTGGTCGCTGTAGCTGCCCAAATAAAGGCTAAAGGATTTCACCCATTCCTCTACTGGTCAACCATCATCGCAACAACAACAGTCGGGACGACGTTGGCGGATTATGCAGACCGCTCTCTTGGGATCGGCTATGCAGGGGGGTTCTCGCTACTCTTTATATTGTTGATGGCGTCTTTGGCCACGTGGTATCGGTCACTCGGCACCGTATCGGTCGATAGCATCAGTTCTCCAAGGGCCGAGATGTTCTACTGGGTGACGATCATGTTTTCTCAAACGTTGGGCACAGCACTGGGCGACTGGACGGCCGACACGGCTGGCCTTGGCTACGAGGGAGGTGCGATGGTATTCAGCGCCCTGCTGGCACTCATTGTTGCGGCGTATTACTGGACAAACATATCTCGCACCCTGCTGTTCTGGGCTGCATTCATCATCACGCGCCCCCTTGGTGCTGTGGTCGGCGATTTTTTAGACAAGCCTCTCAGCGCTGGTGGGTTGGCATTAAGTCGCTATTCTGCGTCGGCAGTTCTTCTCGCATCCATTCTCTCCTGCATCTTGATTTTCCGACAAAGGGCAGCAAAACAATGTCATTGATGAAGCTCTTTATATTTTTGACAAGATAGCAGTATACTATCTTCCGTTCAAATAAAGGTGCGACACGATGGTCGCTGGAGTATGAATGCGGGTCCTGTTGGTAGAAGACGACCCAATGATCGGGGAGGCAATACGGGGGGCACTGAAAGACGCTTCCTACGCCGCCGACTGGGTGAAAAATGGGCAAACCGCCCTCGATACGCTCGACTGTCAGCAGTACGACCTCGTACTGCTCGACCTCGGCTTGCCGGGGAAAGACGGGATGGACGTGCTGGAATCGATCCGTGGCCGGGGCAACCCGGTGCCACTGCTCATAATCACCGCTCGTGATGGATTGGACGACCGGATTCGCGGGCTGGACTGCGGGGCGGATGACTACGTGCTCAAGCCGTTCGAAATGGCTGAGTTGCTTGCCCGCATGCGGGCCGTGCTTCGACGCAAAGGGGGAATTGCGGCTCCGGTCTTGACCAACGGCATAGTGTCACTCGATCCAGCCACACGCGAGGCGCACGTCCATGAAGGCAAAGCCGTGCAGTTATCCAATCGGGAATTCGCGCTATTGCAAACCCTGATGGTTCGTCCTGGTGCCATTTTGTCACGTAGTGAATTGGAGGAACGGATCTACGGTTGGGGTGAGGAGGTTGAAAGCAATGCTGTCGATTTTCTGATTCATGCCCTGCGCAAGAAGCTTGGCAGCGAGGTCATCAAGAACGTGAGGGGTGTTGGATGGATGGTATCAAAAGGCGGGTAAAAGACTCGCTCCAAATCAAGCTATCTCTCTGGCTGTCACTTGCGATCCTGATTATTGCTTTGATTGCCGGGACATTTGCATTCTTCTCAGCATTCAACGAGGCTCACGAGTTACAGGACGATGTGCTGCGCCAAGTCGCAACATTGTTCGACCGGCACCATCTGCCAGTGCCTCAAGAGGGCGCTTCGGGCAGAGAGGCAAACAGTGACCCGGAATCGCGTGTCTTTGTGCAATTGCTCTCTCCGTCCTTGTCAAGCAGTGTTGGCAGAGTTATCAATCCGCCGTTAGCACTGCCTCCAAACCTCCGTGACGGCATGCAAACCGCCACTATCGGCAATGAAACCTATCGGGTATTGGTCAGAACCCTCGGCAGTGGAGAACGCTTGGCCGTTGCCCAGGAGACGGCCGTCCGTGACGAAATCGCACGGGACAGCGCGCTGAGTACCCTGTTGCCGTTCCTGATACTGGTTCCGATTCTGCTGCTTGTCGTGGCAGGGTTAGTCCGCAAAATCTTCAAGACGGTTGCAGGCATCGCCATCGAAATCGATCAGCGTGGCGAGCAGGAACTTTACCCGATTGCACCTGAACCGTTGCCCGCCGAAATCCGGCCATTCTTGGAGGCAATCAACCGACTTCTAGGGCGAGTGGATCAGTCAATGGATGCACAACGGCGCTTCGTGGCCGATGCTGCACACGAGTTGCGCTCCCCGCTCACGGCGCTGTCGCTTCAGGCCGAACTGCTTGCGAATACCGAAATGTCTGCCGACGCGTATGAGCGACTAACCACACTGCGCAAAGGCATCGAGCGTGGCAGAGTATTGCTGGATCAACTGTTGGCATTGGCGCGGGCACAAGCCTCAACAACCATGCCCCGTACCGAGGTGTCCCTGCAACAGGTCTATCGGCGCGTGCTGGAGGATTTGATGCCGTTGGCCGAGGTGAAAGGCATCGATATCGGCGTTGTGACCGATTTGGATGCCCGCGTACATGTCAATGAGGTTGACTTGATCGCTCTCGTCAAGAATCTTGTGGACAACGCGATCCGTTACACACCGGCAGGCGGACGTGTAGATTTGTCGGTTTTAGCCACCAATGGAGAGATTACGCTGGTGGTCGAAGATAGCGGCCCCGGTATTCCGGAGGCAGAACGCGAGCGGGTGTTTGATCCGTTCTACCGTGTTTTAGGTAGTGATGAGATTGGTTCCGGCCTCGGCCTATCCATTGTCCAGGCCATTTCTGCCCGTGTCGGTGCAAAAGTCAGCCTTGGCATTGCCAGCGACCAGTCAAAGTCCGGCCTACGTGTAATGGTGACTTTCCCTTTGGTGAAAATTTGAGGGCGCGGTCGCCCGTGCAGGGACAGCCGAACCGGGTTCGATTCCTTCTAAGCTGCCGATTGCCTCTGTGCCAAACGCCACTGTCGTGCTAGAATGCGCCCTGGTTCAAATCCGTCCCGGTAATCACCGGCATCAACGCGCGATAATTGCGGGCAGGGCACATGGAAAACCGTCATCGTCTGAAATTTCCCGAAGAGATTGAACTCGACCTGAAGCTTGCCGAGCTTGGCCGGCTTCGCTCCGAGCATGCGACAAGCAGGCATGACCTCGAAAAACTGGAGCAGGAGATCCGACTCTTCGAAAAGGTCTATGCCCAGGTGCTTGGGGAGCCCATTGCGGAACTGGAGAGGCTGGAAAAAGAGCTCAGCGGCCTGAAATGCGGGGAAGAAAACGGGGCGGGGCAGAGGTGCGGAGAGTGGCGCCCCCCGCACCATGCGGGCGCCCTTCCGGGGGAAGAGCCGGCAGCGGACGATGGCGCAAAAACCGGCCTCAGGGCCCTTTACCGCGAGGTTGCCAAGGCCATTCACCCGGACCTGGCCGTTGACAGCGATGAGCGCACCCGGCGCCACGAGCTGATGGCCTGTGCCAACCGCGCCTATGCGGAGGATGATCGGGAGGCGCTTCTGGGAATTCTCCGGGAGTGGGAACGGGGGGCGGACAAGATCAGGGGAAAGGATATCGGTGCGGAGCTGGTCCGGGTCATCAGGCTGATCGCCGGGGAGAGGGAGGAAATCCTCGCCGTAAACAGCCGCACCGCCGAACTCACGGACTCCGAGATCTATCGCCTCAAGCAGAAGGTTGACGCGGCCCTTGCCAAGAACATCGACCTGCTGGCGGAAATGGCGGCCGCTGTCGATCTCAGTATCGCCAAGGCGCGCAACCGCCTGTCCGTCCTTGCGGGAACAGAGGCGCCGCAGGCGCCGTCTCGGCAGATCCGCAGCATCTGCTTCCCGACTGACGGCTCCTGCGGCGTCATCTATATCCGCAACCGGCACTCGGCCAACTACAGCGACTGGCAGAAGTTCTGCGCCGCCAGGGGATGCCGGGAGATCCCGGCCGACAAGGCCGTGCGCCTCGACGTGAAGAACCACCCCGCCGCCGGTCTCGGCTACCTGCGGAAACTGCAACCCGACGACCTGCAGTCCCTTTTTCTCTACGAAGTGGACGACTCCTTCCTGGACAGCATCTGTCATCTGACCGGCCTGGAGGAGCTTTACCTCTCCGATGCAACCATAAACGATAACGACCTGAAGAGGATCGCCGCGCTGAAAAACCTCCGGCGGATCTATCTCTATCACACCGACATAACCGATGCGGGACTTTTCCATCTTTACGGACTGAAGGGGCTGCAAGGGCTCACCTGCAGCGGCAACGGAATCACGGATGCGGGGCTGGAGCGGCTAAGGAAGGCGGTTCCGGGAATAAAGACCATCAACTTCGGCTGGCGCCGGAAGAGCGATCCCGCCGGGCAGGGGAAAGCCTCGGTTTGAGGAGACGTCAGCCCCTGGCCTGCCACCGCGCAAACGCAAGCCAGCCGACGATGAGCAGGTTGGCTGCCAGGATGACCACCTTGACCGTTGACACGGAAACGGTCAGCTCGTAAACCTCTAGCGGAAGGTAGAGACCGCCGGCGAGGATGCCGAACCACTCGGCCCAGGCCTGCTGCCGCCACAACCCGTAGGCCTCGACGAAGCGGATCAGGGCATAGACCATCGCCGTCACGGCCAGCGCCCAGAGGCGTGAATCGCTGGCCGATGCCGCGGCATCGAGGAATATGCGCGGAAACCGGCTGGCGGGATTCAGATGCACGTGCCTGACCAGCTCCTCCGCCACCGCCTGGACATCGCGGTGGATCAACGCAAACACCCCCAGCCCGACCAGAATGACGAGCATCCCCTTGGCCGCTTCGATCATGGCCACGACCCGGATCCCGGCTGCAAGGTTCCGGCGCTCCACTCTTTCAGGACGAATCCCTTTTCTCCCTTTCCTCTTCACGACACCGGTCATGGTAGAACTAGTAACACGAAGGGCGTCATTTGCAAGCGCCCATTCTTCCCCTTGGTGGAAATCACCCCCCCCGAAAGCGGCGCCTGCGCCGAACCTTGCAATTTGCCCCTCGACCGTTAGACTTTTTTACGGGGGCAACGAACGATTGCCCGTCCCAAGACCAGACACGGAGGTAACGGCCATGGATCTGCGCAAGAGCCGCACCATCATCCTGAACGATGGCGATCCCGAGGCGAAACGGGAGGAAATTCGTCGCTACTTCCACCAGACCTTCGATATCGACGAAAAGCTCTACGAAACTCTCAGGGAGGACGCCACCTTTTATCTCCGGGCCGACCGGCTGCGCCATCCGCTCATCTTCTACTTCGGCCACACCGCCACCTTCTTCATCAACAAGCTGACCATCGCCCGGGTGATCGAGGAGAGGATCAACCCCCGCTTCGAATCCATGTTTGCCGTCGGGGTGGACGAGATGTCGTGGGACGACCTGGATGCGACCCACTACGACTGGCCAAGCCGGCAGGAGGTGAAGGAGTACCGGGACAAGGCGCGCGCTCTGGTGGACGGGGTGATCCGCAGACTCCCGCTCAAGTTCCCCATTACCTGGGAGGACCCCTTCTGGGCGATCATGATGGGTATCGAGCACGAACGGATCCACCTGGAGACCTCGTCGGTACTGATCCGCCAGCTCCCCATCGACCAGGTGGTGCGGCACCCGCTGTGGGAGATCTGCCGGGAAGCGGGGGAGGCGCAGGAGAACAAACTTCTGCCGGTGACCGGGGGGAGGGTGGTGCTGGGGAAGGGGAGGAACCATCCCCTCTACGGCTGGGACAACGAATACGGCCACCACGAGGCCGAGGTGGCCGGCTTCCGCGCGGCGAAATACCTGGTCTCCAACCGGGAGTTTCTCGCCTTCGTGGAAGCGGGGGGGTACGGGGAGCGGCAGTGGTGGACCGAGGAGGGGTGGAACTGGCGCACCTTCCGGCAGGCGGAGCACCCCCTCTTCTGGATCAAAATCGGCAACGGGTGGCGGCTCCGCACCATGGTGGAGGAGATCGACCTCCCCTGGAACTGGCCGGTGGAGGTGAACTACCTGGAGGCGAAGGCGTTCTGCAACTGGCTAGCCGCCAGAAGCGGCAGGCCGATCCGCCTCCCCACCGAGGACGAGTGGAACCGGCTGCGCGATATCTCCGACATCCCCGACCAGCCCTGGTGGGACCGGGCGCCGGGCAACATCAACCTGGAACAGTGGGCCTCCTCCTGCGCCGTGGACCGCTTCCGCTCCGGCGACTTCTACGACATCATCGGCAACGTCTGGCAGTGGACCGAGACCCCCATCTACCCGTTCCACGGCTTCGAGACCCACCCCTGGTACGACGACTTTTCCACCCCCACCTTCGACACCCGCCACAACCTGATCAAGGGGGGGTCGTGGATATCCACCGGCAACGAGGCGACCCGCGACTCCCGCTACGCCTTCCGCCGCCACTTCTTCCAGCACGCCGGATTCCGCTATGTGGAGAGCGACCAGCCGGTGGAAGTCCACCAGGACCAGTACGAGACCGACCTCCTGACGGCCCAGTACTGTGACGCCCACTACGGCGAGGAACACTTCGGGGTCCCCAACTTCCCGGTCGCCTGCGCCCGCATCTGCCTGGAGCTGACCGCAAACCGCCCCAGAAGGCGCGCCCTGGACGTGGGGTGTGCCGTCGGCCGGGCCACCTTCGAGCTGGCCCGCGGCTTCGACCGGGTGACCGGCCTCGACTTCTCCACCCGCTTCTTCCGCCTGGCGGCCCGGATGCAGGAGGAGGGGTACCTGCGCTACGCCTTTCCAGAGGAGGGGGAGATCCAGTCGTTCCACGAGATGGGGCTTGCCGCGCTGGGATTGGCGGAGATCCGCGAACGGGTGGAGTTCTATCAGGCCGACGCCTGCAACCTGCCGGAGAAGTTCACCGGCTACGACCTGGTGCTGGCGGCCAACCTGATCGACCGGCTCTATTCGCCGCGCCGCTTCCTCGCCACCATCCACGAACGGATGAACCCCGGCGGGCTCCTGGTCATCACCTCCCCCTACACCTGGCTGGAGGAGTTTACAAAGCGCGAGGAGTGGCTGGGGGGTTACAAGGAGGCGGGTGAGAACGTCACCACCCTGGACGGGCTGAAGGCGGCGCTCTCACCCCGTTTCCGCATGGTGGGCGAGCCGTGCGACGTCCCGTTTGTCATCCGCGAAACGAGGCGCAAGTTCCAGCACTCAATCGCGGAGCTGACCGTCTGGGAGTGGACAGGGTGAGGGGATAGCTCTAGGGAACCACCCCGTGCTGCCGGAGGAATGCGGCGACTATGCGCCGGAACTCCGCCGGGTCAGGGGGGCAGTCGTTATGGCCGCAGGCAAGCGGAACGAGTCGGGCGTTGCGGGCGATCCGTGCCAGCTCCTCCCCCTGGGAAAATGGCACGATGTCGTCATGGCGGCCATGCAGGATGAGGACCGGCCCGGCAAAGGCCGCGAGCGCTCGCCGGTTGTCGTACCGGTCGCGCAGGAGAAAGCCGGGAAAGAGGAAGCGCCGGGCGAATGGCCGGGTCGAGGTGAAGGGTGACTGGAGGATGAGGGCGGCAAGGTGACGCTTAAGGGAAAGGGCGCAGGCGGGGCCGCAGCCGAGTGACCTGCCGAAGGCGACCACCCTCTCGGGATCCACGTCCCCCCTCCTTATCACCGCGTCATAGGCCGCCGTCGCCGTTGCTGCGATGCCCGCCTCGGACGGTTTACCCTCCGAGCGGCCGTAGCCGGGGTATTCGACCAGGAGGACGCCCATTCCCATATCCCGGAACCAGTCCGCATCACCAGGCAGAAAATCGATGACCTCGCCGTTGCCGTGAAAAAAGAGCACCACCGGCCTGCGCCCTGCTGACGTTCCCTTGGCGGGGAGAAACCACGCCTCTGTCCTGCCGAAGTGGGTCTCAAGCCGGATGGAGACGATGCCGGTTGATGGGGCAGGAAGGACCGCCGGCACACGGATACCCATGCCGGGGTAGATGACGAGGCGCTGGGCGAAATAGCAGAAAGCCAGGTAGCAGCCGTACGCCAAGGCGACCGCTGAAAACAACCTTAAGATGCCGGCTCCCATCCCTGTCACCCCCATGCGAATCACACCCAGATGATCTTCACGAGATGTTCCACCTGCTTGAACTCCGGGTCGCCGGTCACCAGGTCGGCGCCATGTTCGATTGCGGATGCGAGGGCAAAGGCGTCGGCGTAGGAGATGCGGTAACGGGCCTTGAGTTCCGCCGCGCGGAAGATGAGGTCGTTAGGGCAGGGGAGGATGGTGAGCCCCAGCGACTGGAGATGTACGAGCATTTGCAGCTTTTTCTGATCGCCGAACCGGCGCTGGACGATGTAGATGAGCTCACCGACGTTGATGGCGCTGATCAAACGGGTCTGATCAGCCTTCAGGCTCTCCGCCAGCAGTTTCCGCACCTTTTCGGCTCCCGGCTCTCGGCAGAAGAAGCGGAGCAGGGCGAAGCTGTCGAAGAGCAGACTATTCATGCCGGAAATCTTTTTTCCGCTCTGCGAGCAGCTCCTCCGTCAGCGATTTCCCCCCATCCGCCAGAAATCCGTATGCAGCCTCCAGCGGCTCCTTCACGACCGGCGCGATGCAGATCAACTCGCCGTACTCGAAGATTTGCACTTTCTTGCCCGGCTCCATATGATGCCGCTTGCGCAGTTCCGCCGGGATGACCACCTGACCTTTGGTTGACACCTTGGCTGTATTGTCCATGTACACCTCGCAGGTAATACGTTTTCACAAAACGTACAACGTTTTATGGGACAAGTCAAGTCGCCTATTCGCTTCGTGAAGCATTTATTACAATTTGTCGCTTAATCCTGCGAAAAGCTGCTAAAAAGTCAGTGGGGTATGCTGACTTTAAACTATATCTCGCAAGTCATGAATATTCTATATCTCTATTGGCACTTTTCTTCACTGATGATAGTTTGCAATCTAGGCAAGATTTGGAGGCACAAAATGTTATATATCGAACACGAGTACCACCTTGGCTCTTTCCTCCGTGACCGAAGAACAAAGCTCGGTCTCAGGACACGCGAGTTATGTCGCGTGAAAAGCTTTTCTCAGAAGTATCCCGCCAAAATTAAAAAGGGGGAGAGGGCTACTTTGCCCTATCCCCTCCTTCCCACAATCACGCTGCCTTGGCCTGCCTGACATCCTTAAACATCGCCTCGATGCTCAGATGATAATCCAGATCTGGCCACTCTATACCCGTTCCCCGACAGATGAAGTGATATTTCATCAACTGCCGAAGCGAAGCCTTTTGAAGATCGGGATACCACTGCATCGGCGTTGAAATAATGCGTCCATCGTCGAGTTCCACATGGAGGTAACGCTCATCAACATGGACCACCTTACCCTTTAAAGAACTCATCCCATTTCTCCTCGAATTCTAGCCGGTGGTCGCCTGCAATGGCCAGCGCTTTTTTGGCATACGCGGGTTTCAGATAATTCTCGACGAACATCAGCGCCGCCAAATCGATTTTACCATATGCATCTCCCTTAATCACATGGACATGACGCGAAAGATGTTAGTTGGCGTAGAAGAAAAACTTGAAGCCGTCCAGTTGCAAGAGCGTTGGAGACATGTCAGACCGACTATTTCTGCGACAACCGGTGCACGCACTCGACCATATGAATCGCATTTTCCGGCGGCACCGTGGGGAGTATGCCGTGCCCCAGATTGAAAATGTGCCCCGGTCTGCCGGCGTTCTCGTCCAGTACCCGCTTCACCTCGGCCTCGATCACCTCTTTCGGCGCGAAGAGGACGGTCGGGTCCAGGTTTCCCTGGACGCCCATGTCGCCGAGCACGTCGCGAGCTTTTCCCAGGTTGATGTGCCAGTCGAGCCCCATCACGTCTCCGCCGGCCCTTTTCACGCTGTCGAGCATGGTGCCGGCCCCCTTGACGAAGTGG
>DAIEGL010000247.1 GCA_027356255.1 Geobacter sp. | reverse complement strand
GCAAGGCGAAGATCCACCTCAAGGTCGATTCCGGCATGGGGCGGCTGGGGATACGCTCTGAGGAGGCCCCGGCTTTCTTCCGGGAGCTGAAGGGGCTGAAAAACCTCGAGCTGGAGGGGATATTCTCCCACTTCGCCTCGGCCGACGAACTGGACGAAGAAGGAAACAGCTACACGGCCCGCCAGACCGAGCTCTTCGCCGCGGTTTTGCAGGAGGGCGCCCGCCAGGGCTTCTCCCCCGCCTTTGTCCATATCGCCAACAGTGCCGCCGCCTTCAGCCGGGATCTTCCGTTCTGCAACCTGGCCCGCCCCGGCATCGTCCTCTACGGCGCGCTCCCCTCCGCCGATTTCCAGGGGAAAATGGACGTGAAACCGGTGATGCGGCTGAAGAGCCGGGTGGCGATGCTCAAGTGGGTGGAGCCCGGCACCAGCATCAGCTATGCCCGGCGCTATGTGGCGCAAGAGAGGACCCTCGTGGCGAGCGTTCCGGTGGGATACGCCGACGGCTACTGCCGTGCCCTCACCAACAAGGGGGAGGTGCTGGTCCGCGGGGAACGGGCACGGGTGGCGGGGACGGTCTGCATGGACTGGATCATGCTCGACGTGACGCACGTCCCCGGCGTCGCCGTCGGCGACGAGGTGACGCTCCTGGGATGCGACCGGGAGGGGAACTGCATCCATGCCGAAGAGCTGGCCGCCCGGGCGGGCACCATACCATACGAGATTTTCTGCGGCATCAGCAAGCGGGTGCCGCGGGTGTATTTGCCGTGATTGGTGATTGGTGAGTTGTGAGTGAGGGGAAATGACCAATAAGAAGATCAAACTGACCGCGATGGTGAAGGCTGCCGGTTGAGCGGCAAAGTTGGGCCCGGCGGGCCTTGAAAAAGCTTTGAGCGGCCTTGTGCCTGCGGCTGATCCGGCCCTCCTCGTGGGGGCAGAAACTGCCGACGACGCCGGTGTCTACCGGATAGGGGAGAGGCTCGCCTTGGTGGAGACGACCGACATCATCACCCCCCTCGTGGACGACCCCTACACCTTCGGGCGTATAGCCGCGGCCAATGCCATATCCGATGTCTATGCCATGGGAGGGAAGCCGGTGACCGCCATGAATCTGGTTTTCTTCCCGGCCTGCGACCTTCCGGGCGAGGTCCTCTCCCTGATTCTGGCCGGCGGCCAGGCCGCCATCAGCGAGGCGGGTGCCTGTCTGGTCGGCGGACATACGGTGGAAGACGCGGAGTTGAAGTACGGACTGGCCGTAACCGGACTCATAGATCCCAGGCGAATCGTAAGGAACTCCACCGCCCGTCCCGGCGACCTGCTCATCCTCACTAAACCGCTAGGCACGGGCATTGTTTCCACGGCGATAAAGGCCGACATGGCGCCGGACGGGGTGGCGGACGCTGCCACAGGGTGGATGACGACGCTGAACCGGACCGCCGCAGAGCTGATGGTGGAGTGCGGGGCGAGCGCCGCCACCGACGTGACCGGTTTCGGCCTCATCGGCCACGCCTGCGAGATGGCCGCGGGGGCAGGGGTGACGGTCCGCCTCGATCTGGCCAAGGTACCGGTCATGCCGGGCGTTGATGCATTGATCCGGGACGGCCTGGTTCCCGCCGGCTGCTACCGCAATCGCGACCATTATTCCCGTTTATCCTGTTGCAGCGGGCTATCTGCCGATCTCCTCCTGCCGCTGTTCGACCCGCAGACATCGGGGGGGCTTCTGGTCGCGCTTTCTCCGGCGGATGCCGGACAGTTCCTGGCCCGAGCGGCCGATACGGGGTGCTTCGCCGTTTGTGTCGGCGAGGTGCTCCCCCGCCGGGAGTCCGTCGTTGAAGTCGTCTAGGCCGCTCGCGGCAGCCTTTGATGTGGGGACCACCACCATTGCGGCATCGCTTTTGGACCGGGAAAGCGGCGAACGGCTGGCGGTCACGGGGGGGCTAAACCCGCAGAGGCAGTTCGGGCCGGACGTGGTGTCGCGCCTTGCCGCTGCGGTCGCCTCCCCCGACAACCTGCAAGCGATGAGCCGGCTCGTAAACGGCGAGCTTGAGCTCCTGACCGGAAGGCTTCTCGCCGATGCCGGCGCCGACGCCGGCGATCTATGCTGCATAGCCATTGCCGGCAACCCGGCCATAGAGCACCTCCTCCTGGGGCTTTCCGTGGATTCCCTCGCATTTCCCCCCTACCGCCCCCTGTTCACCACCGGCAGGACCGTGAGCACAGCATCCCTCGGCTGGGGGATGGATCTGGATGCATATGTTTTCCCCCTCCCGGGCGGATTCGTCGGCGGCGACCTGGTCGCATTCCTCTACGGAGAAGGCCGTTGCGCGGCTCGCGGCGCACAGCACGCGGCACGCCTTTATCTGGATCTCGGTACAAACGGCGAACTGGCCCTTGTTGTCAATGGTAAAATCTATGCCACCTCGGCGGCCGCAGGGCCGGCCTTCGAAGGGGGAAACCTGGCGTGCGGCATGGCCGCCCTGCCGGGAGCCATCAGCGACGTCAGCTTTGCCGGCGACAGGGTCAGGATTGCGACGATCGGCGATGCCGTGCCGTGCGGGATCTGCGGCTCCGGGGTCATCTCCGCCGTGGCCGGACTCCTCGGAGCGGGGGTGCTGGACCATACCGGGCGCCTGTTCGCGCCGGCAGAGATCGGCTCAAACTTGGCCAATCATCTGCACGATATGAACGGCGAGACGGTTTTCGTCCTCTACCGCGATGCACAGCGAATGGTCTATCTCGGTCAGAACGACATCCGCCAGGTGCAGCTGGCGAAGGGGGCGGTCAGGGCGGGTATGGAAGTCCTGTTCCAGCGTGCCGGCATATCGGGCGATTCTGTTCAGGAAGTTATACTTACCGGTTCCTTCGGCGCCGTGCTCTCGCCAGAGCAGCTAAAAAACGTTGGAATTTTCAGTGAAAACATGGTAAAAATTGCCGGCTTTATCCGGGAAGGGGCATTGAGCGGCGTGGAAAGGGCGCTCTGCGCAGGCGACGACTTTTCTGCTCTGGACAGGCTTGCCGAGTCGATCAAGGTCATCCCCCTGTCAGGTACACCTGCCTTTGAAAAGCACTTTCTCGCACAGATGAATTTCCCGAAGATGCAAAACAGCGCGTAGATCTAAACAGCGATCTCGATTGAAAGAGCTGCAAGGACGGTGTTTTGTTCGGCCGTTCTTGATAAATTTACAGATAAAAGGAGCAAAATCATGGCAAAGATTACCCGTGCGCTGATCAGCGTATCCGAAAAAACCGGCATCGTCGAGTTTTCCAGGGAGCTGGCCGGCTATGGCGTTGAAATCCTCTCCACCGGCGGTACCGCCAAGCTGTTGCGGGAGGCGGGGCTGGCGGTGAAGGACGTTTCCGAGTTTACCGGTTTTCCGGAAATGCTTGACGGGCGCGTCAAGACCCTCCATCCCAAGGTGCACGGCGGCCTCCTCGGCATGCGGGGGAACCCCGAGCACGTGGCGACCATGAAGGCGCACGGCATCGAGCCGATCGACATGGTGGTGGTCAACCTCTACCCCTTCGAGGCGACCGTTGCCAAGCCGGACTGCACCCTTGAGGACGCCATCGAGAACATCGATATCGGCGGCCCGACCATGCTCCGTTCGGCAGCCAAGAACAATGCCGACGTGACCGTGGTCGTCGATCACAACGATTACCGGCGGGTGCTGGACGAGATGAAGGCCTCCGGCGGCGCCGTCTCCAGGGAGACCAACTTCCTCCTGGCGGTGAAGGTCTACCAGCACACCGCGGCCTATGACGGTGCCATCTCCAACTGGCTGGGGGCCCGGACCGGCGAAGGGGTTGCCGCATACCCGGACACCCTGACCCTCCAGTTCAAAAAGGCCCAGGGGATGCGTTACGGCGAGAACCCCCACCAGTCGGCGGCCTTCTATGTGGAGCGGGACGTGAAGGATGCCTCCGTTGCCACCGCCCGGCAGCTCCAGGGTAAAGAGCTCTCCTACAACAACATCGGCGACACCGATGCGGCCCTGGAGTGCGTGAAACAGTTCAGCGAAGGGCCGGCATGCGTCATCGTCAAGCATGCCAACCCGTGCGGTGTGGCTATCGGCGGCACGCTCCTCGATGCCTACGACCGCGCCTACAAGACCGACCCCGAATCCGCCTTCGGCGGGATCATTGCCTTCAACGGCGAACTGGACGAGGAGACGGCCAAGGCCATAGTCGATCGCCAGTTCGTGGAGGTTATCATCGCCCCCACTGTTTCCCAAAAGGCGATCGAGGTGGTGGCGGCGAAGAAGAACGTCAGGTTGCTTTCTTGCGGCCAGTGGCAGGCGGAACCTCTGCCGCGGCTGGACTGCAAGCGTGTCAACGGCGGCCTCCTCGTCCAGGATACGGACCTGGCGCTCCACGGGGATCTTAAGGTGGTTACCAAGCGGGTGCCGACGGAGAAGGAGATGATCGACCTCCTCTTCACCTGGCGGGTGGCCAAGTTCGTCAAGTCCAACGCCATCGTCTACGGCAAGGACGGCATGACCATCGGTGTCGGTGCGGGACAGATGAGCCGGGTCAACTCGGCCCGCATCGCGGCCATCAAGGCGGAGCATGCCGGTCTGCAGGTGGCCGGGGCGGTGATGGCCTCCGACGCCTTCTTCCCGTTCCGCGACGGCATCGACAACGCAGCGCAGGTCGGCATTACCGCCGTCATCCAGCCGGGGGGGAGCATGCGCGATGAGGAAGTGATCGCGGCCGCAGACGAGCACGGCATGGCAATGGTGTTCACCGCCATGAGGCATTTCAGACACTGAAAGGTGTTGAAGCGATCCACATTTATACCTGATTCTGGAAGGAGTTCTCATATATGAAAGTTCTTGTAATCGGCAGCGGCGGGCGTGAGCACGCCCTGGTCTGGAAGATAGCCCAGTCCCCGCTGGTGGAAAAGGTGTACTGTGCCCCGGGAAATCCGGGGATCGGCACCATGGCGGAGAACGTGGACATCAAGGTTGATGATCTTCCCGGACTCCTCTCCTTTGCCAAAAAGGAGGGGATAGCGCTCACCGTGGTGGGGCCGGAACTGCCGCTCTCCCTCGGGATCGTCGATCTTTTCGAAGAGTACGGCCTGAAAATATTCGGCGCGCGCAAAAATGCGGCGATCATCGAGGCGAGCAAGGCGTTTTCCAAGGATCTGATGAAAAAATACAACGTGCCGACCGCGGCCTACGAGGTCTTCACCGAGGTCGAACCGGCGGTATCCTTCATCGACCGGACCGGGGTGCCG
>DAIEGL010000270.1 GCA_027356255.1 Geobacter sp. | reverse complement strand
AAAAAGGGTCTCGTTGCGGAAACCGCGGAACGGAAATTGCCCCTGGAGATCGGCGGGAGCGCCATGCTGCGCATCAAGTACCAGGTGGAGAAGGATGGGAAAGCGGCGGTCGATCCGGGGGTCAACGTCATCCTTTACCAGGACAAGCGGCGCGACACCCTCTCCCAGGACTTCGGCTTCATGGAGAGGTCCTGCGGCGCCTGCCATGCCAGGGAATTCGCCGAGTTCAAGAAGAGCAACATGGGGCGAAACGCCAAGCAGAGCCGCTACCGGAGCTGGAGCGACAAGGAGCGCGGCCCCCACAACTGCGGGGTCTGGTTCGACGGCAATTACGACCGGATCGCCGCCGGGACCGCGATCCCCTTTTCCCGGGAGGAAAGCGCCCTCAACCAGCGCACCTGCAACGCATGCCACGTGGGGTGCCTCGACTGCCACTACGAACCGATGGCAAAGGAGCCGAACGACCCGAAAAAAGGGATGCATACCTTCATCCGCACCCCGAAGCCGGAGAGTTGCTACGGCGGCGGACGGGGCCAGCTCTGCCATGCCGGCCCCGAGGAGCGTCGCCGCGGTGCCGGGTATTTCGGCGGTCCGTTCTCCCATCCCGAGGGGATGGAGGCCGACGTCCATCTGGCCAAGGGAGTCGGCTGCCTCGACTGCCACGAGAGTACACGGGTGAACAAGGGGCTGGGGCATGGCATGGTCAAGCGCCAGGCGGACTGCATCAGGTGCCACCAGAAGGAGATGATGAGCCACGCGCGGTCGGCGCACAGGAATCTCTCCTGCGAGGCGTGCCACATCACGAACGTGACGGGATACCAGGCGACCTTCTGGGGACCAGGTAAGCTTGCGGGGAGCGAGACCCCTTACTTCAAGTACAAGGAGTACTACGGAGTGATGCGGGAACCGATCCTGATCCGTGACCAGAGGGGGCGGTGGATACCGGTCAAGCCATACCCCATGGCGGTCATGAATCAGAAAAAAGCCGCGTTCAAACCGGGCCTTCACTGGCGCTGGCCGAAAAATCTCCCCGACCTTTCGCGAACCGACGACGCCTGGGGTTATGCGGGGCTATTCGGCGGCCTGCCGGAAAACAACAAGGCGCTTCTCTGGGTCCAGATGGACAAGGTCTCCCATAAATACGGCAAGAGCCGCGACTGCGGCTCTTGCCACGGGCTGCCGGGAGGCGAACAGCGCCAGCAGGTGAAATGGGAGTTTGGCGATGCCGGGGCGTTCCCCTTCCGCGGCAGCCACACGGTAGTTGCCGGCAGGAAAGGGCTGTTCATCAGCGGTATGAAGGCGGACGAACCGATAGAGGTCACGGAGGGGCATCGGCTTTCCAGCTTCGCTCCCTTCGTCTATCTCCGGGACAAATGGTCGGTAAAGGGTGACTTTTCGCTGCCGCCGATCAAGGACAGAAAGAGGTTCGACGCGGCGCAGGACGATCTGAAGAAGGCGCGGGAAAGCGGCGTATTGCACCGGTGACGCGGTGCGGGAAACGGGGAGGCGGCTTTTATGTCAAGGCAGCTCCGCATACTCATTGTCGAGGATTCGGAAGACGATGCCTTTCTCATGCTGCGCGAACTCGTGCGGGGGGGCTTCGAGCCGCTTCATGAGAGAGTCGAGACGGCGGAATTGTTCCGGGCGGCGCTGGCTGAGGGGCGCTGGGATGTGGTCATTGCCGACTACCGGATGCCGAGGTTCAACGCCCTTGCCGCCCTGGAGATAATCAGGAAAAGCGGGCTCGACCTGCCGTTCATCATCATTTCCGGCAAGATCGGCGAAGACCTGGCGGTCTCGGCCATGAAAGCAGGGGCCCACGATTATCTGATGAAGAGCAACATGTCCCGGCTCGTCCCCGCCATCGAGCGTGAATTGCGCGATGCGCGGGAGCGGAGGGGGAGAAGGGAGGCGGAACAGGTCGTATTCCGGGCAAAGTCGGAGTGGAAGGCGGCCTTTGACGCTGTTTCCGATCTGATCGTGCTTACCGACCCGGACGGCCGGATCATCCGCTGCAACAGGAAGGTCATCGAAGAATTCGCCACGACCTTTCAGGAGCTCCTCGGCAAGAACCTCGCCGAGGTTTTTTACGGCGATCAGTTCCCCGAGGCGGCGGTATTCAGGTGCCCCGTGGCAGAGGGTGCGGAAGAAGAGATTCGTTTCCCGAACCTGGTGGGGTGGTTCAATGTGGCGTGTTATCCCATGCAGACCGCCGAAGAGGGGGCGCACGCCTTCGTCTATGTCATAAAGGACGTCACCAAGCGCAAGCAGGCGGAAGATGCTTTGCAGAGCCAGTTCAGGCAGATCAGCACCATCTTCGACTCTCTGAACGCCTTGGTCTATGTCGCCGACATGGAGAACCAGGAACTCCTCTTCATGAACAAGTTCGGCGCCATGCTCACGGGTAACGACTGGGAGGGGAAAAAATGCCACGAGGTGCTGCAGCACGGACAGATTGATCCCTGCTCGTTCTGCACGACCGACAAGCTCGTACAGGACGGGAAAACCCGGCCCCCCTACGTCTGGGAGTTCCACAACCCCCTGACCGGGAGGTGGTATCAGTGCATCGACAAGGCGGTATCATGGACCGACGGGAGGCTGGTGCGGCTGGAAATAGCCATAGACATCAGCGAGCGCAAGGAGATCGAGCAGATGAAGGACGAGATGATCTCCGCGGTCAGCCATGAGATGCGTTCGCCGCTTACCGCCATACTGGGCTTCACCGAGTTCCTCCTGGAGAACGAGGTGGAGGCGCCGCAGCTGGAGTCTTCTCTCAACACCATCCGCAAGGAAGCCGTACGGCTCAAGGAGCTGATCGGCAATTTCCTCGACCTGCAGCAGATCAGCGCCAGGGCTGCCAGCTACAGGTTCAGGCCGGTGGACGTCTGCCTGATGGTGAATGACGCTGCAGGGCTCTTCGCCATAAACCATGATGAAGACAGGATCGCCATCGACTGCCAGGACGACCTTCCGCTGATCGACGGGGATGAGGCGCGACTGCACCAGGTGCTGACCAACATCATTTCCAACGCCCTGAAATACTCGCCGAAGGAGACGGTCGTCTCCATCGGCGCGCGCAGTGAGGCGGACAGCGTCACCATCTGGGTCCGGGACGAAGGGATAGGTATCCCGGCTGAACTGCACGAAATGATCTTCGAAAAATTTTACCGGGTGGACAACACCGATCGGCGGTTGATCGGCGGCACCGGTCTGGGGCTGGCGCTGGTGCGGGAAATCGTCACCGCCCACGGCGGGCGGGCCTGGGTCGAAAGCGCCGTCGGGAAGGGGAGTACGTTTTTTGTGACCCTGCCGATCGCCCAAAAGGGGGGGTAGAAAGGGAGTTGCAAGAAGTCGCCCGGCATATTCTCAGGGATTGCTTTCCTTCGCCTTCTTTGTCCGATGATGCGTCTTTTTCCTGGCGGCGCCGGCGAGTGAGAGGATGTCGGACTGGGAAATGCACCAGACACCGTCCTCCTTTTGCAGCCTGAACGACCTGGTCGTATAGTCTGTCCCCGCCTGCCCCCCCTCGAAACCTACCTTAGCCCGCAGGGTGACGGTGCTGTCGTTCTTCACGCTGACCTTCACTTCCTGCATCTTTTCCCAGCAGCAGGCCGGTTTTCTCTCCGCCGAGGCAAGCTTTTTCGCAAACTGTTCCTTGCTGGTCCGTCCGCCGGCCATGGTCCGGTTGTAAAGCTCTTCGAACCTGCCATCGCGCCAGAGATCGAGGATCTCTTCAAAGCCGCGTTGCGACTCGGACTGCAACTCCTCAGAGGTCATGTAGGGGGTCTTCCCCATGGCAGTGTGAACACTTGCCAGTGCGAGCATCAAAGTTAACGCCGATAGAAACTTCCTCATGCATCCCTCCCCTGCGTGAAATTTTGCCAATAATAGAGGAAAGATGGTTGCAGGACAAGAGTAAAAACGGTCGATGGTGATGGTGCCGATCGACCATCTACCATCGACCATCGACCGCCTTTTACAGCTCCCTTTCCGCCGCCTCGGCGAAGAGCCGCAGCTGGGCCATCATCCTGGCAAACTTGGCGGGCTTCAGCGACTGCGGCCCGTCGGAGGAGGCGTGCTCCGGGTCGGGGTGCACCTCGACGATCAGGCCGTCGGCCCCGGCTGCCACGGCGGCGTAAGCCATGGGGGCCACATAGTGGTAGTTGCCGGTGCCGTGCGACGGGTCGGCGATAACGGGGAGGTGGGTCTTTTCCTTCAGCACCGGGATCGCAGAGAGGTCGAGGGTATTGCGGGTGGCGGTCTCGAAGGTGCGGATGCCCCGTTCGCAGAGAATCACCGACTGATTCCCCTCGCTCATGATGTATTCGGCGCTCATGAGGAATTCCTGGATGGTCATGGACATGCCGCGTTTCAGGAGGACCGCCTTGTTCAGCTGGCCGACCTTCTTCAAGAGCGCGAAGTTCTGGGCGTTGCGCGCGCCGATCTGGAGGATGTCTGCATATTCTGCCACCAGATCGGCGGTTTCCGGGTTGACCACCTCGGTGACGATGGGGAGACCGGTGAGATCCCTGGCCTTTGCCAATAGCTTCAGTCCCTCCTCTTCCAGCCCCTGGAACGAATACGGGGAGGTGCGCGGCTTGAACGCCCCGCCGCGCAGAACGTGGGCCCCCGCTTCCTTCACCGCCAGGGCGGAGGAGATGATCTGCTCCTCGCTTTCAACCGAACAGGGGCCGGCCATGACGATGAGCTGCTTGCCGCCGATGCTCAGCTTGTCGGTGATGGGGATGACGCTCGATTCCTTCTTCACTTCCTTGGAGGCGAGCTTGTACGGCTGGAGGATCGGCACCACGCTCTCCACCCCGTGCATGGACTCGATGCTCTGCAGCACCGCCTTCCCCCGTTCATCACCCACCGCACCGATTACGTCCCGGGTGGCGCCGTGAATCACGTGGGGCTTGTACCCCAGTTCCTTGATCCGCCGTAACACATCTTCCTTGTCCTTTTTTGCCGCCCCTGCTTTCATGACAATGATCATCCCTTTCTCTCCTTTTTTCCCGAAACGCAAAAGGCCGGAGGATTGCCCCCCGGCCTTGATAATTGTAACGCAAAAAACGAAAAAAGCCGGGGAGGTCATCTGTCCACCCTCGGCTTTCGGTTTGTTTAGTTAAGTTGCAGCTCTTGCCTAATACAAACCTTCACCCTGGGCAGACGGCCTAAAATAAAAGCCGCACCAAAAGTAAAAGTTAAAGAAGGCGAAATAGCTGTTGTTAATCATGGCCGTATGATTGCTGATTTTGTCCGAACATGTCAAGCACTTTCTTGGAGGGGACGTTTTGCCAGGGTCCGATTTCAAGGTCGTGACAGTGTAGTAACGTCCAGCGGGGCGCGGATAGCGCAACGAGGCGAAAGGGGTTGACTTTATTTTTCGTTATATGTTAGTAACTTAGAGCCTATTCGACCAGGATTTTGTTTACGCCGAAGGAGGAGAAAATATTGTTTAGAGATTTGTGCAACAGAAGGACCTTTCTAAAGACTTCGCTGCTCGGGGCGCTCATGCTCTGCAGCGGCATGCCTGCCCTCGCCAAAATACCGGTTGAGGAACAGCTTCCGGAGGGTAAGCTGTCGCTCTACAATACCCATAACGGCGAGAGACTGACCGTTACCTACCGCAACGAGGCGGGAAATTACGATGTTGGCGCCATCAATGCGCTCAACTGGATACTCCGCTGTCACTATACTCAGCAGGCGGTGGATATGGATGTGCGGGTCATCGAGTATCTGAACCTGGTGGACAAGAAGCTCGGGGGGAACCATGAAATCCACATCATCTCCGGGTTCAGGTCGCCGGTGTACAATTCTCTGCTCAGGCATGAAGGGCGGCACGTCGCCAAGCACAGCCTCCATCTGAAGGGAAAGGCCATCGACATCGCCATTCCCGGGATCGAACTGGAACGGGTGCGGCATACAGCGTTGAACCTGCGCTACGGCGGCGTCGGCTATTATCCCAGGACCGGCTTCGTTCATGTGGATTCCGGGAACTTCCGCGTCTGGTAGTCGCCGATACTGCGCCATCTCCCTCCCCTGCTCGCCCTGGCTAACCTTGATTCAGGTGGAACAAGCATTATTGTCTATGGTACGGCTGGATCTGAAGTCATGGTCCGAGGGAGAAAACCAGGAAGATCCAGGTGGATTGATCTGGACCGACCACGGTCCACGATAACGACAATTGAGAGGATATGGCCGCGCTCTGAGAGAGAGGCGGTTTTTTTTTGCCTGGAGGCGGACGGCACGTTAACCCGGAACAAGATTTTTGCTGCGCCCTGCCGGCGGGAATGGTATATTTGCCGGGTGCAGCACATAGCGCCAAATGACAAGGAGATGTTCCATGAAACGACGATTGATTCTTGCAGCTGCAGCCTTGATGTCTTTCCTGCCGGTTGTCGGGCACGGCGCCGATGCCGGAAAGCCCGTGCATCCGGCGGTTTCCTCTGCCCGCCCTGAAGCGGCGAAGCCCAAGGCGCAGGCTCAGGCTCCCGTGACGGGAAAGGTGATGCAGACCATGAACGGCGGGGGGTACAGCTATATCCTCCTGAAAAAAAAGGGGGGGGACAAGGTTTGGCTGGCCGTGCCGCAGATGGACGTTGAGCTGGGGGCGACCCTGAGCTTCAAGCCGGGCATGGAGATGGTGAACCTCCAGAGCAAATCCCTGAACCGGACCTTTGAGAGGATCATTTTTTCCGAGGGGCTCGCAGATGGCAAGGGGGCGAAGAGCGCCAAGAAGGGCGATAAGAAATCGCCCGGCAGCAAAGGCTCCGTGGCCGCCGCCGAGAAGATAAAGGTGAAAAAGGCCACAGGACCCGACGCCTACACGGTGGCCGAGCTGTACAAGCTGAAGGGGAAACTGGACAAGAAGAAAGTCGTCGTCAGCGGCAAGGTGGTCCGGGTGTCGGCTAATATCATGGGTAAAAACTGGGTCCATATCCAGGACGGCAGCGGCGATCCGAAGAAGGGAACCCACGACCTGGTCGTTACCTCCCAGAGCGTGCCGGTTATCGGTGAGGTCGTGACCGCGAGAGGGACGCTTTATAAAAACAAGGACTTCGGTGGCGGCTACAAATACGCGGTGATCGTGGAAAAGGCGGAACTGGAGATCCAGTAACCGCCATTTGGCCCCCTGCTGTTGCAGGGGGCTTTTTTCATACCCTTTGACAATTCCCCCCCTTTCCGTTACCTTGACGGCATGCAAGAGATGCTCGTCGATCACGGTTACCCTGCCCTCTTCTTCCTCAGTTTCCTCGCTTCTACCGTGATCCCCCTCGGCTCCGAATGGCTCCTCGTGGTCATGCTGGCGAACCATCGCGACCCGTTTACATCAGTGGCGGTCGCCACGGTCGGCAATTACCTGGGGGCGTGCACGACCTACTGGCTCGGTGTCTACGGCGGGGCGTGGCTGATCCGAAGGGTTCTGCGCATCGATGCGGAGGCGGAGGGGAAGGCGGCAAGGTTCTACGGCCGTTACGGCTCCTGGTCGCTTCTCCTTTCCTGGCTGCCGGTCATCGGCGACCCGCTTTGCCTGGTCGGCGGGCTCCTGCGGGTCGGTTTCCTCCGGTTTTCGGCGCTGGTCTTTGTCGGCAAACTGGGGCGTTATGCGGCCGTAGGGTGGCTGACCCTGCAGGGGGCGCAGATCATGCATGCGGGGTAACGGGTGCAGAAGATATTCCTGGAGGTTTGATGATAACCCGTCGTAAGAAGATGCTGGCCAGCGGCCTGAGGGTTGTGGCCGTGGAAATGCCCCATCTGCACAGCGTTGAGATTGCGGTATACATAAGGGTCGGCGGACGCAACGACCCGCCGGAGAGGGCCGGTCTCTCCCATTTTCTCGAACACATGCTGTTCCGCGGCAACGTGGATTACCCTTCAAGCCTCGATCTGGAGGTGGCCTTCGACGCCATCGGCGGGAGCGTCAATGCCGCCACCGACGAGGAGAGCACCTGCTATTTTTCCCGGGTTCACCCCCGCCATGTGGAGCAGGGGATACGGCTTTTTTCCTCCATGCTCCTCCGTTCGACCCTCCCCGGCATCGACATAGAAAAGAGGATCATCACCGAAGAGGCGCTCGAAGACATAAACGACCGGGGGGAAGAAACCAATCCCAGCAACCTGTCGAGCCGGCTCATGTGGCCGGGGCATCCGCTGGGTGTGCCGACCATCGGCTACCTGGACACCATTGGCCGGTTCACTGAGGAAGACCTGCGCAGCCACCTGGCGCGCCATTACGTTCCCGGCAATGCCGTGGTGGTCGTGGTCGGCGACGTTCAGGCGGAACCCGTTTTTGCGGCGTGCGAGGCGGCTTTCACCGGCTGGAACGGTCCCCCGCCTCCGGCGCCGCTTCCCGCAGAGCACAGTCAGACAGGGGCGCAGTCGCTCTTCGTCAAGGACTCCGACAGCCAGGTGAACCTCCAGATCGCCTTCCGCGCCTTCGCCCGGCCGGATCGGAGGATCATGGCGGTCAGGCTGCTCCGCAGGGTACTCTGCGGCGGAGGGAGCTCCAGACTGCACCTCCTCCTGCGGGAAAAGCTCGGCATCGTCTATTCCGTGGATGCCTCCATCTCCGCCTACGACGAGACCGGCTCTTTTTGCATCGAGCTTGCCACCGCACCGGAAAATCTGCCGTCGGCGGTGGCCGAGATCCTGAAGGAAACCGGAAGGCTGGCCGTGGAAGGAGTGGCAGAGGATGAGCTGCAGCGGGTCAAGGAGGGGTATTTCTTCGATCTGGAATACAGCAGGGACTCCACCTATGAAATGCAGGTGCGTTACGGCTGGGGCGAGCTGATGGAAATGGTCCGGGATCTGGAGGAGGACCATGCCGAGGCGACCGCGATCGACGGGGAGACGATCCGCGCGACCGCGGCGGAGCTCTTTGCCCCCAAAAACGTCAATCTGGTCGCTGTAGGGCCGTGGAAGGCCTCCCTCAAGCGGCAGGTGGAAAAAATTCTGCGGGAGTATGAAAGGGAGTGGCGGTAAGGGAACCGGAAACGGTAAAATAGCGCCGAAATATCAATGAAGTTCCTGATAAAGGAGTGTCGATGCGAACAGCGATTTTACTCATGGCCCATGGAAGTCGCATCCCCGAGGCGAACCAGGCCGTGCACGAGATAGCAGAAATGGTGAAGCGGATGACCGGCTACGACATCGTCGAGGTGTCGTTCCGCGAGCAGCATGCCCCCAACATCCAGATGGGGATCGATGCCTGCGTGGCGCAAGGGGCGGAACGGATACTGCTCGTCCCGTACTTCCTCTACATGGGCGCCCACGTCTTGGAGGATCTGCCGGCAGAGCTGGCGGAGGCCAGGGAACGGTACCCGCGGGTGGAGATGGCCATGGGGAAACACCTGGGCGTGCACCGGAAGCTGGCCGAAATCGTCGTGGACCGGGTTGCCGAATCCCTCACCGAGCAGAGGTGGTACTGATGTCCTGCCACCTGCGCCCGGAGGAGATCGAGGCGGAATCGTTCCGCATGATCGATGCGGAGGTGGGGCCGCACCCATGGTCCCCGGCCGAGTGGCCGGTGGTGCGGCGGGTGATCCATACCAGCGCCGATTTCGAATACGCGCGCTCCATGTTCTTCTCCGCCGGAGCTGTCCACCGCGGGGTGGACGCCCTGCGCAGGGGGGGCGGCATCGTCACCGACACCACCATGGCCCTTTCCGGCATCAACAAGGGGCGGCTGGAAAGGTTCGGCAGCGTGGTGTCCTGCTTTGTCGCGGACCCGGAGGTGGCAAGGGAAGCCAGGTCTCAGGGGATCACCCGCTCCATCCTGGCGATGCGCAAGGGGGTGGCGGACAGGCGGAACGGCATCTTCGTCATCGGCAACGCCCCGACCGCACTGTTCGAGCTCTTGCGCCTGGTGCGGGAGGAGGAGTTACGGCCGGACCTCGTCATCGCCCTGCCGGTCGGCTTTGTCGGCGCGGCGGAGAGCAAGGAGGCGCTCCTGGCTTTGGCGAGCGATTTTCCTCAGGTCCCGTTCATAACCAACCGGGGACGCAAGGGCGGTTCCAATGTGGCTGCTGCGGTGGTGAACGCCCTCCTGATAATGGCGGAAGAATGCTGATGCCGTAAAACCCGGGGCTTTATGGCGAAGAAACCTCTCAAATACGGCTACACCACGGGTGCCTGCGCTGCGGCGGCAGCGAAGGGTGCCGCCCAGATGCTGCGGGACCGGGAGCTGATCGATCGGGTGGAGCTCATTCTCCCCGGCGGAGAGCTGGCGGAGTTCCGGCTGCACGGGCAGACGCTGGGAGAAAACTCCGCCTCCTGCTACGTGGTCAAGGACGCAGGTGACGACCCAGATGTGACCAACGGTGCAGAGGTTCATGCCACGGTGGCCGTCAATGCGGCGGATTGCGGCAAGGGGGAGGTGGTCATTTCCGGCGGCACCGGGGTCGGGAGGGTGACCAAGCCGGGACTGGCGGTAGCGGTCGGCGAGTGGGCGATAAACCCCGTGCCGCGCAAGATGATTCGCCTGGCCATCCACGAGGTCTTTGCCATCCGCTGCGTGCCAGCGGTCATCAATGTGGCCGTCAGCATCCCGAACGGCGAGGAGCTCGCCCTGAAGACCCTCAATGCCAGGCTCGGGATCGTCGGCGGCCTCTCCATCCTCGGCACCACCGGGATAGTCAAGCCGATCTCCGTCAAGGCGTGGACCGATACCATAGACGCCGCCATCGACGTGGCCCTGGCCTGCGGCAGTGAAACGGTCGTCCTTTCCACCGGCCGGACGAGCGAAATGGTTGCGGAGAACCACTTCGGACTCGGTAAAGGGATGCGAGAGGAAGCCTTCATCATGATGGGGGACCATGCGGGTTATGCCATCGCGGCCTGCGCCCGGAAAGGTGTCAGGCGCGTCGTCGTCGCCGGCCAGTTCGCCAAGCTACTGAAGATCGCCTGCGGCCACGGGCAGACCCACGTCTCCTCCTCCTCGCTGGACCTGAAGGTGCTCGTCGCATGGCTTGACCTTGATCCCCGTGCCTCGCGCCTCGCTCCTCTTGCACAGCAGGCTAACACCGCCCGGCACGTGCTGGAGGTTTCCGGCAACGACCCGGAGCTGATCTCCCTCGTTTGCGGGAGGGTGCGGTCGTTTGCCGAAGGGACGGCGCCCGGCGTGGAGATAAAGGTTTTGCTGGCAGGGTACAACGGGGAAGTGCTATATTTCGGCTGAATTTCGACCGGGCGGGAGCGGGGCGATTTTCAACGATTAGCTGCATCAGTATTCATGAAGGAGGGGTCACATGCCTCAGCAAAAAATCTACCTGATCGGAGCGGGGATCGAAGGATGGGAGGGGTTCGGCGCAACGGCGCTGGAGGTGATCGATAAGGCCGAGGTGCTGATCGGCCACCAGCGGCTGCTCGACATCTTCCCCGATTTCAAGGGGGAAAAGCGGGTGCTGGACGACCTGTCCATCATGCTCGATTACCTGAAGGGGACCGACAAGCGGACGGTGGTGCTCGGTTCCGGGGACCCGAACTTTTTCGGCGTGGCCCGTTTCATCCTGCGCAACCTCCCCAAGGAGCGGGTCGAGATCTTCCCCAACGTCACGAGCGTCCAGTATGCCTTTGCCCGGATCAAGGAGCCGTGGGATGATGCGGTCTTCGTCTCCGTCCACGGCCGGGGGCTGAAGAGCGCCATCGACCGGATCATCGCCGCGGAAAAGGTGGCGGTGCTCACCGACGGGGTCAATTCGCCGTCCGCCATTGCCAGGGAGCTGATCGACCGGGGTGCCGAAGGGTACGAGGCTTGGTTGTGCGAGGACCTGGGGCTTCCGACGGAAAAGTTCACCAAGACCGACGTGAAGGGGCTCGTGGAGCTTTCTGCTTCGCCCCTCAACATCCTGATCCTCATCAAGGCTTGGGAACCTTCGCTCTCCAACTTTCCGCTCATCGGCATCGCCGACGATGAGTTTGCCACCGCCAAGAAGCTGATCACCAAGGAAGAGGTGAGGGCGGTGACCCTGGCAAAGCTCCAGCTGCAGGACGACCTGGTGATGTGGGACATCGGCGCCGGGAGCGGCTCGGTCTCCATCGAGGCGGGGAACCTGATGCCGAACGGCAAGATCTTCGCCCTGGAAAAGAACCCCCAGTACCTCTCCTTCATCCGCGACAACCTTAAGAAATTCGTTGCCCGCAACGTCATGCTGATAGAGGCGTACGCCCCCGAGGGGCTCGACGACCTTCCCGATCCGGACCGGGTCTTCATCGGTGGCTCCGGCGGCATGCTCGAGGAGATCATCGAGGCGGTGGACAGGCGGCTCAAGCCGGAGGGGCAGATCGTGCTCAACGCCGTCACCCTCGACACCCTGACCAAGGCGGTGGAGTTCCTCGAAGACCACGGCTACACGGTGGAGGTGACCTGCATCAACATCGCCAAGACCCGCGGGCTGACCGAATACAAGATGTTCGAGGCCCATAACCCGGTCTATGTCATCGCCGCCTGGAAGGGGGAGGAGTAGTGGCGAAGATCTATGCCGTCGGGGTCGGTCCCGGCGACCCGGAGCTCCTCACCAGAAAGGCCGAGCGGATCATCCGCAGCGTCCCGGTGATCTGCACCCCCACCGGCACGGCGGACGCCTCAAGCTACGCCCTCTCCATCGTCGAGGAGTTCATAGACAGGGGCCGCCAGGAGGTGCTCGTCCAGATCTTCCCCATGCGGAAGGATCAGGAGGGGCTCGATCCGTTCTGGGAGAAGGCTGCGGCCGAGGTGGCGGAGCGGATCGAGGCGGGGCGCGACGTGGCGTTCATCACCATCGGCGACCCGTTCCTATACTCCACATTCCTCTACCTCTACCGCATCTTCCGCGACCGGTACCCCCATATCCCGATCGAGGTGGTGCCGGGGATCACCAGCGTAGGGGCCGCCTCCGTTGCCGCCGCCCTGCCGCTGGGGATGGCCGCCGACCGGATAGCCATCCTCCCCGCCACTTACGAGGACGCGGAGCTGCGCAGGACCTTCGAAGGGTTCGACACCGTGGTGCTGATGAAGGTGAGCCGGGTCTTCGACCGGGTCTACGCCATCCTGAAGGAGCTGGGACTGGAGAAAAACGCCGCCTTCGTCCGGCGGGTGGGCTCCGGCGAGGAAGAGGTGGTGTTCGACCTGGAGCGGCTTCTGGGGGAGCGGCTCGATTACCTGTCGCTTTTGATCGTGAAGAAGTAGCCAAATCAGATTTCGGGGTTTTATCAATGTCAATCGTCCATTTCGTCGGCGCCGGTCCCGGCGACGCCGAACTCATAACCGTCAAGGGGGCAAGGCTGCTGCGCGAGGCGGATGTGGTGGTCTATGCCGGGAGTCTTGTCGATCTGGAACTGGTAAAAACCTACGCCCCCGATGCCGAGGTCTGGGACTCCGCAGGGATGACCCTGGAGGAGACCACGCAGGTGCTGGCCGAGGCGGTCATCGCCGGGAAGAAGGTCGTGCGGCTCCATACGGGCGACCCCTCCATCTACGGCGCCATCCAGGAGCAGATGGCGGAGCTGGACCGGCTCGGGATCGAATACCGGGTGGTGCCGGGGGTGACGAGCGCCTTCGCCGCCGCTGCGACCCTTTCGCAGGAGCTGACCCTCCCCGAGGTCTCCCAGACGGTCATCATCACCCGCCTGGCGGGAAAGACACCGGTGCCGGAGCGGGAGAGTCTCGCCGAGATTGCGCGGATCGGCGCGACCCTCGTCATCTATCTCTCGGTTTCCATGATCGAGAAGGTGGTGGCGGAACTTCTCTCGGGAGCCTACACGCCCGACACGCCGGTTGCCGTGGTGGCCAAGGCTTCCTGGCCCGACGAGCAGGTGGTGGAGGGGACCCTCGCCGATATCGCCGGGAAGGTGCGGGAGGCCGGCATAGGGAAGCAGGCCCTGATTCTCGTCGGGGACGTGCTCAAGGCCCGCAGGGAAGGGTTGAAGGCCAAGTCGCTCCTCTACGACAAGGGGTTCACCCACGAGTACCGGAAGGGGTTTGTCGGGTAGCTTTCCATCTGCGTAACAAAAACATTCCAGATACGGGAGCACCATGCGTATCGCCATCATCGCCATAACCCGAAACGGCGCGAGGATCGGCGCCCAGCTGAAGGAGGGGTTCGCCAGGGCGGACCTCTTCGTCCTGCAGAAATACGCGGGTACGGCCGGAAAGACGGCGATCCCCTTCATCGGCGAGCTGAAGGAGCTGGTGCGGAAACTCTGGACGGAGAGCGACGGTTTCGTCTTCATCATGGCGACCGGCATCGTCGTCAGGATGGTCGCGCCTCTTCTGGAGGCGAAGGACAGGGATCCGGCGGTGGTGGTGATGGACGACGGCGGCAGGTTCGCCATTTCGCTCCTTTCCGGCCACTTGGGGGGGGCGAACGAGCTTGCCTGCCGCTGCGCGTACCTCTCCGGTGCGCGGGAGGTGATAACCACCGCCACCGACGCCAACTGTCTCCCCTCCTTCGACATGCTCGCCAAGGAGGAAGGGTGGGTGATCGACGACCTGTCGAAGGTCAAGATCCTGAACTCCCTCCTCCTCGACGATGCGGAGATCGCTGTGGTGGATTCCACCGGCCGGGTCCGCCCCTGGTTCCACGGCCGCGGCCGCCTTTCATTCCACGACACCTTTGTCGAGGCGTTGCAGAGCCCGGCGCGGGGGTACCTGTTCGTGACCAACCGCCAGCTGCCGTCCCAGGTGCAGCCGGAAAGGCTTCTGATACTCCGCCCGCAGAATCTGGTGCTGGGAATCGGCTGCAACAGCGGCACGGAAATGGAAGAGATCGAAGCGGTCGTCTGCGCCAACCTGAAGCGCATTTTTCTCTCCATGAAGAGCGTCAGCTGCATCGCCTCGGCCGCCGCCAAGAGGGAAGAAGCGGGGTTGTCGGAGTTCGCCGGGAAGTACGGCATACCGCTCCGCTTTTTTGATAGCGAAGCATTGAACGGCGTTTCGGCGCCGTCGCCCCCTTCAACCCACGCCCTGAAGGCTATAGGCGCGACAGGGGTCGCAGAGCCGGCCGCGCTGCTTGCTTCCGACGGCGGGACGATGCTGCTTAAGAAGGTCAAAAGCGGCAATGTGACGCTGGCGATAGCGGAGTGTCCCATCAGCAGCTGAAAAAACCGGAAGGATTTCGTTTTAATGGCAGGATCAACCTTATACATCGTCGGTATTGGTCCGGGGGGCCCCGGGCATATGACGTTAGGTGCCCGGGAGGCGCTTGAGGAGGCCCAGGCGGTGGTCGGCTACAAGACCTACCTGGAGTTCGTCCGGCCGCTTTTGGCCGGGAAGGATGTCGTCTCCTCCGGCATGATGCGCGAGGTGGAGCGCTGCAGCGAGGCGCTTGCCATTGCCTGCTCGGGGAGGACGGTGGCCCTGGTTTCCAGCGGCGACGCCGGGGTGTACGGCATGGCGGGGCTGGCGCTGGAGCTGGCGG
>DAIEGL010000259.1 GCA_027356255.1 Geobacter sp. | reverse complement strand
CCGCCGGGGGAGAAGGAGCTGTTGTCGCAGTATATGCAGCCGCCCACGCCACGGACGCCGTCCCGGTTCGGGCAGGTAAAGCCCCCGTCAACGTTGACCTTGCTGACCCTGCAGCCGAAGCGGCGGCGCAGATATGAGCCGTAAGAGTTTATGCGGAGGTCGGGATGGATCTGGTCGTTGGACATATCACGCTTCTTGGGATTCCAGGGGCGGCAGAAGGGAGAGCAGGTTCTTCGCCGCGGTCCGCGGCTCATCGGCGGAGAGGACCGCGGAGATGAGGGCAATGCCGTGGGCGTCGGCTGCGACAACTTCCGGCACGTTGTATGGTTTGATGCCGCCTAGTGCAAAAACAGGTATGGTGAGGAGGTGGGTGACCTCTGCCAGTTTGGCTATGCCTACTGGTTCGCCGTAAGGGGCCTTGGACTGGGTGAAGTACACCGGGCCGAAGGTGATGAAGTCCGCCCCCTTTTCCTGGGCGATTATGGCCTGGACCTGGTTATGACAGGAGACGCCGATCAGCTTTTTCTCCCCGAGGATTTTTCTGGCCCGGTAGATGGGGATGCTGTTGTATCCCAGATGAACGCCGTCGGCGTCCACGGCCAGGGCGATGTCAATCCGGTCGTTGATGAACAGTTTGGCGTTGTGCCTGGCCGTGAGTTTCCGCAGCTCGTAGGCGGTTTCGTACAGTTCCCGGCTGAGGAAGTCCTTTTCCCGCAACTGGACGGCACGGACTCCCCCCCTCAGGGCTTCTTCGACGACAAATTCGAGACTCCTGCCCCCGGTCTGCTTCCGGTCGGTAACGAGATAGAGGTTGAAGTCTATCCATGGAGAGTCCGAAGCCGTTTTCACTCTATGGTTCCTTCGACGGGGCTGGACGCCGTGGCAAAGAGCTTTTTCGGGATGCGCCCGGCCCTGTAGGCGAGCCGTCCTGCCCGCACGGCCAGATTCATGGCTTCTGCCATGGCGATGGGGTCTTTTGCCCCGGCAATGCCCGTATTCATCAGAACGCCATGGCAACCGAGCTCCATGGCAATGGCCGCATCGGATGCCGTGCCGACGCCGGCATCTACGATGACCGGCACCTTGACCGTGTCGAGGATAATGCGGATGTTGTACGGGTTCCTGATGCCGAGACCGCTGCCGATCGGGGCGCCGAGCGGCATGACCGCAGCACAGCCGATCTCTTCGAGCTTCTTGCAGACGATGGGATCGTCCGTGGTGTAGGGGAGCACAGTGAAGCCTTCCTTGATGAGGACCTTGGCCGCCTTCAGGAGTTCCTCGTTGTCGGGGAACAGGGTCTTTTCGTCACCGAGCACCTCCAGCTTGACGAAGTCGGACAGTCCCGCTTCCCGTGCCAGTCGGCAGGTGCGGATGGCGTCTTCGGCGGTATAGCAGCCGGCGGTATTGGGAAGGAGGGTGTATTTTTTCGTGTCGATGTGATCGAGCAGCGATTCCTTGTTCCTGTCGGAAATGTTCACCCGTCGCACGGCAACGGTGATTATTTCCGCGCCGGATACCTCGATGGCCCTGACCATCTGCTGAAAGTCCGCATATTTTCCGGTCCCCACCATCAGGCGGGAGTTGAACTCGCGCCCTGCAATAATGAGCTTGTCTGTATCGGTCGTCATGTTGATCTCCTTTTATAATCTGCCGCCGCCGACGAAGTGGACGATCTCGATCCGGTCTCCGTCGCTGAGCACGGTCGTCTCGTACTCGGCTTTCGGCAGGATGTCCAGGTTTAGTTCCACTGCGACCCGCCTGGGATCGATGTCCAGCGTCTCCAGATAGGAAAGGACGGACATTTCCTCTATGGTTGTCTTGTCGCCGTTTACTGTTATTTCCATTGCC
>DAIEGL010000228.1 GCA_027356255.1 Geobacter sp. | reverse complement strand
GAGCTCCCCGGCAGCGTCGGCGACCTGCTGGTCAAGGGGCTCGGCCGCATGGAGGTCGAGGGGATCGTGCACGGTCTGGTCCGGGATGCGGGGGAGGTCCTTGACCGGATCGTGCTGGAAGAGATAGACTGCCTCGTCGGCCTTCCCGTCCAGGTGCTGGCGCTTGCCAGGCACCCGGAAACCGCCCGGATTCCGGGGGGGCGCATCAAGAGCGTGCTTCTGAGCGCCGACTACGTCCCTGACGCCATCGTCCGGGAGCTGACCGCGGCCTGGGGCGCCGCCGTATTCAACCACTACGGCATGACCGAAATGGGGCTCGGCGGTGGGGTTGAATGTAGCCTGCTCTGCGGTTATCATTTGCGGGAGGCCGACCTCTTTTTCGAAGTGGTGGACCCGGAGAGCGGCCGGCCGCTCCCCGACGGCGAGCTCGGGGAAGTGGTCTTCACCACCCTTAACCGGCGCGGCATGCCGCTCATCCGCTACCGGACCGGCGACCTGGCGCGTTTTCTGCCGGGACCCTGCCCCTGCGGCACGGTCCTGCGCCGCCTGGAGAGGGTGAGGGGGAGGCTGGCCGGCGAAATCCGGGTCGGGAACGGCCACAGGCTCAACATTGCGGAGCTGGACGAGGCGCTCTTTTCCCTCCCGTTCCTCCTCGATTACCAGGCCGAGGTGAGGAGTCGTGACGGAAAGGCATGTCTGGACGTCTCCATCTGGACGACGGCTGTTGACGACGGGGAGGCCTCCTCGCTTGTGCGCCGGGCGCTTTTGGAGGTTCCGGCCGTCGCGGCCGCCGTGGCGGAAGGGAGTCTGGCCATGGGTGCGGTCGGCCGCGACGCATTCGCAAGATCTATCACCATAAAGAGAACGGTCATCGATAGAAGAACAGGCTGAAGACCGAAGGCCAAAAGGCTGAAGGAAACCCATAGACCTCAGTCTTCAGCCCTCAGCCTGATTACCAGCAGTTAAGAGAAAGGAGCTGTCATGTTGATTTCCTGGGCGATAGACGCCATCTGCCCGGTGTTGGAGCGTGGAGAGGAGCTGGTGCTGGCGACGGTCGTGGCCAAGTCCGGGTCTGCCCCGTGCCTGGCGGGGTCGAAGATGATCGTCCATGGGGACGAATCCTCCGTCGGCACCATCGGCGGCGGGGTACTGGAGGCGGAAGGGCAGAAGAGGGCGGGTGACGTTTTCAGGAGCGGCGTTTCGCAGCTCTTCACCTTCGACCTTTCCGGCCGGGACGCGGCCGGCATGTCGATGATCTGCGGCGGTCGGGTTGAGGTGTTCCTGGAGTTGATCGATGCCGACCCGGTGAATTTGCAGGTATTCAGAGTGTTGCGCGAAGCGCTGCAAACCGGGGAGAAATGCTTCATGGTCAGCGACCTGGGGGAGACCGGCAGCGACATCCGCCTCATCACCCGCTGCCTGGTGAGGGAGAACGGCACGGTTGCCGGGGCGTTCAACCACCCCGAGTCGTGGCTTGCCACCCTGGCGGAACAGGCGCACCGCTCCACCTACCCGGTCCTCGCCACCCAGGGGGATCGCCGGTTCCTGGTCGAGCGCTGCTACATCCCGAGCACCGTCTACATCTTCGGCGCGGGCCACGTCTCGCAGCACGTGGCGGAGCTGGCCGGCAGGGTGTCGTTTCAGACCGTGGTGCTGGACGACCGGGAGGAATTCGCCAACCGGAAGCTGTTTCCCATGGCGAGCGATGTAGTCGTCCTCGACTCCTTCGCCGACTGCTTCAAGGGACTGGATGTGGGAGCGGACGCCTACGTGGTGATCGTGACGCGTGGCCACACCCATGACCGGGTCGTTTTGGAACAGGCGCTGCGGACGGAGGCGGGTTATATCGGCATGCTGGGTAGCCGGAAAAAGAGCATTGAAATCCGCAGGGCGCTCCTGGCGGAAGGTTTCAG
>DAIEGL010000182.1 GCA_027356255.1 Geobacter sp. | reverse complement strand
ATGTACTCGCACTGGCCGCACTTGCCCTTATAGGCCTTGAAGTTACGCAGGTCGCGGAATATCTCCGACTTCTCCCAGATTTCCCGGAACGGGGTCTCCTTCACGTTGCCGGCGGTGCGGTGGAAGTAGGAGCAGGGCTTCACGTTGCCGAAGCAGTCGATGAGGCAGATGGTCTGGGCCGCGATGCATCCCTTGCCGCCGCCGGTGGAGAAGGTGAGGGAACGGCGCTCGAACTTCGCACCTTCGGCCTTGGCCTTCTGCGGCACGATCCGGTAGTAGTGGGGGGCGCAGGTGGGGCGCATGAGGATGTCGTCCTCCAGCTTCTCCTGCTGGTAGTGCCAGTCAAGGATCTCCTCGTAGTCCTCCTTGGAGATGAGCTCGTTCATGATCTCCTCGCCGCGGCCGGTGGGAACGATCATGAACATGTACCAGGCGGTGGCCCCCAGGGACTTGGCCAGCTTGAAGGTGTTGGCGATGTCAGCCTGGTTCCTCTTCGTGAAGGAGGAGTTGATGAGGAACTTCTGGCCGTGCTTCCTGAACAGCGCGGCTGCGTTCATCACCCCGTCGAAGGCGCCGGGGCACTGGCGGAAGTTGTCATGCACCGCTGCCGTGGAACCGTCCAGCGAAAGGGAGACCATCTTGATCTCCGCCTCTTTCATCCGCTCGCAGACCTCGTCGGTGACGAGCGCCCCGTTGGTGGCCATGCACATGCGCAGCCCCAGGGAGGTGCCGTACCCGGCCAGCTCGAAGATATCCTTGCGCATCAGCGGCTCGCCGCCGGAGAGGACGACCACCGGCTTGGAAAAGTCGGCAATCTCCTTCAGAAGCTTCTTCCCCTCTTCGGTGGTGAAATCCCCCTCGGAGGAGGTGAGTTCGGAGGAGCAGCGGCAGTGGACGCATTTGAGGTTGCATCTCTGGGTGGTTTCCCAGGCAATCCATTTTGGAACGAATTCTTCGGCCATAATAACTCCTGTCGGCTTCGCCGAAGGGCCGGCTCGGCCGTAAATCTTGTCCGTATCTTATGAATCCTACTATGAAAAGGGGCGAAAACTCAAGAAGATTCGCGTTACTCCGCCATCTTGCGGTTGAAGGTGTACGCGGCAATGGCAAAGGTGAAAACGGCACAGACGGCCAGGATCATGATATAGGCAGCATCCAGGGAGCCGTTCAAAAGTGCCTGTCTCGCCCCCTCGAAGATGGCCGTGGTTGGAAGGGCCTCTATGAGCGGCCGTACCGCGGCGGGGTAGGAGGAGAGGGGGAAGAAGATGCCGGCCATGAAGATGAGGGGAACGATGATCACCGCCTGCACCCGACCGATGTTCTCCGGCTTGTCGATGAGCGTGCCGCAGATGGTGCCGAGGCAGGAGAAGATCATCGAACCGAGGAAGATGTAGAGGAGGTAGGCGAGGAGGTTGTAATAGTTGATGCGGAACGGGGTGAGGAAGAAGATGACCGCAGCCACCGCCATCCCCTTGATCGCCCCCTGGCAGAAGCCGGAGATGATCTTGCCGATGACGATGTCGTAGACGGTGATGGGGGTCACCCGGTACTCCTCGATGGTCCGCTGCACCCGGCGATGAAACCACATGCTCCATGAGCTCTCGTCGAAAGCGGCATTCACCGCGGTCATGGATATGAGCCCCGGCGCAATGAATAGCGGGTAGGGGATACCTCCCACGTCGGCGATATACCCCTTGAGCCCCACGCCGAAGGCGAGGTAAAGGGTGAGCGGATAGGCGGTCACCGCCACGAGCTCGGAAAACATGCTCCGGCGCATGACCAGCATGTCCCGTCCCCAGATTGAAAAGGCACCTCTGAGCATCAAAACCCTCTGTAGGGGCGGGGTAACCCCGCCCTTGATTGCGATGATATTGTCAGGGCGGGGTTACCCGCCCCTACTCCCGGATCGTCCTCCCGGTCAGTTCCAGGAACACGTCCTCCAGGGTCGGCTCCTGGAGGCAGATCTTGCGGATATCCGTGCTGCCGATGCTGTCCATCAAGGGTTTCAGACTCTCTTCGCCCGAGAGCGCCAGGCGGAAGCTGTTGCCGCTCCGCTCCAGGGTCTCGACAAAGGGGAGGGTGCGCAGCACCTCCTCATACCGGTCACCGTTGGCCCGGAACTCCACTTCGTAGATGTGGGCATGGGAGAGGGCGTCCTTCAGCTGGGAGGCGGTGCCGTCCACCAACGCCTTGCCGTGGTCCATGATCATGATCCGGTCGCAGAGGGCATCGGCTTCGTCCATGTAGTGGGTGGTGAGGAAGATGGTCATCCGGTTCCGCAGGCTCTGGATATGGTCCCAGAGCGCCCGCCTCGACTGGGGATCGAGGCCGGTGGTCGGCTCATCTAGGAACAGCACCCGGGGTTCGTGGACGAGCGCCCTCGCCACCACGAGCCGCCTCTGCATCCCGCCCGAAAAGGTGTCGGGGAAATCGTTCCGGCGGCCGAAGAGGCCGATCAGCTCAAGCAAGCGATCGATGCGGGGGGTGTATTCGCGGGGAGACATGCCGTGCATCCGGGCATGGAGCACCAGGTTTTCCCTGGCGGTCAGGTAGCGGTCCAGGTTGTTCTCCTGGGGGACCACGCCGATCAGGCGGCGCACCTCTTTCCCCGACCTGAGCACGCTGTACCCCTCGACAAACGCATCGCCGCCCGTGGGACGCATGAGGGTGGTCAGAATCTTGATCAGGGTGGTTTTCCCCGCGCCGTTCGGCCCCAGGAGGGCAAAGATCCGCCCCTGCTCCACGTCCAGCGAAAAGTCCTCCACAGCACGGAATGCTCCGTAGGCCTTTGTGACCCCCTTCAGCGAGACGGCCGCCGTCATCGCGAACCCCTCGTTTCCCCTTTGTCCAACGGGAAGAGCAGGGTAAAGACACTCCCGTTCCCGTCGCTCCCCGGCGTTGTCCAGACCATGCCGCGGTGGGCATCCATCACCCCGCGGACGATGGAAAGACCGAGGCCGGACCCCTTGGACATGAAGTCGAAGGTGCCGGAGGAGTGGTAGGCGATGTCCCCGACGCCGTAAAACTTTTCAAAAATCCGCACCCGCTCCTCAAGGGGTATGCCGATGCCGCTGTCGCTGAAATCCAGGCGATAAAACGAGCCGCTCCCCGCCGGAAGGTTTTTCGGGAACGCCTTGTAGAAGGGGCGCACTACCCTGGCGTACCCCAGGACCTCCCCTTTCTCGGCCAACCGCCCCGAGATGGTGATGCTCCCCCCGTCCGGGGTAAACTTTATCGCATTCTCGATCAGGTTCCTCATCGCCAGGCCGGCGAGGCTCTCATCCACCGGCACCGGCAGTTCGTCGCCGAAGATCTCCACCGATATCTGTCTTCTCGAAAGGGGAAGGGTGAAGGTCTCGAATACCTCCCGGCAGAAGGTGACCAGATTGAACGGCTTCTTCTGAGGGATTATCCCCTGGGCTTCGATGCGGGATATGGAGAGGAGGTCCTCCACCAGCTTGCGCAGCTGGCCGGTCCCTTCGTAGACGGAAGTGAGAATGCTCTCCTGCTCGGGCGTCATCTGCAACCCGCTGTATTTGAGGAGGAACTGCACCCCACCCATGATCGAGGTGATCGGGGTCTTCAGTTCATGGGAGGCCATGCCGATGAAACTGTTTTTTGCCACGTTGAGGCGGTCTAGCTCGATGTTCGCCCGTTTCACCTCCAGGAGGTTCTCCTTGAGCGCCTTTCTGCTCCGCTGCAACTCTGCGGCCTTCTCCTTCATCTGGTCGTACAGGGTATAGTTTTCGATCAGGACGACCAGCTGGTTGGCAATGGAGGTGAGAAGGAAGACCTCCCGATCGGAATAGCTCTTCCTCACCCGGGAAGCGACCATCAGGACCCCTATGACATCCGTGCCGATCGTCAGGGGGATGGTGCACCAGGCGTGCATCCCCATACTGACGACTGCCTGCGCGACCTCGGCGGGGAGGTGGCCGATGGGGGCCTTCGCCCTGAAAAGTTTCCCCTTCAGCATGTGGCTTACCCAGGTAAGGGAAGTTGATAAGGTCTTCAGCGACGTCTCCAGGTCGTTGTCCAGCCCCAGCGAAGCCTTGAGCGTCAACCCCCCTTTTTCCAGGAGGTGGATGCAGGAGAAATCTATGCGCAGCATGTTGTGGAGCTGGAAGAGGAGATCGCCCATGATCTTTTCCAGGCTCTGTTTCGAGTTCAGTCGGAAAGCGATCGCGTAGAGGGTGAGGAGTTCCCGGTCGATGATCCTTTTTTCCTCTTCCACCCGCTTGCGCTTGGTGATGTCCTTGATGATGAAAACCACGCCGTTGGACTCCCCTTCTTCCGCACGCATGGGATAACTGCCGACATTATACCAGCCGGTCAGCATGGGGAAGACGATGTCTTCTTCAACTTCCGCATGGAACTTGTGGGGAAACTGAAAGACCCGCGAGGCGATCTCCCCCTCCCCATAAAAAAGCTCCCCGATATTTTTTCCGATCAGAGAGGCGTACTGGCATTGGAAATAGGTCGTCACCCTCTTGTTGCAGCGGATGATCCTGCCGTCATGGTCCGTCAGGATGATCAGATCCGAGACCGAGTCAAAGGCGGCTTCCCACTGTATCTTGCCCTGGCGGATCGCCTCCTCCGCCCGACGGTGTTTGCGCCGCTCGGCCGCTTCGCGCAGCTCCCGGTCCACCGCCGGCACGAGCCGCGAGAAATTCCCCTTCATCAGGTAATCGTGGGCGCCCGACTTCATGGCGGCAACCGCCAGGTCCTCTCCTATCTTCCCGGAAACAATGATGAACGGAAGATCCAGCCCACTCTCGTGCAGGACCTTCAACGCCCCCGGCGCGTCGAACTGGGGCATGCGGTAGTCGGAAATGACCATGTCCCAGCTGTTTTCAGCCAGCGCCTTCCTCATGGCACCGGCAGTCTCCACCCTTTCGTGAATCGTCTCGAACCCGCCGTTCTTGAGCTCCCGCAACAGCAGCAGCATGTCATCCTGCGAATCTTCAACCAGCAAAACCCTCAGCTGCCGCTTCATAGCCCTACTCCGTTCAACGTGAAATAAAAGGTCGCGCCGGCGCCGACCGCGCTCTCCGCCCAGATCCGTCCTCCGTGACGGTTGATGATCCGCTGCACGGTCGCCAGCCCCACACCGGTCCCCTCGAATTCATCCGCGCGGTGCAAACGCTGGAATGCGGCAAACAGCTTGTCCGCGTACGCCATGTCAAATCCGACACCGTTGTCGCGGATAAAATAGGTGGTTTTCCCGGCAATCTCGGCCACGCCGAACTCGATGACCGACTCTTCCTGTTTGCCCGTGTATTTCCAGGCGTTCGCCAGGAGATTCTCCATGAGCACCCGGAGCAGACGCGCATCGCCGTTGGCCGACACGTCTTCAGCGATCTTCACCGTCACCCGCCGTTCCGGCTGGCTCTGCCTGAGCTCCAGCATGGTGACCTGCGCCATCCGGCTCAGGTTAACCTGCTGCCGGTTGAGCTCGCTGCGGGTGACCTTCGACAGCTTCAGCAGGTCATCGATCAACTGCGACATCCGCTGACTCGCGTGGCGGAGACGGAAGAGGAAGTCTCTCCCCTCCCCATCGATTTTTTCGCCGTAATCCTCCATGAGCATCCGGCTGAAGCCGTCGATGTGGCGCAAAGGGGCGCGCAGGTCGTGGGAGACCGAATAACTGAAGGATTCAAGCTCCCGGTTGGCGGACTCCAGCTGGGCAGTTCGCTCCCTGACCCTTTTTTCGAGCTCCGCGTTCAGTTTGCGGATCTCCTCCTCCGCCTCTTTCCGTTCGGTGATGTCCTGGTTGACGACGATGGCGCCGCTTATCCGCCGGTCGTGGTTGCGCAGCGGAACCGAGGAGTGGAGTATGGTCTTGCGCGTACCGTCAAAACACTCTATTTCCACGACCTCATTGAGCGAGCTCTCCCCGGTGCGGATGGCCCGCGCCGCACCCCATTCCTCCGGTTCGATGAGCCTCCCGCTGCCGGCCCACCACCCCTTGTACTCGCCAAACCGGTTCATGCAGACATACTTCGCCCCACCCCAGATCTCTTTCCCCGCGGGGTTTCCCTGGACGATTTCCCCCTTGTCGTTGACCAGCCAGACCCCCACCGGCAGCGTTTCCAGCACCGTGCGCAGGAGCGCCTCGTTTTCCCGCAACGCCTCTTCGGCAGCCAGCCGCTCGGTGACATCGTTTGCCAGCACCACCTCGGCGCGTCTCCCGGCAAAGAGCGTTGTATGCGAGGAGATCTCCACATTCATGATGCTGCCGTCCTTCTTGCGATGGCGCCAGATTCCTGCAGCTCTGAAGCCGTCTGTGACTTTCGCCACATCGTCGCAGAGAGCCTGTACATCCTCCTGGGGGCGGATATCCCTGATGGTCATGGCGAGAAATTCGTCCCTGGAATAGCCGTAATGCTCCACCGCCGCATCGTTCACCGCCAGGAAGGCGAGGGTTTTCAGGTCGAAGACCCACATGGGATGGGGGTTATTCTCGAAGAGGAGGCGGTAGCGCTCTTCAGACTCCCTGAGCGCCTCTTCGCCGCGCCTGCGCTCGGTTATATCGGTCATCATGACCATGATCCCGCCGATTTCACCCCCCGCAGCACAAAGCGGCGCGGTTGACATGCTGACGTCGACCAGCGTGCCGTCCTTTTTCTGCCGGCGCACCTCGATGTTGTTCAGCACCTCTCCATGGAGGGTATGGGTAAAGAACCGGCGGAATGACTCTTCGTCTTCCGCAGGTAGCAGGGGATACGGTTGGCCGGTTATCTCATCCGCCTCCCAGCCGAACAGACACTCGGCCGCCCTGTTCCACTGGGTAACCCGTCCGTGCAGGTCTAGGGCGATAATGGCAAGCGGCGACGCCTGGAACAGCGTCATCAGCGTCTGGTTCGTCTCGAACAGCTCTGCCTGGCTCTTGTGGTACTCGTCGATCTGCTGCCGCAGTTCCTCTTCGGTCTCCGCCAACTCCTCATGCCGCTTCTGGAGCTCGGCTTCCGAATCGATGAGGAGGGTCGCATGGTGCTTGATGAGGAGATAGAGCATTGTTGCCGTGGCCGCCACAAAGACCCACCCCTTGTAGATGGAGACCATAATCAGGGTGGACTGGTCACGCAAGATATGTGCGGCCAACTCGTCGGAAAAGAGTATCCATCCCCCGCCGACCAGCGCATAGATCGCGGCAATCTTAGCCGATATTTTTCTCCCCTCGTCCATCCCCACCCCTTGATCCGCTCATTCCGCTGTCGGAAAGAGCATTATAAACGAACTCCCCTGTCCCACAACGCTTTCCGCCCAGATGTACCCTTTGTGCGCATCCATCACCTTTCGGCAGAAGGTCAGTCCCAGCCCGGTCCCGCTGCTTTTCCCGAGCCGGCGGTTCTTGGCCTGGACAAACCGGTCGAATATCCCTACAAGCGCCTCAGGCGGTATCCCGACCCCGCTGTCGCGGACCGTGAGCTTCAGAAAACGCCCCTCGCCGGGAAGCCTCTCAGCGGGGTAGCTCTGTCTCGGAATGCGCCCCTGGATCGCAGATATGTCCTCCACCACCTCTGCGGACACCTCGATCTCCCCTTCCTCCGGCGTGAATTTCAGCGCATTGGAGATGAGGTTTCCCAAGAGACGGGAGAATGTGGCGCGGTCGACGGAGATGGCGGGGAGATTTTCTGGAACCGTGGAAAAGAGATGGACCAGAGCCCGTTTGGCCACGGTGATATATCTGGTCAGGGTCCGCTGGACGAGTTGCTGCGGCGCCTCCTCCTTGAAGTGGAGCAGCATCTTCCCCGCCTCGAACTTATGGACGCCCAGGAGGGTGTCTATCATCTCCACCATCTCCGCACAGCTCTCCATGGACGACTCCAGGTATTCCCGCTGATCCGCGTTTACCGGCCCCAGACGTCCCTCGCGCACCAGGTCTACGGAGCCGACGACCGCGGTAATGGGCGCCTTCAGGTCGTGGGAAAGCATGCTGACGAAATCTTCCTTTTCCTGCTCCAGGGCCTTGAGCCTGGATATGTCGCGGATGATCTCCACGCTGCCGATCAGCTGTCCGGAAGCGTTCGTGAGGGGAGCGGCGCAGGACGAAACCGGTATGTTTGCACTGCCTGAGAGCATGGTATACGACACGTCCAGGCAGGGTTGAGACGTTCGCAGAACGACCCTGCTGGGAAGCTCCTCCGGCGCGATATCGGCTTTCAGCGCCTCCTCCACCGGCATCCCGAGCAGCTCTTCCCGCTTGAGTCCGAGTACCTGTTCCGCCTGCCGGTTGGTGGTGATGATCCGTCCCCGGTCGTCTACGGCAAGGAGAAGATCGGCCATCCCCTGGAGAATCGCCTCCATCTTCTGCCGCTCCTCGTCCAACTGGCGCTGCAGCCTGATGTTTTCCTGCCGCGCCGTGTTCAGCTGAATGGCGCGCTTGACCTTCTGGAGCACATCCTCGCTGGAAAACGGCTTGGAGATGTAGTCGAAGGCGCCTCTTTTCATGGCTTCGACGGCGATGTCCTCGCTGCCGTGGGCCGTCATCATCACCACCGCCACATCGGGATAATCGCTCTGGACCCGTGCCAGGACCTGCATGCCGTCCATGCGCGGCATCTTGATGTCGAGAAGGACCAGGGCAAATTTTCCCCTGGCAATCGCATCGATGGCCTCCACCCCGTCCCTGGCACCAACCGTCCTGTATCCGGCATCCTCAAGTTGCAGCTTGAGGATCAGGGCGATATCGGGTTCATCGTCAACTATGAGAATCTTGTCCTTTTCCATGATCCTCCTCAAATATGGGAACCGTAAAGGTGAAAACGTTGCCGCCTTCCTTTCCGGCATTGTAATAGATTCTGCCGTGATGCTTCTCGATTATCTCCTTGCAGATTGCAAGCCCCAGGCCAGTCCCACCCTGCTGCTGGTCGGAACCGTTCAGCTGCTGGAATTTCTTGAAGAGCTTCTCGCGGTCGGCCCACTGGATCACCTTCCCCCGGTCCGCCACGGAAACGGACAGGTAATGCCCCTCTCTCTCCGCCAGCACCATGACGACCTTCCCTTCCGGCGAGAACTTCACCGCGTTGGAAAGGAGGTTGGTCAAAACCTGGATCAACCTGTCCGGATCTCCCAGAACCATGGGGAGATGGTCCCCGACGCTGTTTACGATGGAAATGTTGCGGCTCAGGGCCAGGGTCTTGATCTCTTCCGCCGCGTAGACCACCAGCTCTCCCATGGAAAGCGGCTTGAAATTGAATTCCATCCCACCCGATTCTATCTTCGATATGTCGAGAATTTCGCTGATCAACCTGATAAGGCGCTGGGTGTTGCGCAGGCAGACGGATAGGAGCTGCCGCTCGGTATCGGTCAGCCACTTGCCGCGATTCAGGAGGAGTTGCAGGGAACCCTTCATCGATGTCAGGGGTGTCTTCAGTTCATGGGAGACCGTTGAAATGAAGTCGGTCTTCATCCTGTCCACCTCTTCCTCGGCCGTAACATCGCGGATCGACATGACGACCCCGGCAAATTCTCCCGCATCGTCCGTCATGGGGCAGAGGTTGATTTTCAGCTTCTTCCCTTTTACCTCCATCTCCTCCTGCCTGCATGCGTCCGGCTCGCCGGACTCCCTGATCTCGCGAATGCAGCCGAGCAGCAGGGAGAACTCCCCCACCGCACATACCTGCTCGATCGGTTGTCCGACCACCCGGAACGGAACGAGGTCGAAGATATTCTGCGCCGCCGGATTGAAAAGTATTACCCGGTTCTCCTTGTCGGTGACCAGCACCCCCTCCGCCATACTGGTCAGGATGGTTTCGAGCCTTCCCATCTCCATGCTCAGTTCGGCGGTCCTCGTCGTCACCTTTTTCTCCAGGAGTTCGTTCAGCTCCTGAAGGTCCTGGTTCTTCCTGGATATGATGCCGTCCCGCTCGGCAAGAGCACTTGCCATCCGGTTGAAGGAACCGGCCAGCACTCCCACTTCGTCCCGGTTCTTGACCGTGACCCGCTGGTTCAGCTCTCCCGCCTCTATCATCCGCGCACCCCGGGCAAGCTCGCGCAGGGGGCCGGTTAATCGCCGCGCGGCCACGAACGCTATGGCGAATGACAGCAGGATGCCGACAACCGCGGAGGTGAGGATGTTCCTCAGGCTGTCCTGCCTTACCCTGCGCAGGTTATCCATGGAGAGGGCGATGGAGAGGGAACCGACGAACTCCCCCCTGCTGTTGGTGAGCGGCTCGAACAGCGTCTCGTACGACCTGTCTCCTATCTCCGTCTCGCCCCGGTAGGAGTACCCCTTTTCCAGCCGTTCCAGGACGGTCGGGTCGAGGGTGGCGGGGAAGGATGAATCGGCTCGGCTGCTCACGATCCTCAACCCACGCTGGGTAACGGTAACCTCCACATCTTCGCCGAAGATCTCCTGCATCTGGAACGAGAGATTGATGTCGTTGTTGATCTTGTCGCCGGCCACCACCCCACCCAGGATAGTGCCGTCCGGGGCAATGACAGGGATGGCGACCGTTACCATCATCACTTCGCCGTCCTGGGGGAGAGGCGGACAATGGGCGCTGTCCCCCTCACTGCAGAGAAAGGAGTTGCTGACCAGTTCGGTGGAGATCACCGCCCTTTTTTCCCGGAACGCCTGCTCGACTATGGCGGAGAGCTGGTATCGGTCGCCGCTCTTTCCGCTGTTCAGCCTGGCGACGACGGTCCTGCCGGCATCCATTATCGCCATGGTGTCGACAAACGGGAGGACCTTCCGCCAGCGGCTCAGGGCGTCCTTGAGCCAGACACCGTCTCTGGCGCGCAGGTGCTGCTGCACCGGCGGGGCCGTTACCGGCTGCATGAGGGAGTATTTTATCTGTTCGGCACGGGTAAAGAACTGGCTGCGCGTATAGTTGAGATGTTCTTCCAGCCCCTTGGCGATATCGTTTTCAATATGCGCTTCGATGCTTTGGAAGGTGGTAAAGAGGAGCGTGGAATAGGAAACGAGGAGAATCAGCAGTATGGATAAAAACAGCTTGCTTCTTATGCTCAGGCTAAATTGCATAGGGTGCCTTTTTGCAGGTTTGCCGTTATGAAGAAGTATCGTGCCTTATTCTCCGGCGCAGCGTCATGGACCGTCTCCGATCTGCGCCGGATCCCGCATCAAAAGTCTTCTGCCTTCAAATCCCTGGTCATGAGCTCCAGAACCGCGTCACGCGCCGGTTTGTCCTGATACAGCACCTGGTATACCTTTTCCGTTATGGGCATTTCAACCTTCAGTCTGGCGGCGAGGCTGTATGCGGACTCGGTGGTCTTCACCCCTTCCGCCACCATGCGCATCTCTCCGAGAATTTCGGCAAGCAGCCTCCCTTCGCCGAGCTTGATTCCGACGCTGCGGTTGCGGGATAGGTCGCCCGTGCAGGTAAGCACCAGGTCCCCCATCCCCGCCAGACCGGCAAAAGTTGAAGTCTGGGCCCCCATGGCGCGGCCGAGACGGGTCATTTCCGCCAGGCCGCGGGTAATCAGGGCGGCGCGTGTATTGTGGCCGAACCCGAGACCATCGGATATGCCGGCGGCAATGGCGATGACATTCTTGATCGCCCCCCCCAGTTCCACCCCGATCACGTCGTCGTTCGTGTAGACCCGGAAATATCGGGTCGTAAAGATTTGCTGCACATGCCTGGCGACATCCTGACGGCCGGATGCGACGGCCACGGCCGTAGGCATTTCCTGCGCCACCTCACGGGCAAAGCTCGGGCCGGACAGGGCTGAAAAGTGGGCGTAGAGCCCTTGCGGCAGAATCTCCTCGTAGATCTGGGACACCGTCATCAAGGTATCCAGTTCTATCCCTTTGGAGGCACTGATGATGAGTGCGGAGCCGGATATGAAAGGGAGGGCGCCTTTGATCACGTTCCGCGTCACCTGGGACGGCACGACGAACAGGAGCACCGATTTTCCGGCCACCGCCTCCTCCAGGTCGTTGGTGAATCCGAGCCGGGGCGAAAGCTCTATTCCCGGCAGAAAGAGCCCGTTGCAGCGCGTCTGTTTCATCTCCTCGACCAGTTCCGCTTCATAGGCCCAGAGGGTCACGTCATGCCCCTTTTTCGCCAGAAGGTCTGCCAGGGTCGTTCCCCAGCTCCCGGCGCCGATCACCCCTATCTTTTCTTGCATTGCCATTGCCTCTCCGAAGATCCGGCTCTTTTGAAAAGCCGGGGAAGATTGTTATTCCCGCTTCTACTCCCCAATTCACTCGTCCCAGTCGTCGTATGCGTCCGCCGGGCTCCGCCGCAGGTCATACCCTTCCGCCAGCGCTTCCCGGGCCATGTCCATGCTCTCCAGGGCGAAGCGGCGCAGAAAGGGGTGGAAATGGTACGGCAGCTCGTACTTGGCAAGGCTTGACGCCACGGCCAACGTATTTTCCACGATCGTCGCTCCTCTCCCCACATGGCGCATCAGATCGGCGGCCAGCAGGAGCCTCCTCTGGATGAGGTCAATTTCCGGAGCAAAAAGCTTGCGGCAGAAGCGCTCCAGTATCGATTCCAGTCCCTGGGCCAGCTCTTTGCCGCGGCAGTTTTTTTCCAGCTCGCACCATTCCTCGGCAAAATCGTAAACGCTGCCGTTGGCCATGAACCAGGAGGCAAAAAAATCGTCGTCGAAAAGCGCTTCGTCCGTTTCGCTCCACCCCATCGGGGAGGTGCGGCACCGGTTCCCCTCCGGAAACGAGGGGGTATAAGGGGCCGGAACGAGCTCGTCCCTGCGGAACATGCTGCTCCGCACGTAAAAATCCGCCGGGAGTGCGAGGGTGGTTTCCCTCCCCAGGTACAGGGCGTCCCTCATCAGGAGGAGGGCATAGTCCGGTGCCACCGTCACCAGCCCTTCTTCGCAGAGCTCCGCAAGCTCTTCGGCAAACTTGTCCGGCGTGGTGCCACCGCTGCCCCATGCGCCGACGATCCCCCTTGTCTCGTCCAGCTGGAGGTAGAGGAACGCGAGCGTCTCCCCATCCTGCCGTCGGGATATGACCAGGGAGCGGCGGCCGTCGCCATCAGGGGGGGTCGCGTAGCACCTGTGAAAGGGGAGTGGGGAGGGCCGCGCCGCCCCTTTCCCCACATCCACCCCGAGGAACGAGAGCCGCCGCAGGCTCCGTACGGCAACCCCGGAAAACGCATCGTCACCTTCCGAGAAATAGCGCTGCAACACGGAGGCAGAGCTTTCGTCCCTGATCCTTCCCAATGCGGTGAGGGCCGCGGCAACCAATTCACCGCAATCCAGCCTGAGCAGCGCATCCAAAAGGTTTGTTACGCGCGGATCTGTAACCGATGGGAGCTCGCGGATGACTATCAGCTGGATCTCCCTGGGATAGAGGAGAAACTCTTCCACGAAGGCAACGACCCCTTCTTCTCCCCTCTCCAGTACCTCCGGTACGGCAAGGCCGAATGGGTCGCCGACCCCAGCAAAGAGGGTCGCAAAGGGGGGGGAACTCACGTCCACCCCGTATCCCTCCAGTGCAGCCAGCATCGCCGCCTTGCCGTCGTCGTCCAGGTCCCTCCGCTTGAGGGCTATTTGGACGAGCTGGTCTATCCAGACGTCGTCTTCGAAAAAATCGAGGAGATAGGTGTACTTGGAAATGAGATCGCCGCTTCTTTCCCGCCACAGCTGTCTTACCAGCGGACGGAGCGCGCGTTTTCCCGATTTCTTCAGGGCGACGCCGATCTCTTCCATTTCATCCAGGGTGATGTTTTCCTGCTTCAACCTTTCGAGTAGGGAAAGGATGCCGCGGCGCTCTTTCAGAGTCGTATCGATATTTTTCCGCTTATGCGTCGTTTCTTCTCTCATGCCTGGCGTCACCTGTCTGATTGCGTCCCGCTTTCCACCCCGGAAATACGCCCTATTCCTCCTCGGGGTTCCCAGTGCCGCTGTCCGCAGTACCTTCCGGTTCTTCCTCATCCTCCTTCTCGGCGAGGCGCGCCACGGCCACGATCCGTTCCTCTTCCTCCGTCACCATGAGGCGCACCCCCTGGGTGTTGCGACCGATGATGGAGAAACCGGCCACCGGCACCCGGAGGATCTTACCCTGGTCGGTGATGAGCATCAGGTCGTTTTCATCGGTGACCTGCTTGATGTCCACCACGCAGCCGTTCCGTTCCGTCGTCTTGATGGTGATGACCCCTTTTCCGCCACGCGACTGGCAGCGGTATTCGGAGAGTTCGGTCCGCTTGCCGAAGCCGTTTTCGGTGACCGTGAAGAGCGTGGAATCGGTAAAGTTCTCGTTGAGTATCTCCATGCCGATCACCACGTCGTCGTCCTCAAGGGTCATCCCCCTCACCCCGCGGGAAACGCGCCCCACCGTCCTTACTTCCGCTTCCTTGAAGCGGATCGATTTGCCGTTTTTAGACGCGAGGAGCACGTCCTGCCTCCCGTCGGTCAGCGCCACGGAAATGAGCTTGTCCCCTTCGTCCAGGTTGACCGCAATGATGCCGCCGGCGCGGGGGTGGGAGTATTCGAGGAGGCCGGTCTTCTTCACCACGCCCCCCCTGGTGGCCATCATGATGAACTTGTCCTCGGTAAACTCCTTGACCGGGAGGATGGCGGTGATCTTCTCGTTCGCCTGCAGGTTGAGCAGGTTGACGATCGCCTTTCCCCTCGCGGCGCGCCCAGCCTCGGGGATTTCGTAAACCTTGAGCCAGTAAACCTTGCCGGCATCGGTGAAAAACATCAGGTAGTCCTTGGAAGAGGCGATGAAGAGCTGCTCTACGAAATCCTCCTCCTTGGTCTTCATCCCGGTCTTTCCCTTGCCGCCGCGGCGCTGGGCGCGGTACAGTGTCACTGCGTTCCGCTTGATGTATCCGGTGTGGGATATGGTAACCACCATGTCCTCTTCGACGATGGTGTCCTCCAGCGAGATCTCGGCGGTCTGGGAGACGATCTCGGTACGCCGGTCGTCGCCGAATTTATCCTTCAGCTCGCGCAGCTCTGTCATGATGATGTTGAGGATCTCGGTCTCCGAAGCGAGGATCTCCTTCAGCCGGGCGATGTACTTGAGGATGTCGAGGAATTCCGCCAGGATCTTGTCCCGCTCCAGGCCGGTGAGCCGGTGGAGCCGCATGTCGAGGATCGCCTGGGCCTGGAGGTCGGAAAGCCTTACCGGCAGCTGGTACTCGCCGGCGGCGGGTGGAAGCGGGAGCTCCAGCTTCTTCAGCCACCCCTCGTCGGAGAAGAGTCCGTCCATCAGCCCATGTTTCGCCTCTGCAGGGTTGGCAGAGCCGCGGATCAACTCGATCACGCTGTCCAGCCAGTCGAGGGCGATCTTCAAACCCTCCAGGATATGGGCCCTTGCCTCCGCCTTCTTCAGGTCGAAGATGGTACGGCGTGTGACGATCTCGCGGCGGTGGTCTACGAAGTGGTTGATGGTCTCCCTGAGCGTCAGTACCTTCGGCCTGTTGTTGACGATGGCGATGTTGATGATGCCGAACGAGGATTGCATCTGGGTCTGCTTGTATAGCTGGTTGAGCATTATCTGCGGGTTCTCGTCCCGCTTCAGCTCTATGACGATCCGCATCCCGTCCCGGTCCGACTCGTCGCGCAGGTCGGCGATCCCCTCGATCCTCTTCTCCCGCACCAGTTCGGCGATCTTTTCCACCAGCCGCGCCTTGTTCACCTGGTAGGGGATCTCGGTCACCACGATCGACTGCCGCTCGGTTTTCTTCTGGGTCTCGATGAAGGCGCGGGCCCGCATCTGGATGATGCCGCGGCCGGTCCGGTAGGCGGCGACGATCCCCTCCCGGCCGTAAATGAAGCCGCCGGTCGGAAAGTCTGGGCCGGGGATGTGCACCATCAGCTCCTCGAAGGTGAGCTCCGGGTTCTGGATCACCGCGATGATGCCGTCCACCACCTCCCCAAGGTTGTGGGGGGGGATGTTGGTCGCCATCCCGACCGCGATCCCGGCCGAGCCGTTCACCAGGAGGTTGGGAAACTTGGCGGGGAGGACCAGCGGCTCCTTGAGGGAGTCGTCATAGTTCGGCCCCATCTCCACAGTTTCCTTGTCGATATCGACCAAAAGCTCGTGGGCGAGCTGGGACATGCGCACCTCGGTGTAACGCATCGCTGCAGGCGAGTCACCGTCCACCGAGCCGAAGTTCCCCTGGCCGTCCACCAGGGGGTAGCGGAGGGAAAAGTCCTGGGCCATCCGGACGATGGTGTCATAGACGGCGGTATCACCGTGGGGGTGGTACTTACCGATAACATCACCGACCACGCGGGCCGATTTCTTGTACGGCTTGTTCCAGTCGTTCCCCATGTCGTACATGGCATACAGGCAACGCCGGTGCACCGGCTTGAGCCCGTCCCGCACGTCGGGAAGCGCCCGGCCGATGATGACGCTCATGGCGTAGTCCATGTAGGAGCGCTTCATCTCGTCTTCGATGTTGACGGCAGTCTTGTTCACGTTTTCAAGCATTGCAGGTCCTCATAAAATAAGGCTCCAGACACTGGACACCGGGCAGCGGATTTTGTTTCCTCGTGCCCGGAGCCTCGTGCCTTGCGCCTGTAGTTAAATATCCAGGTTCGACACGTTCAGCGCGTTCTGCTCGATGAACTCCCGGCGCGGCTCCACCTGGTCCCCCATGAGGACCGTGAAGGTGGCGTCCGCCTC
>DAIEGL010000167.1 GCA_027356255.1 Geobacter sp. | reverse complement strand
CAGCTCTTCGTCCGCCTCTGGAAAGTCGATGTAGATCTGCGGCTGGAGGCGGGAGTGGATGTATTCGGGCACCTCGAAGGTGGAGGCGTCCTCGTTCATGGTGACGACGATGCGGAAATCGGGATGGGCGGGGATGCGCAGGCCTGTGATGATCGACTCCACGTAGCGGCGGTCGTCCAGAAGCGGCGCCAGCGAAGCCCATGCCTTTTCGCTCATCCGGTTCCCCTCGTCGAGGATCAGGACGCCCCCTGACACCATGGCGGAAACGAGCGACGAGGCGGCATACTGGATCTTGCCGTCAGGGCCGATCACCGGCGTGACGATCAGGTCCTCCGGCCGGGTGTCCATGGTGGCCTGGAAGAGATAGACCGGGCGCGAAAGGGTGCGGGCCGCGGCATAGGCTAGGGTGGTCTTTCCCACCCCCGGCTTGCCGATCAGGCGCGGGTTGAAGGGGATGTCCCGTTCGTCGATGACCATCCACGCAGCCAGGAGCTGCTTCAGAAGCTCCCCCTGGCCGACCCATTTCAGTGAAAGCTTCACCGGATTGGCGAGGGTGAGGTTGATGCCGTCTATGGTTATTGTTTCCATCCATCCTCCTGTCGGGAAAAAGGAACGGGGCAAAGGATCGAGGATAAAGGATCGAGGATAAAGGATCGAGGAAAAAGGATTGAGGAAAACCCTGGCCTCGCACCTCGTTCCTCGAACCTCGAACCTCAGGTGTTGTGTTCGTGCAGGTACATCATCGCCAGCCGCGCCCTGTTCTCCAGACATTGGGGACAGAGCTCTCCGGCGTCCTTCCAGACTTCGGCGGCCAGCCATTCCCCCGCTTCGGCGAAGACCGACTTGGTCGCTTCCTCTACAAATTCAGCGCCGCAAATTGTACAAATCCGTTTTTTCATTCTCTATTCACCGCTTTGTACCATGACCGTATACGAAATTGCAAACCGGGGGATTTGCCATATACTAGATGCCTGCAAACAACAGACGGGAGGAACACGACACGATGCTTACCATGCAGGAGATCAAAAACCATTATTTCTTCAGCGACGATGATGCCGAGCTTCTCAAGTCGCTTCACCCCCTGATGGCAGCCAATGCCGACAGGATAGCGGACGAGTTTTACGACTTCCTTCTGGGGATACCGGAAACCGCCGAGCATCTCAAGGGGGGCCAACTCCTCAACAGGCTGAAGACGACCCACAAGGAGTGGTTCATCGCTCTTTTTTCAGGGAACTACGACAACCAGTATCTCCATAACCTCCAGCAAATCGGCCAGGCCCACGTCCAGGTGGGGCTGGGTGCCCACTACGTCAACGCCGCCATGAACATCGTGCGCCGCTTCCTGATCGAGCTCCTCCAGGAACAGTACCCGGAACTGGAGGTGCGGAGGAAGTTCCGCAACGCGGTGGAGCGGATCATCGACATCAACCTGGACATCCTGAGCGCTTCCTACCAGGAGGAGGCGCTGAAGAAGGTATTCGTCTCGCACCGGCTGGAGTCCAAGCTGATCCACGCCACGGAGCGCTTCACCTACGGCCTCAACCTGATCCTGGTGGTGGCGCTGGCCGGTGTTTCCATTTCCGTAGTCGGGCTGTTCGGCTGGGACATCGTCCACATCTTCCGGGGGGATGCGGAAAAGGGTATCCTCGGTGCGCTCGGCACCCTCCTGGTCCTCTGGATGATGATCGAGTTGATGGACAATGAGATCAAGACCCTGAAGGGGGGGAAATTCAACATCCTGGTCTTCATCGGGGTGATAATCGTGGCGCTGATCCGGGAGATCCTGATTTCGACCTTGCGCCACGACGCCCTGGAAACCCAGGCCTTTCTGGCCGGCACCCTCCTGATCCTGGGGATCGTCTACTATCTGGTGGCCCGGAGCCAGCAGATGAAGGTGACAACGTAGGGCGGGGTCACCCCGTCCCTACCGTTCGCCTTCCGCCGCCTTGCGCACCAGCTCCGCCAGGCAGTCGATGAACAGGGGGGACGTGTTCAGGGAGGGCGAGCGGCGGAACTGCTCGATGCCGAGCCCCTTTGCCTCTTCCGCGTACTGGATGTCGATCTCGTATAGGGTCTCGATATGGTCCGAGACGAAGGAGAGGGGGACCATGAGGAGCTCATTGCACCCCCCCTTTGCCAGCTTCTGTATCATCTCCTCGGTGGAGGGCTCCAGCCACTTCACCGGACCGGCGCGGGACTGGAACGCCAGGTGATAGCTCACGTCCCCCAGTCGCTCCACGACGAGACGCACCGTCTCCAGGATGTGGGAGAGGTACGGGTCCCCTTCGTCGATGAAGGACTGGGGGAGGGAATGGGCGGAAAAGACCAGCTCCACCTCCGACCGGTCTGCGAACTGGGCCAGCCCCTCCTCGATCCTTGCCGCGAGTGCTGCGATGTAGAGGGGGTGATCGTAGAAACGGTCCACATAGCTGACCTCGAACCGTGCTCCGGCCTCTCCCAGTACCCGCTTCAGTTCATTGATGCTGGAGCCGGTGGTTGCCCGCGAATAGTGAGGGTAGAGGGAGAAGGCGATGACGCGGGAGATGCCCTCCCTCTTTATGGCTGCCAGGGCATCGATGGTTGTGGGCTTCCAGTAGCGCATGGCGACGAAGCAGCGGAAGTTTCCGCCGAGCTTATCTTCCAGGGCCTGCGCCTGTGCCTCGGTCAGCTCGCGGATCGGTGACTTGCCGCCTATCTGCGAGTAGTAACCTTCCACCTTCGGCGCCCGTTTGCGGCAGATGCGCCGGGCGATGAACGGCTGCAGGAAGGCCGGCCCGATCTTTATGATCTCCCGGTCTGAGAAAAGGTTGAGGAGAAAGGGCTCGACGGCTTCGATGGAATCGGGCCCTCCCATCTGGAGGAGGAGTACGGCGGTCTTTTCAGGCATGCTCACCTCGAAGTTGTCGCAAACGCGCAAGAGCATTAAGCAATAAGGAGGCCGATTTGTCAATGGGAATGCAAATCCGCTCCCGGCGTGTATACTGAAGGTGTATCCCATTTTCCTGCCGCGAGGTGGCCATGAAGATCTACGACATCACCATGCCCTTATCCGCCGAACTTCCCACCTACCAAGGAGACCCGCCGGTCAGGATCGAGCCGGTAACCAGGATGGAGCGGGGGGACGCGGCCAACGTTTCCGGCATATCCATGTCCACCCACAGCGGCACACACATCGACGTTCCGCGCCATTACAGCGACAGCGGCCTTTCCGTGGACCGTCTCCCCCTCGACCTGTTGATGGGGAAGGCCCTGGTGGTGGAGATGCACGGGGTGACGGAGATCGGCCGGGGGGAGCTGAAGCGGCTCCCGCTGAAGGGTGAGGAGCGGCTCCTCTTCAAGACGGACAACTCCGCCCTCTGGGGAAGGAAGGAATTCCACGAGGATTATGCCCACCTGACCGAGGAAGGGGCCGCCTATCTCCTGGAGCTGGGGGTGCGGCTGGTCGGCATTGATTACCTTTCCATAGAGCGCTTCTACGGCAGGGGTGAGGTGCACCGGCTCCTCCTGTCCCGGGGTGCCGTCATCCTGGAGGGGCTGAACCTGGAGGGGGTCCCGCCCGGCGGTTACGAGCTGATCTGTTTGCCGCTGAAAATAAAGGACGGGGATGGAGCCCCGGCAAGGGCGGTGCTGCGAAGCAGGGAGGGGGCGGGGACGGCAACGGAATTCGACGCGCACACGAGCAAGTGGCCGCTCGCCTGAACGTTGGGATGCGGCAAACCCGTGCGGGTTTGCCGCAAAAACAAACTATTTTGTTGCGAGTCCTGCCTTTTTGATGCAACCGGTCGGGCACGGTTTACCGTCCTTGGTCACCTTGGTGCAATTTTTCCTGGTCTTACAATCCGCTGCGGATGGGCAATCCTTGCAGTTCTTGTTGCATGGCTTCCCTTTTTTGCTGCATTTGCAATCCTTGCAGTGCTTTGCGGCTTTGCCGGTGTTTGCTTGTGTCTTTACAGCGCCTTTCAGGTTGCATTTGCTGCAGCCGGTCTTCTGCGCCTGTGCCGGCGCCTTTTCTGCCGCCGTACCTGTTATGGCACCGTTCTGGTCGGCTCCCCAAGCGGCTAAGTTAAAGGCGAAGGCAGCAGTCAGTACGGCGAGTGTGGCGGTGATTCTTTTCAACATGAAATTCCTCCTGGTTTAAGATGTGTAGCGTATGGCATTGATGGAACGCTCAGAGTCCCTCTGTCTCGATGCCGAACTCCCGGCATATCTTCCGGAATGGTTCGTCTGGTGGTGCGGTTGCCCGGACCGGTTTTCCCTCCCTGGTGGTGAAGGCCATGGAGCGGCAGTGGAGCATCATCCGAGCGGCATTGGCGCCGCCGTAAGTGGCGTCGCCGATGATGGGGTGGTTACTGTGCGCGAGATGAACGCGGATCTGGTGCGTCCTGCCGGTGAAGGGGCGCGCTTCCATGAGCGTGGCGCCCCTGCCGACCGCGATGACCCGAAATGCCGTCTGCGCCCCCCTGCCGGGTAGCGCCACCCCGTAGCGGAACTTGTTCAGCTTGGCTATCGGCGCGTCCACCGTCCACTCCTCTTCGTCCGGTACGCCGGCAACCAGCGCCCAGTAGGTCTTCTCCACCTTTCCCTCCTTCAGGAGAAAGGAGATGTGGGTGGCGGCGCGCTTGTCCTTCGGGAAGAACATCACCCCGGATGTGCCGCGATCGAGGCGGTGGATCACCCTGGCGGGCTCTTTCGACCCCAGCGACTTCAGGTAGGTTTCGACCGCGTACTCCACCGTCCCCTTCAGCTGGTAGGGGGTGCGCTGGCTGTTGATCCCTGCCGCCTTGTTCACGGCCAGGTATTGTGCGTCCTCGAAGAGGAGCTCCTCTCTTGCATAGGAAAGCTCGATGCACCGTTCCGGCTCCATTACCCCCAGAGCGATCAGGTCCCCTTCCTTAAGCGTCCGCGAGGCGACCCGCACCAGGGCTTCGCAGATGGTGCACCCTCCCCAGTCGATTATCCGGCGGATCTGGGTCTTGGAAAGCTGCGGAAAAAGATCCTTTGCTCCGTCGTCGAGGCGCATCCCCGCCAGCTCGGCCCCCACTGTGCCCTTCAGAATCATGGTCCCCTCCTCTCCGCCCGGAAAAGGGCCGTAATGGTCTTGCCGTCGCTGATTCGTCCGTCGAGCGCCATCTGCACCGCTTCCGCCAGTGGCAGGCGGACGGTCTCGATCTCCTCGTAAGCCTCCGGGTCGGCCTCCCCCTGGGTGAGCCCGGTCGCCAGATAGAGGTGGACGATCTCATCGAAAACGCCCGGGGATGTGTGGATGAGGCCGAGGGTTTCGAGCCCGGCTGCGGCCAGTCCCGTTTCCTCCGCCAGTTCGCGCAGGCCGCACTGCGCCGGATCTTCGCCCGGCTCAAGCCGGCCGGCGGGAAGCTCCAGCATGAAGGCGCCGGCTGCGGGTCTCAGCTGCCGAATCAGGGTGACCGTGCCGTCGTCATGGAGCGGCAATACCCCCACCCCGCCGGGATGGCGGACGATCTGGTAGGTGTGCCACCCCTTTGCCCCCACCCGAACCTCCATCTGTTCTATGTTCACCACGAGTCCCCGAAAGAGGGTGGCCCCGTTCCTCGTTTCCATGCCTGCTCCGTTTTAGAAATCTTCGTCCCATTTTAATAGCATTATTCATCCTGTATGGGAAGCCGGTATTTGCGGGCCTTGTCCCCCTTTACAGGGTGGGGAGGAGTGTTATGATTAAAGTATATTAAAGCGGAGCGGGAGGCGGATATGTACGGTGAGGATAGGGTTTACAAAAAAGTGGAAGTGATCGGCGTCTCGAAAAACGGCATAGAGCCGGCCATCCAGTCTGCCCTGAAAAAAGCGCACAAGACCCTCGACAAGCTCTCCTGGTTCGAGGTGGGGGACATCCGCGGCCATGTGGGGGACGACGGCATGGTCACCGAGTACCAGGTGGTGCTCAAGGTCGCCTTCCAGCTGAAGGAGTGATGCCGGATCAGACGGCATTGAAAGTTAGGATGGTAAATTCCCCACCGATCTGCTATTGTCTCGCCAGTTTTTTCAACTACCATGAGAAAGGCGGAGACAATGGCACAGGCAAAAAAGGGGGACAGGGTAAAGGTTCACTATACGGGAAGACTTGACGACGGCTCGGTGTTCGACTCGTCCGAATGCCACGACAGCGACTGCGGCTGCCCATCATCTCCCCTGGAATTCATCATCGGCGAGGGAGAGGTGATCCCCGGCTTCGAAGAAGCGGTAACGGGGATGGGCATCGATGAGACAAAATCAGTCCATATCCCGGTTGACCAAGCCTACGGCCCGCGCATGGAGGAGATGGTAGCCCAGGTCCCCCGGACCGACCTGCCTGCAGACATGGTGCCGGCAGTCGGGCAACAGCTGGAGGTTACCCAGCAGGACGGCAGTGTCTTCCCGGTGATGATAACCGAGGTGACCGACAGCCAGATAACGATCGACGCCAACCACCCCCTGGCAGGGGAGAACCTGAACTTCGATATCCGCCTCGTCGCGATCGGCTGACGCGGTTGCGCAGGGCAGACGAAAAAAGGGACGGGCTTCATGGCCCATCCCTTTTTTTATCTGCGGATATTTGCAGCGGCGATCAGTTTTCGGTAAGGAAGTGTTCCTCGTAGAGGTCTTCGAGGGACTGGAGGTGACGGGTCTCGTCTGCCAGCATGCGCTCGAACAGTGCCGCCATCGGCGCACCGGCGCACCCTTCGGACATCCGCTTGTAGAAATCTATCGATCCGTTTTCCAGGTGTATGGCGTAGGCCAGCGCTTCCCTGGCGTCGGAGTTGGCGCCGAGCTCTTTCTTGGCGAGGACGTAGTTGAGGTTCATGGTCTTTACCGGCCGGTTCAACTCACTCGCACCCGCCATGTTCCCCTCAAGGAGGGCCCTTTCCAGCTGGTGCTTGTGCTCCAGTTCATCCAGCGCGGCGTCCTTGAGGATTTCCCTCGCCCCCTTGTTCGTCACCTTGCGGATTGCCGAAAGGTAATGCCTGAAACCCTCTTCCTCCATCGATACGGCCATCTCAACAGCGGCCTCGAATGTATAACAGACCTGATCGCTCATTGTCTCTTTGCCTCCCCGTTTTTGAAGGATAATGGGAGTTTTTAGCATAACACCGCAATAAGCACAAGAAACAATTGTATACGGTGCCGGGGCAGTGTGGCGGGTCGGGCTTTAGATGTTGACACGATTTTGTATACGGTGGTATTAATGACTACTTTTTCGTCGCAATTTTCAGGGTGAAGGGCCGATGCATTTGGGGATGACCGGGAACAGATTACCGCTGAACGAAAGCCGCCGGATCGGTTGAAAGGGTCCTGCGGCTTTTTTTTATAATCACATCAAAGGGGGAGATTGTCATGAAAGCTGTATTGCTCGAAGGGTTCGGCGGCGTGGAGGTGCTGAAGGTGGGCGAGGCGGAAAAGCCGGCACCGAAGGAGAACGAGGTCCTGGTCAAGGTGATGGCGACATCCGTCAACAGGCCCGATCTGGTGCAGCGGGAGGGGAAATATCCGCCGCCGCCGGGCGATTCGGAGATTCTCGGCCTGGAGGTTGCCGGGGTGATCGAGCAGCTCGGTCCCAACGTCACCGGCTGGAAGGTCGGCGACCGGGTCCTCTCCCTGGTCGGCGGCGGCGGGTACGCGGAATACGCGGTCGCCTATGCCAACCACCTGATGCCCATCCCCGACTCCATGAGCTTCGAGGAGGCCGCCTGCGTCTGTGAATCCTATATCACGGCTTTTCTCAACATCTTCATCCTCGGCGAGTTCAAGGACGGCCAGACCGCCATCCTTCACGGCGGCGGCGGCGGGGTCAACACCGCCGGCATCCAGCTCTGCCGGGCTCTGACGCCCAACTCGAAGCTGATTGTCACCGCCTCGCCGGAGAAGTTGGAGCGGGTCAAGGAACTGGGGGCCGACCTGGTCGTCAACTTCCGGGAAACGCCCGATTTCAGCGAGATCGTCAAGGAGTACACCAACAAGAAGGGGGTCGACCTGATCCTCGATCATATCGGGGCGAAGTACCTGGCGCCGAACATGAACTCCCTCGCCTACAAGGGGCGGCTGGTTGTCATCGGCGTTACGAGCGGCATCAAGGCCGAGCTCAATCTCGCCCTCATGATGGTGAAGCGGCAGCAGATCATCGGCTCGGTGCTCCGTTCCCGGCCGGTGAGCGAGAAGGGGGAGATCGTCGCCGAGTTCACCAA
>DAIEGL010000144.1 GCA_027356255.1 Geobacter sp. | reverse complement strand
CGGTCAGTACTTCGGTTGAAACCGCCGGTCCCCAGGGGAAGAGCTTTTCTCCCAGGCGACAGAATGGCAGGAACAGGGCGAGCTGGAGTGGATAGGCCAGGTAGTTGACCGCCTGGATGCCTGCCTGGTTGAGCCCGAAGGCGAAAGCGAGGGCGGCGCACAGGAGGGTAGATCCCCAAAAGAGGGGAAGAACGCCTACCGCGGTCCCGAGGCAGATGGTCAGAGCCAGCTTGTGTGGGGTGAGCCCGCATTGCAGTATATTTCTGAGACGATTCACGACGGTTTTGGAGAGGTTCGAGGATAATTCCGTAAATTGCATTTGACTGGCCCTGTCATTGGTTCAGGATGTGGTGCCGCCGTATTCCACAAGGTCTTTCACCAGATCTCCCCCCATTGTCGGGTCGATATGGGGGATCTTGCTCTGCCCGCCGAGCTTGCCACGCGCCTCCTTTGACCACGAGTAAATATATTCTTCACCGACGGTCAGCACCACCGGCCGGTTGATCCTTTCCTGGCTGCGGAACGTTGCATAGTCTGCATTCATGGAGATCAGGGCGGCATCGAGACGTTTTGCAAGATCGATGCCGGCGGTACGGCTTTCCTTCCCCACGGCAAGCACCCAGATGTGGCGTCGTTCCCCTATCTGCGGACCTACCATGAATTCCCTGATGTCGATCCCCGGCACGCCGTTGAGCCGGGCCACTGCCTCTTCCACTTCTCCCTGGGTAACCTTTTCCTCGAAACGGTCGAGAAACTTGTCGCGGCCGGTAAACTCCATGAACAGGGGGGCGTGAGCGGTGAACCGGATGGTGTCGCCGATGTGGTAGCGCCAGAGTCCGGCGCAGGTGGTGAGTATGACCGCATAGCGCCGGCCGGTCTCGATTCCCTCCAAGGGTACGGCGGCGGCATCCGCAGCCGGAACCCCCCTTTCATCCAGCTCGTCGCATGGGACGAATTCGAAGAACACGCCGTAGTAGGGTGTGAGCCGCATCTGCTCTTCGCCCAAGAGCTGGAAGGCCATGAACGCTTCGGAAGAGGGGAGCAGCTCCAGGAAATGGGGGGCGTGCTGCGGGAAGAGCTCGACGAATTCACGCCGGTACGGTTTGATGCTCGTCCCGCCGTGGATAATCAGCTCCAGGCCGGGGAGGAGCTCTGAGAGCGGTCTCCCCCCCAGTTCCCTGCACCGTTTCAGGAGGAGGATGATCCAGGGGGGGACGCCGGAGATTCCCCTGATGCTCCGGTCGGCAAGAAGGAGGCGCGCCAGGCTTTCCAGCTTTTCCTCCCAGGGGAGAGCGGCGGTTGCGGGGTCGGGGGCGATGAACGGCTTCAGGTAGGGGGGGCGGTGGCGGAGGGTGATGGCGCTCATGTCGCCGCTCTTGACGCCGTTTCCCATGTCGGTGAGGTCGGTGTTGCCGGCCATGTAAAGGAGTTTCCCCTGGAAGAGGCGGCTTTGCCGATTGGCATGGATGTACATGGCGGTCAGGTCGAGGGCCGCCAGCCGGTTGGCGGCGAACATCTCCCGCGAGAAGGGGATGTACTTGCTGGGTGCGGTGGTGCCTGACGTTTCGCAGAAAAATGGGATTTTCCCGGGCCAGGTGACGTTCTCCAGGAGGAGTCGCCGGCTACCTTCTTCTTCCCGGCACGCGGCGGCAAAGTAATCATTCCAGAAATCGCCGTAGGTCCTGATCGGGACCCGTTGCCGATAGCCCTGGTAGGCCTCGGCAAAGGGGCGGCCGGCCAGTTCAGGCAGGCCGTGGTCCTTCCCGAAACGGGTTGCGCTCCCTTGCGCGAGCAGTTGGGCAAAGATCTCCCGCTGGGCAGCGTAAGGGTCTCGTGCGGAAAACCGGTGTGCCACCATGGCCATGCCGGTTTTCAACAGCCTGTTAAAAAGCGGTGCGGTCAGATCGCGAACGATGGGCATGGTCATCAACTTACCACCGCAAACAGCCCGGGCGCCAGCAGTTTATCGTACCAGGATTCGATGAGGGGATTGTAGCAATGATGGTGGAAGATGAGCGAGGCGTGGGCCACGGCGTCGCCCGACGAGCGTGAGTTCACTTCCCATACCTTTCCGCGCGGGAAGAGAGTGTTCCGCATTTCCGGGTCGCGCAGTGCTGCCAGGGTCGGCGAGGTGGGGACGAGCAGGTTCTCCTCTTCCTCTGCCAGGAGGGTCAGGGTCGGGCCGGCATAGATCGGCCGGTCCCCCTCGGGACGGGCAAACTGCTTGAGCGCCATGACCCGTTCGTAGCCGCCGCAGGAAGACGTTGCGCCGATTACCTCCATGATCTTGTTCCGGATGGCGAGATGCCTGCCGGAAAGTTGGCGGTTTTCAGCCCCGGTCTCGAAGAGCGCCTGGAAACAGCGCCTTGCCCGGTCGATCTGCCGACTGATATCTTCACTTTTCGCCGGGTCTGACTTGAATATCCGTTTCAGGTTGCTCTCCAGCATCCTGACCCCCCCTCGCTTGTCATGTTCCGGCCGGATCAGGTCCTCGGTGCAGAGCACTGGACTGGCCATGACCACCCCCCTGATTCTCAGCGCACCGTTGTCTGCGTTTTCCCGGAGAAAGCGGGTGATCAGGCCGCAACCGAAACTGACGCTGAAGAGGACCGGTTTCTTGCCGCGGTTGTTGATGTCCTCGATGAGGTCGGCCAGCTGGGCGAAGAACATGGTTGAGGAAAAACCGTTGCGCGGATAGTTCATGTAGTAAATGCTGCCGTATTCCCTGAAAAGCGGGCGCTGGAATTCCACCAGCTCTGTGGCGTCCGGGACAAAGCCGCCGACAACAATGGTGGGAGTGGAACCGTTCCCCCTTTCCTTGAAGATCTGTGCGCGGCTTGCATGGAGGCTTGCCACCCGGTCCTTGAGCAGGAATTCACGTCGCCTGTTCCTGGGGATGAATGGTTTGATCGCCATCTGGCGCATAAAGCCGGTGGCGGCACTGACGGCACCCGCGATGGCTGGGTGGCTCCCCAGGGTTTTCTGCACAAACGGCATAACCGATGCGTTCATAACCTCTCCTTGCTGTTTTTGCTCATTGTGCAGTGGGAGGGTTACGGCTGTGTTGCGGCAGGGAAAATTGTCTGTGGATTATCGCTGAAAACGGTAGTTACTCCCTCAACGGGGTGGCGGAGGGCTTTGCCAGCAGATACCCCTGACAGAGCGGCACGCCGATGTCTCGCAGGTAGTCCAGCTCCGCTTTGCGCTCGACCCCTTCGGCGATGACCTTTGCCCCGATCTTGCCGCAGAAGGTGACGAGCGCCTCGACGAGGGCCTGTCTGGTGGGTGAGCTGTCGATGTCGCAGATGAGGAACCGGGCGAGCTTTACGTAGTCGGGCTCCATCCGGGCGAGCATCTTCAGGCCGGCGTAACCGGAGCCGAGGTCGTCGATTGCTATGGAATAGCCCTGCTCGCGGTAATAGGAGAGGACCCGGTTGAACAGCTCGTAATCCTCTATCAGTGTCCGCTCTGTCAGCTCGAAGGTGATGCTGGAGCGCTCGATCCCCAGTTCGTCCAGCAGTGCGGCGGTGACCCCGCGTTCATGGTCGGTTGCCTGGAGGAGGGTAGGGCAGACATTGAGGAAGAGCCGGCTGGAGATCCCCAGCTCTTTGGCCCTGATGAGCGCCTTTCTGCGGCACAGCCTCTCCAGGGGGAAGGTGAGGCCGTATTCGCCCGATTTGGCGAAGAGGAGCTCCGGGTCGGCAAGGCGGCTCGGCCTGCTGACGCGGCTCAGGGCCTCGTAACCGTATATGGAGCCGTCATGCAGGGAGATGATCGGCTGGAAGAGGGGGGTGATCAGGCCGTTGGCGATGATCTCCTCTATTTCCCGCCGGTCGGCGCTCTTCTGCGCCGCCGGTGATGTCGAGGCGCCGAAAAGCTCCTGGAAGGCCCTGAAAAGGGCGTTGTCGGCGTTCTCTCCGTCGCGGTTGGAGAGGAATACCCCGTCGAGCCGGAACGGGGGATCTGCCGTTTCACCATCGCGGAACGCCTTTCTCTTCACATGTTTCAGGGAGAAATAGCGGCCAAGCTCCCGGCGGATCACCTCCAGATCTTCGTGGAAGTGCCGCTCGCCGTACTCTCCGTCAGGGACGAGGAGCAGAAAATATTCGCCGTCGGCAGCCTTGTAACCGCCTTCAATGCGCCCGGTGAGCCGTTTGTCCATCATCCTGACGAAAAGGGCAATCGATTTGCCCGCGGTTTCCGCACTCCGGCTGTCGGCGGCAAAGTTGAGCGCCACTATGCAGGCGTGCCCCGAGCTCTTCAGGTGCTCCTTGAATTTCAAAAACAGGTAGCTGCAGTCGCTGAAGGAATCTTCCAGCCGCGGGATGCGGCGTTGATAGGGGGCGGTCGGTTGTTGCGGGGTGAGCGGTAAGGGTGTCACCTGTCCCTCCATGATCTGCCAATTCCAAATCAAGGCGCTATCTTCGTTGGCTCGTCTTCGGCTCCTCAACGTACGCACTTGTACGCCTTCGTCGCCTCAATCCTCGCCGCCTTGATTTCATCCTCGATTTGAAATCGGCCTTACTGGTGTATGTCAGTCGTTGAGGAGTGCGGCCAGATGTTCTCCGTAATGTCCGATGTTTGCGGCACGGTATGAGTCGCGCAGGGCCCTCAGCTTGGCTATCTGCCGGTCCATCTCCGAAAAGTCCAGTCGAAAGAATCCCAAACGGATACGTTTCATGGTGTCTCCCTTTCTACCCCTTGGCAGGGGTTGCCAGGAGGAAGATGCCGGTCATCTTGAAGAGCATGGTGTTCATGGGGGTGAGGCCGGCGAGCTCGATGTCGGCCTGTTTTTCCTCCCTGATGGCCTTGAAGCAGCGCAGGAGAAGCGCGATCCCCATGGAATTGATCCTGCCGCTGCTGCTGAAGTCGATGGTGACCTGCGGCTGCCTGACCCTTGCCGGGAGCTCTTTAAGCAGTGTTTCCGCCTGGGCGTCGATGTTGCCGTTCAGCGCGAAGTGATCGTACTGTGGAAAACGTTTAGGAATGATCTGTAACGGTGCATCCATTGATTTTCTCCTTTTCTGTGATGGTGATGTGGAAGCCGCGCGGCGCTTCCGGTGGGAAGGGGGAAGACACGTGCAGATGCCCGCCGACGACGGTCCGGTTTCCGGGGGTGATGTCCACGTGCAGCTGGTCGAGAAACCGCCAGATTATGAAGAGCCCCCGCCCGCCGATCTCTTCCGGCAGACCGGCGCTGTTCTGGTTCCTGGCCAGGTATTCCATGACCATGTCCGGCGCGAGGCTCCCCCAGCTGTCCGCCATCTCCATGGCGAGGGTCTCGCCGTCGAAGGCAAACCGAAAGACGATCTTTTCACCGGGGAGGAGCCCCCTGTTTTCCCCTTTTCTGAATATCTTGCCGCCGTCTGCCCCCCTGGGCGCCCCGTAGAAGGCATTTTCCAGCATCTCGTCCGCCAGGAGCGCCCCCTTCTGCCGCAGCAGTTCGTGTTCGGCCGTTTCACCCTTCACCGCGCCTTCCACCGCGCCGATTACCGCCTCTTTATCGGCCGAAGAGGCGAGCTGGAAAATGTGGATCTGCGTCCCTTTCCGCACATGTTTGGCTATCTCCCATTTCCTTTTGTGGACGAGGTCGTTTACGGCACGCAGGAGCGGGGAGCGCATCCCTTCGGGGGAGACCGGTTCGATGACCAGGTGCCTGACCTTGTCGGCCATGAGCCGTTCTATCGGCGGCAGGGGGGCGAAGGTGGAAGAGAGCACCAGCACTTCTATTCCCGGGAAGTTTTCTTTCAGCATCCCGATCAGCTCCGGCATCACGGTGGGATAGAGGGCACCGGAAACAACCGCCAGCTGCGGATTTATTCCCAGTCCGCGCATGTTTTCAAGGGTGACGGGGAGAAAGCGGCCGGCGGTTATTCTGATGATGTCCGGTATCGTGCTCAATGGGCGGTACCAGGCATTTTCATCTTCCGTATCGGCGAACAGCGCCAGGATGGGGTCGTTTGACAGCAAGATAGCCTCCTTATTGGGGTCGTGCCGAAGAGACGATGAGAATGGTCACATCGTCGGCAAAGGACCGGCTGCCGGTGAATTTTTCCGCCGCTTCCAGCAGCAGTTTCCTCGCGATGTCGGGGGGGAGGGTGGCGTGCTCCTTCAGAAAAGCCTCCAGCCTGTCGTAGCCGAAATCCTCACCCGCCCCGTTGGTGCATTCGACGATGCCGTCGGAATAGAGGAAAAGGGCGTCGCCGTCGGCGAAGGTGGTGGCGTATTCCCGGAAACGGCAATTTTCCTCGAAGCCTAAGGGGAAGCCAGAGGCGTCGTCTACCATCTCCGGTGAGCCGGCTGCGGCCCTGTACAGATAGGGGAAGTTGTGCCCCGCATTGGCGATGACGAGGCTTCCTTCCTTCGGATTTATCACCGCGATCAGGCAGGTCATGAGCAGGGTCTGGCGGGCCGTTGCGAGGATGGCGTTGTTCATGCCGAAGAGGAGCTCTGCGGGGGTATCCACCCCCATGGAGATGAGGGTGTGGAGGCTCGCCTTGGCGGCGGTGGTCACCATTCCCGACTGGACGCCGTGGCCGCTCACGTCAGCGACCACGAGCCCGAGCCTGTCGTTTGCCAGGGGGAAGTAGTCGAAAAAGTCGCCGCCGATTTCCGATGAGGTGGTGATCCCTCCGCTGACCTTGATGCTGCCGAAGGATGACTCTGGAAGGGGGAGGAGCGCCTGCTGGATCTCCCCCGCCTTCCTCACCTCTTCCGTGATGCGGGCGCTGAGGCGTTCCAGGGCGCCGAGGAGCACCGCCTGACTGGCGGAGATGTTCATCATCAGATCGGAGACGGAAACGATCCCCACGCACCGTTCCCCGTCCGTGACGGCAAAGCAGTCGGTCTCAAGCGACGGGTCCACGGCCAGAAGTTTTGCCAGCGCGTTGCCGACCTCCTGTTCCGGTCCCATGCATACGCAGTTTTTCTCCAAGAGGAGCCTGATCGGTTTTTTCCCGTAGAGTTCCAGGGCAAAGGGGCGTCCCAGGTGGTGGTAGAAGAGCAGCCTGCGGCTGATGACGCCGCAGAACCTCCCGCCGTCGGCAACCGGTATCGCAAGGAGCGACGGGTTATTCTGGAAGATTTCCAGCACGTCGTTTACCGCCAGGTCGGGATCGATAGTTTCCGCCGTCCTGACGATTTCTCTTAAACAGTGGGTGACGTGGTGGGGATTTTCCATGATGGCCGCCTCTCTGAAACTTTATGGCCATCATAGAAGGGAAATGTGGAAGTTGTGTTACAGGAGGGTAAACGTTTTAATGAAGTTCACACGATTACATCGAGAGAGGCTGCAAGGTCCGCCGCTGCGGCTCTGTCGCTCACTCCCGAAGCCACGGCAGTCGTCCCCGTAACGCTGGAATATCCTTAACAAAAGGGGCGCAACTGCCGTTGCGCCCCTTTGTGATGCCGTATCAGGCGATGGTATGGCGGATGTCCTTCCCCTTGACCATGAAGATGACCATCTCCGCCACGTTGGTGGCGTGGTCCGCGATCCGCTCCAGGCACTTGGAGATGTAGTTGACCTTGATGGCGCGGCTGATGGTGGAGGGGTTCCCCATCATGAAGGTGAGGAGTTCCCGCTGGATCTGCTCGTTCAGCTCGTCCACGAACTGGTCGTTTTTGCAGACCTTGATCGCCAGGGTGTCGTCACCGCGGACGAAGGCGTCGAGCGCCTCCTTGACCATCACCGATGCGGCTTCGGCCATGCGGGGGAGGTCGATGTACGGTTTCAGTGGCGGCTCTTCGTTCAGCTCCTTGGCCCTCTTGGCGATCCCCGTGCACTGGTCGCCGATTCGCTCCAGGTCGGTGACGATCTTCAGCGCCAGGGTAATGAAGCGCAGGTCGCGGGCTGCCGGCTGGCGGCGCGCCAGCACCTCCAGGCACTTCTCGTCTATCTCCATCTCCAGGTGGTTGATCTCGTGGTCAAAGGCGATGGTCCGTTCGGCCAGCTCCGAGTCCCGCTCCACGAGCGACTTCATGGAGTTGGCGATCATCACCTCCACCTTCCCCCCCATTTCAAGGAGCTTCTCCCTGATCTCGTTCAGTTCCTCGTCGAAATGCCTGCTGAAATGTTCTCTTTCCATATAAACCTCGTGAGTTGTCATTTGTGATTGGTGATTGGTGAGTCGTTGGTTTTTTACAGTTCACCACTCACTATTCACGGCCTTTTACCCGAATCGGCCCGTGATGTAATCCTCGGTCTGTTTCTTGTCCGGGGTGGTGAAGATCTTTCTCGTTTCGCCGCATTCGACGAGCTCTCCCAGGTAGAAAAAGGCGGTGAAGTCGGAGACGCGGGCGGCCTGCTGCATGTTGTGGGTGACGATGATGATGGTGTATTTCTCCTTCAGTTCCTCGATCAGCTCCTCGATCTTCAGGGTCGAGAGCGGGTCGAGGGCCGAGGCCGGTTCGTCCATGAGGATCACCTCCGGCTTGACCGCTATGGTCCTGGCGATGCAGAGGCGCTGCTGCTGCCCGCCGGAGAGCTCCATGGCACTCGTCTTCAGCCGGTCCTTCACCTCGTCCCAGAGGGCGACCCTCTTGAGCGACGACTCGACTATCCCGTCCGCCTCGCTCCGGTTCACCTTCCCGTTCAGCTTGTAGCCGGCGATCACGTTATCATAAATCGACATGGCAGGGAAGGGGTTCGGCTTCTGGAAAACCATGCCGACCCTTCTCCGGATCGAGACCGGGTCTACCCCCTTGTCGTAGATGTCTGCGTCGTCGAGGATGATCTTCCCCGTCACCCTGGCGGAGGGGGCCAGGTCGTGCATCCGGTTGATGGAGCGGAGCACCGTGGATTTGCCGCACCCGGAAGGGCCGATGATGGCGGTGACGCTGTTTTCGGGAAAGTCGATGGAGACATCCTTCACCGCGTGGGTGTTGCCAAAGTGGACGTTCAGGTTTTCCAGTTTTACTTTTGTCGTCATTATGTGCTCCATTGATAACTCAACTTTTGTTGCTTCTATCGTCAAGTGTGAACCGGGATCTGGGATCTGGGATCGGCAAAAGCTTTCCTGGTCCCGGTTCCCAAGGTTTTACAGTTTACCTTTCACGTGTTCTGCCGAAATACCGCGCCGCCAGGCTCAGGGTGAACATGACCGTCACCAGCACCAGGGCGCCCGCCCAGGCGAGGCGGTGCCAGTCTTCGTACGGCGAGATGGCGAAGTTGAAGATCTGCAGCGGCATCGCCGCCATTGGTTCGGTCAGTTTACTGCTCCAGAACTGGTTCCCCAGGGCGGTGAAGAGGAGCGGCGCGGTTTCCCCTGCCACCCGGGCGATGGAGAGGAGTATCCCCGTCATGACGCCGGTCAGGGCGCTCCTGAGGGTGACCTTGAGGCTGGTGCGCCAGAGCGGAACCCCCAGGGCCAGCGACGCCTCGCGCAGGGTGCCGGGGACCATCTTCAGCTGCTCCTCGGTGGTGCGGAGGACGATGGGAATCATGATCAGCGCCAGGGCGACGGAGCCGGCCAGGGCGGAAAAGCCCTTCATCGGCACCACGAGCAGGGAGTAGGCGACCATGCCGGTGATGATGGAGGGGATGCCGGAGAGGACGTCGGCGGCAAAGCGGATGACGGTGGAGATGCGGCTGCCGCCGTATTCTGCCAGGTAAATGGCGCCGAAGATGCCGATCGGGATGCCGATTGCCGAGGCCATGGCGATCATCACCGCTGAGCCGGCCATCCCGTTGGCCATGCCGCCGCCGGTCTCGCCGGTAGGTTTCGGTATCTGGGTGAAGAAGTCGAGATTTACGGAACTGAGTCCCATCTTGACGATGTGGACGAAAATCAGTGCGAGCGGTACCAGCACCGTCAGGGTCGCAGCGACCATCAGCGCCGTCATCAGCAGGTTTTTTGTCTTGCGCAGGGCGACACTCCGCATCATAGTCCACCTCCGCTCTGTTTCCTCGTTACGCTCCAGAGGAGCAGCCGGGCCAGGGCATTGATCACCAGCGTCACCGCCAGCAGGATCAGGCCGATTTCCATGAGAGCCGCGGAGTGGAGCTTCGAGCTCGCCTCGGCGAATTCGTTGGCGATGACGCTCGGCATGGTGTAGGCGGGGGAGAGAAGCGACAGCGATATCTGTGGCGTGTTGCCGATCACCATGGTTACCGCCATGGTTTCGCCGACCGCGCGCCCCAGCCCCAGGATAACCGCCCCCAGGATGCCCGAGCGGCCGTAGGGGAGGACCGCCATGCGGATCATTTCCCAGCGGGTCGCGCCGAGGGCGATGGCCGCCTCCTTCTGGCTCTGGGGCACGGCCAGAAGCACCTCCTTGGTGATGGAGGTGATGATCGGCACCACCATGATCATCAGGATGAAGACCGCGGCAAGCATGCTCACCCCGTATGGTGCCCCCTGGAAGAAGGGGAGGAAGCCGAAGTGGTCGATGAGAAAGGGCTGTACTGTCTGCTGCAGCCAGGGGGCCATGACCAGTACCCCCCAGAGGCCGTAGATGACGCTCGGGATGGCGGCGAGGAGTTCGACCAGGGCGGCGATCACGCCGCCGAACTTCTTAGGCGCGATCTCGGTGATGAAGACGGCGCTGCCGATGGAAAGCGGCGTTGCGAGGAGTAGGGCGAGGACGGAGGAGACCACCGAGCCCCATAGGTAGGGGAGCGCGCCGAAGGTTCCCTGGACCGCGTCCCAATCCTGTCCCGTGATGAACCGCCAGCCGAACTTTTTCATGGCGGGTAGGCTCTCTCCGGCCATCTCATAGACCATGATGAGCAGGATTGCCAGGATGCTGAAGGCGAAAACGACGGTGATCCCCTTGAAGATGAAGTCGCCGTTCAGGCCGGTTTTGATGTTCCACTTTTGTGAGGTTGCTTCTGGCGGCACGCCTTCCTCCACATGTCTGTAACGCGATGGTGACGCGGTTGCAATAAAAGTTTCGGCAGAAAAAGACCCGGGCAGGCGATCCTGCCCGGGCAAGCTGCTTTGTTACTTGATGGTCTTGATCGTTTTCTCAACCATCTTCGCCACATTGGCGGGGAGCGGTGCATAGAGGAGGGCCGGGGCCATCTTCTGTCCCTTCTTCAGTTCCCAGTTGAGGAATTCAACCAGTTTCCTTCCGTTGGCCGCGTTCTTCTGGTGCTGGTAGACGAGGAGGTAGGTGAATCCGGCGATCGGGTAGGCTTTCTTGCCCGGCTGGTTGACCAGGGAGATACGGTAGTCGGCAGGCATGGACTTGGCGGCCCCTGCTGCGGCAGCTGAGGTGGAAGCAATGGTCGGCTCTACGAAATTGCCGGACCTGTTTTTCAGGAAGGCGAGCGGAAGCTTGTTTTCGAAGGCATATGCCAGTTCCACGTAACCGATGGTGTACTGGGTGGTCTTGATCTGCCCGGCGACACCCTCGTTACCCTTGCCGCCGAGACCGACCGGCCATCTGACCGAGGTGCCGGTGCCGACTCTGTGGGTCCAATCACCGCTCACGCTGCAGAGATAGCTGGTGAAGATGGCGGTGGTGCCGCTGCCGTCGGAGCGGTGTACAACCACGATCGGCCTGTTGATGCTCCTGAGCTGCGGGTTGTCCTTCACGAGCTGGGGGTCGTTCCATTTGGTGATCTTGCCGAAATAGATATTGGTGAGGGTGTCCGCTGTGAGTTTCAGCCCTTTACCCACGCCGGGCACGTTATAGGTCACCACTACGGCGCCCATGACGGTCGGGATGTGGAGGAGCTTGCCGCCCGCCGCAGCGGCAGCATTCAGTTCCTGGTCGGAGAGCGGCTTGTCGCTTGCGCCGAAATCGACGGTCTGCTCGGTGATCTGCTTGATGCCGCCACCCGAGCCGATCGACTGGTAGTTGAACTTGACGGATGGATCGACCTTGGCATACTCGGCAAACCATTTGGAGTAGAGCGGGTAGGGGAAGGTTGCGCCCGCGCCGTTGATGAGCGTTGCTGCCGAAGCCTGCCCGGCCGCGGCGGTCGCTGCCAAGAG
>DAIEGL010000141.1 GCA_027356255.1 Geobacter sp. | reverse complement strand
CGAAGGACCATGTCATGCCAACGGGGTCGAAAATATCCCTTGGCGGGACGATGAACTCGTGGTAGTCGTAGGGCCGGGGCATCCCTGGGCAAAGAAGCGGAAAGTCGATGCGGCCATGCTGGCCGAGGCTTCGTGGATTGTACGGGAGAAGGGGTCGGGGACAAGGGAAGTGTTCGAAGCTGCCATGGCGGCAAAGGTGGCGGGTTTCACCATTTCCCTCGAACTGGGCCATACCGAGGCGATCAAGAAGGCGGTCGAGGCGGGGCTTGGTGTGAGCTGCCTCTCCTGTCTGGCGGTGGAACGTGAGCTTGACCAAAAGTGGCTGGTTGCGGTGCAATCACCTCTCGACCTCCGCAGAACTCTTTCGATGGTGCTCAGAAAGTCGGAGTATCGCACCAGGCTATTCAATGCATTCATCGATCAACTGGGAACCTGATAGTAAATAGTCACGAAAGACAGCGTCCGGATTTGCGCCGGATTTGGACGGCTGGTTCAGCAAGACCTCAGCAAGAGATGGGTACGGCAATATTCAGCATTTCCTGAACAGATTTCCCATGGGGGAGGATTCGTATGCTTTCCGGGCAATTCCTTGCGATCATTTCTGCATTACTTTTCGGCGTTTCTCCTCTTTTGTGCAAGATGGTGATCGGTGGGATGCCGCCAGCCCTGTTGGCCGGACTTCTGTATCTTGGGGCGGGGGCGGGTTTGCAGATACTGCTGTTTTTTCAGGGGAAAAATTCCATCGCGGAGCTGAAAAGGCTGTCTCCGAAGGGAAGGCTCGCCCTGGTCGGATCGATAATTTCCGGGGGGATTGTCGCACCGCTCCTGCTCGTCTACGGCATTAAATTCGGCACCGCCTCGGAGGTCTCCCTACTGTTGAATTTTGAAACGGTAGCGACCACGCTGATTGCCTGGCTGGTCTTCAAGGAGCACGTAGGCCCGGCCCTGTGGGGGAGCAAGGCGCTCATCCTTTTCGGCGCGGCCATCGTCGTCGTGAAGACCGAAGGTGCCCTTGATTTCTCCTCTGCCGGGTTGCTGGTCGTCCTGGCCTGCGTTTTCTGGGGCATCGACAATAACCTGACCCGCAACATCGAGGAACTGTCCGCACCGGTTCTCGCCAGCATCAAAGGGTTCGGCGCCGGGATTTTCAACACACTCATGGCGCTCATCTTCTCCACCGGCACGGCGACCGTTTCCCAGGTCACCGGTTCACTCCTGATCGGCGCCATGAGTTACGGCATGAGCCTGGTCCTGTTTGTGGAGGCGTTGCGAAGGATCGGTTCCGCCAGGACCGGCACCTTGTTTGCCATCGGCCCTTTCGCCGGGACGGTTCTCTCCGTCATCATACTGGGCGAGCGTCCGCCGATGGCGTACTGGTATGCGGCTGCACTCATGCTCGCCGGGATAGGGCTTCTCTACCGGGAGATGCACGGTCACGTCCATGTCCACGAACCGCTCTCCCATCGCCATCTGCACATGCACGACGAGCATCATCTGCATGAGCACGATGAAGGTAACGGCGCGGAGCCACATGAGCATCTGCACAGGCACGCGCCGGTCACCCACGCACATGCGCACCGGCCCGACCTTCATCACAGGCACGGCCACTGATCCACACCCGCAAGGATGAGAAGTCAGCGCGCGGGGCTGCCCGGCAGATTGCGTAATTCGCTCTGCCGGACCATGGCCAACTGCCGTTTTTAGGTTTATGGCCGTACAAGGGGACTTGACGCTGGAGAACGGGTTACGGAGAATCTTCTTCGGTGGGAATTATCTGCCACTTGCGGTACAAGGTATTCCTGCTGATCCCGAGCCTGCGGGCGGCTGCGGTGATATTTCCTCCGCATTCTTCCAGCGCTTTCCGGATGGCCATCTTTTCCAGGCTGTCGAGGCTGGTGGGACCATCCGCAGTAAGAGTGCCGGCAGTTTCAGCCGGCGGCCGGTACTGCTCCAGGAAGTCTTCGGAGAGGTGTTCCACGGTGATCTCGTTGTCGGGGCCTAAGAGCGCCACCGCCGTGCGCAGCACGTTGTGCATCTGCCTGATATTCCCCGGCCAGGGATGGTTGTCGAAAATCTCGGCCACTTCCCCGCTCAGCTTCACTGGGCCTCTGGACACCGTCAGGGTGTCGACGATTTTGCGGGCCAGGGGGATACGATCAACCCTTTCCCCGAGCCGCGGCAGGGTAATGAGGAGCCCGTTCAGCCGGTAATAGAGGTCTTCACGGAAACGCCCGGCGGCCACTTCCTCGCGAATCTTGCGGTTGGTGGCGCAGACGAGGGCGAAGTCCACCCGGTACGCCTCAACACTCCCCAGCGGTGACACCATGCGTTCCTGCAGCACCCTGAGCAACCGGGCCTGGAGTTGCAGCGGCATGTCGCCGATTTCGTCCAGAAACAAGGTCCCCCCGTCCGCCTGCCTGATCTTTCCCGCATACCCTTTGCGTTTGGCCCCGGTGAAGGCCCCCTCCTGGTAGCCGAACAGTTCCGATTCGATCAGCCCCTCAGGGAGCGCGGCGCAGTTGAGCGCCACGAACGGGCCGCTGCGACGCGGACCGCTGTAGTGCATCGACTGGGCAAACAGCTCCTTGCCGGTACCGGACTCACCCTCGACCAGAACCGAAATGTCGTGTCCCAGCACCTTGCGGGTCTTGGCGATGACCTTCTGCATCCCCGGGTCGCCCAATTCCAGGTCTTCCAGGACGGGGTGCCGCTCACCTGCACCGGTCTGTGCCGGAAGGGGCGTTTTCCCGGCAACGATGACCCCTTTGGGCGACCTGGTCAACCTTGTTTTTGCCCGGCAAAATACGGTCACTCCGGTGCAGGTGCGGAGCTGCCGCACCGGTTGGGCAAACTGTCCCGGCTGCTCGAAAATCGTGTCGATTGAAGCGTTGAACAAGGTGGAGAAGGTCTGCGATCCTGCCTGGTAACGGTCGATGCCGAGGTGCAGAAGGGCGATCCGGTTGGCGGCCAGGTAGCTGCCGTCCTGGGAAAAGACGATGATCCCCTCATACAGGGTGCCGACGAATTCGGGGCGTACGTGGAAGTGCAGCACCAGCTCACGCTCGAACCCGGTGGAGAACATCTGGTTTTCGATCTGCTGGGCCGAGATCTGCACCAGGGCCATGGTGTGCTGCTGGTGCCCGCGGCTGTCGCCGGAGACATCGAGGACCCCCAGAATCCTGCCGTGCGGATCGAAAATCGGCGAGGCCGAACAGGTGAGGAAATGGTTGGCGGCGACATAATGCTCGGCGCTGTGCACCGCCATGGGGGCCTGCTCCAATATAGCCGTCCCTATGGCGTTGGTCCCGCGAACTTCTTCCGACCAGACCCCGCCGGGCTGGAGGGAGACCTTGCGGGCTCTGCCGAGAAAGTCCGGATCGCCGATGGAATGGAGTACGACGCCGGTTGCGTCGGCGAGGAGCACCTTGCTGGAGGTGTGTATGATCTGCTCGTAGAGGTTCTCCATGACCGGCAGGGAGTGAACCAGCAGGTCGCGACTCTTTTCCTTGTAGAAGGCCAGTTCCTCGCCGGAAAGCGCCGGAATGTCCCTCAACTCATCCCCTGCGGGCACGCCGTTGGTTACCGATCGTTGCCAGGATCGGACGATGATCTCCGGGACCAGGCCGGCCGGGACCGTGCCGTGCGAAAAGAAATAATCACGCGCACGTTTGATCTTTACCATGCTGACGAGGGGAAACCGGCCCAATATAATTCTCCAAAAAGCAAAAAGCGTTTTAAAAATATTATATCAGTTGGGTTTTGCCGAAGCAACCCTTAAAAGTGTATACAAATTCAATATGTGTATACGGTTAGATTGACATAATAACGTTGCAAAATGGAGCAACAGACGCAGGCGATCGATCATTTCTGTCACACTACAGCAGCTCCGTAAAGTTAGCGCACGGTTAATCTTGGGGCGGTTCTCCTGCGGAGATTCCACCGGCATCTCTACGTTACGGGTCCGTAACTAATCAAAAACAGGGGGTTTAATTGATTTATTATCATAGTGTAATCATTGCTAAAGAACGCAGTTTTGTATACGGCATGTTCCGTGCTAACAGGGTGATCGTAACGCGTTTTCCGGGCCGGCATGCGGACAGAAAAGCGGCGGCAGCTGAAATGCGGTGATGGAGGAGGACGAATGACGCGCCTTGCTTTAGATAGATCCATGGTTCAAAAACAGCCTGATCGTCATGTCGAGCCGGACAACTGGAAGAAAACGGTGTCAGAAACGCTTCAGACTTTGCACATCATTCCCGAAAAATTCAGCGGCAAGGTGGTCGTGACATTCAAGGAAGGCGGCGTCAGCTACCTGGAGAAGACCGAAACATTCAAATAATCGATTACCTGAGGAGAAGTTGATGGCGAAGGTTACGTGCGCAATCTGTGGTGAAGAGGCCGATTCAGACGATTATCGCGTAAAAAGCTGCACCGAGTGCGGCTCATGGTTCTGCTACCTGCATCTGGGGCAGTACAAGTCGCAATGTACATTATGTGGAACCTATTCACTTAAAAACCTCTATGGCCGGTGATGCCGTCCAGCGGGACAGCGTGGTCATGGAGCATGGAGGAGATTTGGATACGGAGGTTTTTTCATGAAGCTGTGTTTTCCCGTGGTAACCGACGAAGGAATAGAAAGCAAGATCTACGGCCATTTCGCTTCGGCGCCGCTGTTTGTGATCGTTGACACCCTGACCCGGCAGAGCACCGTCATCGCCAATTGCGATCAGGGCAACCCGTACGGCGGCTGCAGTCCGTTCAGCGCCCTCAACGGCCGGCAGCTGGACGGCATCATCGTCGGCGGTATCGGCGACGAATCGGTGCGGGTGATGAACATGTGCGGTTTCAAGGTCTTCCAGGCACATTCTCCGGCCGTTGCCGAAAATGTCGCTCTGTTCGAAGAGAACGGCCTGGCGGAGGTGACGGTACAGCAGAGCCATCTGGAGGGGAGATGTTCCAGTGGCGAAGGCGCGCACGCGTGCAATCACCACCATTAAAATCCAGAAACAGATTCTAGAACGTAAATATTAAGGCGCTTACTTCGTCCTCTGCCAAAGGCAGACTTAGCGAAACCCGCATTGATACCGAACTGCTCGGTATTGGTGCGGGTTTTTTGTTGCCGTAAATCCGGTTTAATCAACGGTCAGGAAAGCAAGGGGTAGCAGAATCATGATGAAAGAAATACCGGTCCAGGAAGCTGTCGGCAGAGTTCTTTTCCACGATATCACCCGTATCGTGCCGGGGGAATTCGACGGCCGGGCCTTCAAAAAGGGGCATGTCATCGAGGAAAGCGATGTCGCCAAACTGCTGAAACTCGGCAAGGACAACATCTACATCCTCGATCTGGAAGAGGGGTTCGTTCACGAGAACGAGTCTGCGCTGAGGATTGCCAAGGCGGCGATCGGCGAGGGAATCCAGTTCAGCGAGCCGGTGGAGGGGAAGGTAACCATGACCGCGGTCACCAGGGGACTGCTCAAGGTGAACGTGGCTGCCCTGGACCGGATCAACGCCATCGACGAAATCGTGCTTGCGACGCTGCACACCAACCAGGAAGTGCTTCCCCGCAAACAGATTGCCGGGACACGCATAATCCCCCTCTTTACCGAAGAGGACAACATCCACGAGGTCGAGATGATCTGCCGGGAGCACTACCCGGTCATTACGGTCAAACCGTTCAGGTCCCTGAAGGTCGGTCTGGTGACCACCGGGAACGAGGTTTTTCACGGCCGGATCGAGGACAAGTTCGGACCGGTGGTCAGGGGCAAGGTCGAGGAACTGGGGAGCACTGTGCTGCGGCAGATCCTCGTGTCTGACAACGTCCCCATGACGGTCAAGGCGATCCGTGACCTCATCGACGAGGGGGCCGAGATGATTGTTGCCACGGGCGGCATGTCGGTGGACCCCGACGACCGGACACCGGCCAGCATTCGCGCCGCCGGCGGGAAGGTGGTCACCTACGGCTCCCCCACCTTTCCGGGCGCCATGTTCATGCTGGCCTACATCGGCGACGTTCCGGTTATCGGGCTGCCGGGGTGCGCCATGTACCGCAAGGCCACGGTCTTCGACCTGATCGTCCCCCGGATACTCGCGGGAGAAACGGTGACCAGGGCGGATTTCACCGGCCTGGGGCACGGCGGTTTCTGCTCCGGGTGCATCGAATGCCGCTATCCCAACTGCGGCTTCGGCAAGTAATTGTCTGCAAACCTCACCACGGAGGCACAGAGACACGGAGGAAAAACCCGGCATTAGACCTCGGTCACGCAAAGCCGCAAACGCAAAGGCGCAAAAAGGTGGGTTGAAGTTTTGAGTCATGGATTAACCGGGCTTTTGCCCCGTTAAATTTCAAAGGAGGAAAATAATATGATTAAGAAGGTTATGGTCGTCAACGGCATCGAAAGAACGCTGATCGTTGACCAGGAAGCACTCCTGTCCGATGTGCTGCGCAAGCAGCTCCATCTGACCGGAACCAAAGTCGGCTGCGGCACCGGCCAGTGCGGCGCATGCAACGTGATCATGGACGGCAAGCTGGTCCGCTCGTGTGTGGTGAAGATGAAAAAGGTGGAAAACCTGGCCAAGATCACCACGATCGAAGGGATCGGTACGCCTCTCAACCTTCATCCGATCCAGAAGGCGTTCATCTTCCACGGCGCCCTGCAGTGCGGTTTCTGCACCCCGGGCTTCATCGTCTCCACCAAGGCGCTGCTCGACGAGAACCCAAACCCTACCCGCGAGGACGTGCGCGACTGGTTCCAGAAGTACCGCAACGCCTGCCGTTGCACCGGTTACAGCATGATCGTCGACGCGGTGATGGACGCCGCCAAGGTGATGCGCGGCGAGATCTCCGATCAGGCCATCGAGTTCAAGACCCCGGCTGACGGTAAGATCTACGGCTCCCGCTTCCCCAGGCCTACCTCCGTGGCAAAGGTCACCGGACTCTGGGATTTCGGCGACGATATGGGCACCCAGCTCCCCGAAGGGACCCTGCAGTGCGCACTGGTGCAGCCCGAAGTCTCCCACGCCATCATCAAGGGCATCGACACCTCCGAGGCGGAGCGGATGCCGGGTGTTTTCAAGGTGGTTACCCACAAGGACGTCAAAGGTAAGAACCGCATCACCGGCCTGATCACCTTCCCGACCAACAAGGGTGACGGCTGGGATCGCCCGATTCTGAACGACGAGAAGATCTTCCAGTACGGCGACGTTGTTGCCATCGTCTGCGCCGATACCCTGGAAAACGCCAAGGCAGCGGCGAAAATGGTCAAGGTTGACCTGGAAGTGCTGCCGGCTTACATGAACGCACCTGCCGCCATGGCCGAAGATGCCATCGAGATCCATCCCGGCACGCCGAACGTCTATTACGAGTGCACCATCAACAAGGGGGAGGACACCAAGCCGATCATGGCGAAGGCCGCCCATGTGGTCGAGGGTGAGTACTACCTGCAGCGCCAGCCCCATATGCCGATCGAGCCCGATGTCGGCTTCGCCTACATCGATGACCTGAAGCGGGTGGTGATCCACTCCAAATCGATCGCCATCCATCTGCACCTCTACATGATCGCCCCGGGCCTTGGCGTTGAGCCGCATGAAATCGTCGTGGTCCAGAACCCCACCGGCGCCACCTTCGGCTACAAGTTCAGCCCGACCCTGGAGGCGCTGGTCGGCGCAGCAGCCATGGCGACCGGCCGTCCCTGTTTCCTCGGCTACGACTGGTACCAGCAGCAGACCTACACCGGCAAACGCTCGCCGATGTGGTTCAAGATCAAGATGGGCGCCGACCAGGACGGCAAGCTCCTCGCCATGGAAACCGACTGGAGCTGCGACCACGGTCCCTACTCAGAGTTCGGCGACCTGGTAACCACGCGCGGTGCACAGTTCACCGGCGCAGGGTACGACATCAAGAACATCCGCGGCGTCGGCCGCACCGTCTGCACCAACCATGGGTGGGGCTCCGCCTTCCGCGCCTACGGCTCTCCCCAGAGCTTCTTCGCCTCCGAGTCCCTCATGGACGAACTGGCCAAGAAGATGGGAGTGGACCCGTTCGAACTCCGTTACAAGAACATCTACCGTCCCGGCGCCACCACGCCGACCGGACAGACCCCGGAAGTCTTCTGCTTCGAGGAGCTGTTCGACCTCATGCGTCCCAAGTACCAGGACGCCCTGTTGCGCGCCAAGAACGGCTCCACCGAAACCAAGAAACGTGGCGTCGGCGTTTCCCTCGGCGTGTACGGCTGCGGTCTCGACGGTCCGGACACTTCGAGCGCCTGGGTTGAACTGAACCCGGACGGGAGCGTCACGGTCGGAAACGCCTGGCAGGACCATGGCCAGGGGTCTGACGGCGGCACGGTCACCTTCGCCCACAACACCCTGCGCCCCCTGGGCCTGAGAGCGGATCAGATCCGTCTCAGCATGAACGACACGAGCCTCCACCCGAACTCCGGCCCCTCCGGCGGTAGCCGCCAGAACGTGGTCACCGGCAACGCGATCCATGCCGCCTGCGTCCTGCTGCTCGATGCACTGCGCAAGGCGGACGGCACCTACCGCAGCTACGACGAGATGGTACAGGCGAAACTCCCGGTCAAGTACGAAGGGAGCTGGACCACACCGAGCACCCACATGGACGACAACATGCAGGGGGCGCCGTTCTGCATCTACATGTATGCCCTCTTCATGTCCGAGGTGGAAGTGGACGTCACGACCGGCAAGACGACCGTGCTGAAGATGACCTATGCAGGCGACAACGGCACCATCACCAACCGTCTCACCGTCGACGGGCAGGTGTACGGCGGTCTGGTCCAGGGCGTCGGCCTTGCCCTGACTGAAGACTTCGAAGACCTGAAGAAGCACACCACCCTGATCGGTTCCGGCTTCCCGTTCATCAAGGACGTGCCCGATGACATGGAGCTGATCTACACCGAGTATCCGCGCAAAGACGGCGCCTTCGGTCAGGCCGGTGTCGGCGAGGGGCCGCTGACAGCCCCGCACGCCTCCATCATCAATGCCATCGACAGCGCCTGCGGCGTGCGCATCAGGTCCATCCCGGCATATCCGGCCAAGGTCCTGGCTGCATTGAAGTCGGAAAAGAAGGCCTTCGACGTCAGCGATGCCGTGGCAGGTGGTTACATGTCACAGGGCGGCATCGACACCCTGAAGAAGTAATGCAGTGAAGCAGTAACGGGGCGGACGCGGCATTGGCGCCGCGTTCGCCTCCATACAAAGCCGACAAAGCAGAAAACCTTAACAGCAATAGCACGCGGATCAAATCTGATAAAACAGAAGTTATCCGCCTGAAACGGTTTTAAAAACATTGGCGGTAAAGGAATGGAACAAGACAAGCTGCGGGAATGGGAAAACAAATGCATCCAGGAGGAGCCGCCGGAGTGCACTGCGGCCTGCCCGATACATGTGGACGCGCGTCTTTTCGCGAAGGAGATGGGGCGCGGGGACTTTGAGGCCGCCTACAAGGTGCTGGCCAGGAACATGCCTTTTCCCGGCATCCTGGGTCGGATCTGCGACCACCCCTGCGAGCTTCGGTGCAAGCGCGGCGAGGTGGAGGCCCCGATCGCCATAGGTCTTCTGGAGCGGCGCTGCGTGGAGAGTGCTGCCGGAAAGCTGAGGATGCAACTTTTGCCCCGCAGGGAACAAAAGATCGCCGTGGTCGGCGCCGGTTTTGCCGGGCTAACCACCGCCTGGGACCTGTTGAAGAAGGGATTCCAGGTAACTGTCTTTGACCGGAGCGAGCGGCTCGGCCGATCGCTCTGGGATATTCCCGAGAGCCTCCTGCCTCGGGAGGTGATCCGCGAAGAACTCTCCGTCCTGGAGACCCTGAAGGCGGAGATCCGCCTCGGCGAGTCCCTCGACGGAGCCGGCTTCGAGGAAATCTGCCGTGAGTTCGACGCGATTTTCGTTGACCGGGAAGTTGCCGGGCCGGACTTTGCGCTGGGAGTTGACGGCAACGGGGAGATCGCAGTGGACGCCGCCACCGGCGCCACGGGTCGGGAGGGGGTGTATGCAGGAGGCGGGACCGGCAGGTGCGGCGCCTGGTCCCCCGTCACCGAGGCGCTCCATGGGCGCAAGGGTGCCCTCTCCATCGAGCGGTTCATCCAGAAGGCGCAGATGGGGGCGGGGAGGGAGAACGAGGGACCGTTCGCGACCCGGCTCTTCACGAACATTGCGGGGATCGATCCTCTTCCCCGGGTCGTTCCCGGTGATGCCGGGGCGGGATACACGGACGACGAGGCGCGGGAAGAGGCAAGCCGCTGCATCCAGTGCGAGTGCATGGAGTGCGTGAAGGTCTGCCTTTTCCTTGAGCGCTACGAGGGGTACCCGAAAAAATACGCGCGCCAGGTCTTCAACAACGAGCGGGTCATCTTCGGCGCGGCCCACACGAAGAACCAGTTCGTCAACTCGTGCAGCGGCTGCGGCCTCTGCGAGACCGTCTGCCCCAACGATTTCCACATGGGGGACCTCTGCCACGAGGCGCGCCGGACCATGAACGAGCAGCGGCTGATGCCCGCCTCCTTCCACGAATTCGCGCTCAAGGACATGGCCCACAGCGGCGGCGAGCGGTTCGCACTCTGCCGTCACGAGCCGGGGAAAAACGAGAGCGCCTGGCTCTACTTCCCGAGCTGCCAGCTCTGCGCCACCTCCCCGGCGGAGGTGCTCTCCTCCTACCGGTATCTGAAGGAGCGGCTCTCCGGCGGGGTCGGGGTCATGCTCGGCTGCTGCGGCGCCCCCGCCTACTGGGCCGGACGCGACGACCTGTTCCGGGAGACGATAGGCTCGCTGCGCCTGGAATGGGAGCGTCTGGGGAGACCCCGGGTCATCACCGCCTGTGCCACCTGCCGGAGCCTCTTCATGGAGCACCTCCCGGAGATGGAGAGCGTCTCCATCTGGAAGGTCCTGGAGGAGACCGGGCTTCCCCGGTCAACCTGCGGGTCGTCGGGAGCGACGGTCGCCGTCGCCGACCCCTGCATCACCCGCCACGACCGGGAGACCCGGGAGAGCGTTCGGCGGATCGCCGGAATGCTGGGGATCACCATCGACGAGCTTTCACTTTCCGGCGAGAAACCCGAATGCTGCGGCTTCGGCGGGCTCATGTACAACGCCAATCCAAAGCTCGCTGCGGACGTGATCTCCCATCGCGTGCAGGCTTCGCAAACGGCCGTTCCGGCAAAGCCTTTCTCGCCGCCGGGAGGGTGGTATAGGACCCGGCGGCAGGAGGGGACCGACACGGCATACTACCGTACAGAGGTGAAAGAGCACGACTACCTGGCATACTGCGCCATGTGCCGCGACAACCTGGCCGCCGCGGGTAAGCGGGCGAGCCACCTGATCGAGCTCATCTTCCCGGCCGTGGAAGGTGGCGACCCGGCGGGGCGCGGCTGGATTTCCTGGTCCGAGCGCCGGGCGAACCGGGGCCGGGTGCGGGATGTGATCCTCCGGGAGCTGGGGGAGAAGGGGGCAGGGAACGTGGCGGAGCACGAGAACATCACGCTTTCCATGACCGACGACGTGCGCCGGAGGGTCGACGAGCGGCGGATACTGGAAGACGACATAAAAAAGGTGATCCACCATGCGGAGCGGAACGGGAAGCGGCTTAAAAACGTGCAGACCGGTCAGTACCGGGCTTTCCATCAGCAGGAGAACGTTACGTTCTGGGTGGATTACACCCCGGAAGCAAACGGTTTCACGGTCCACAACGCTTACTGCCACCGGATGAAGATCGTGGGGGTCATGGGATGAGCGGACCGGAAGAGGCAAAAGAGTGGAGCTGCGCCGCCTGCGGAGGGGCGCTGGAGATCGTGAAGGTCGGTTTCACCTACATGAAGGGGAACTTCGAGGTGGACCTCCCAGCTTGCAGGGGGTGCGGTCTGGTCCTGGTGTCGGAGGAGCTGGCCACCGGAAAGATGGCCGATGCGGAGCGCATCCTTGAGGACAAGTAGGGGGTTCGAATCGCCCCTCTTGCGCGCGGTAACCGGCACGACGATCCGGCCTGGCGGGCTCGCGCTGACCGAGCGGGGGGTCGCGTTCTGCCGCTTCCCTTCCGGGGCGAGGCTCCTCGACGTGGGGTGCGGCGCGGGCGCCACGGTCGAGCACCTGCGCAGCCGGTACGGTTTCGCCGCCGCCGGCATCGATATCTCCCGATTGCTCATCGCCGAGGGGCTGGTCCGTAATCCCTCGCTGCCGCTGGCCGAGGGGGCGGCCGAGGCGCTTCCCGTCCAGGGGGAGGCGCTGGACGGGGTTCTCTGCGAATGCGTCCTCTCCATTTTATCTGAGCCGCTCCGGACCTTGGCGGAGTTTCACCGGTCACTCCGCCCCGCCGGTTATCTGATCCTGAGCGACATGTACGACCGGGGGACGGCAGACCGCGAGCAGTTGGAAACCCGGCTCTCCGAAAACGGCTTCGCGGTCGTCCTCTGGGAGGACCATACCGGGCTCCTCAAGGAGCTGGCTGCGCGGCTGATACTCGCCGGCGGCACGCCGGCGGAATTCTGCTGCACCACTGCCTGCACCGGGGGAAGGCCGGGATACTATTTAATGATCGCTAGGAAAACATGACAACGGGAGGTGAAGCATGGACCAGACCATGATGCGGATGATGGAACTCGGCTATAACGGCTATTACTGCAGCCAGATCCTGGTGATCCTGGCCCTGGAGGCCCAGGGGAAGGAGAATCCCGACCTGGTCCGCGCCATGGGGGGACTGGCCCACGGCTACGGCTCCGAGGAGGGAATCTGCGGCACCCTGACCGGCGCCGCCTGCCTCCTCGGCCTCTATGCCGGCAAGGGGACAGACGACGAACATGAGGACGAGATGCTCAAGTACATGCTGAACGACCTGAAGGTGTGGTTCGACATGACCGTCGGCGGCCGTTACGGCGGCATCACCTGCGAGGCGATCATGGGGGACCGGACGGAGATCCGGCAGCGCTGCGGGGCAGTCGTCGCGGAGACCTACGCATATGTGATGGGGCTTCTGGCCTCAAGCGGATACGACGTCACCAAGGTGAAGGATTAGAGTAATGGGAGATGCCACCGAAAGCCTCTGTCCCCGCTGCCTGGCGCGCATTCCGGCCGAGCGACACCACCAGGGTGACGAGGTCGTCCTCGTCAAGCGTTGCCCGGAGCACGGCGAGTTCAGGACCACGGTCTGGCGGGGTGGGCCGTCGCTTTCCGGCTGGTCGCGGCCGAAGACGCCGGTCCGGGCTTCCGTGGACCATGCCGGGACGGAGCGTGGCTGCCCCTTTGACTGCGGTATCTGCCCGGAGCACCGGCAACAGTCATGCACGGTGCTCCTGGAAATCACCGGCCGCTGCAACCTGGCGTGCCCGGTCTGTTTTGCCGATGCCGGAGCGCAGGCCGGGCCAGACCCTTCGCTTCCGGTCATAGAAGAATGGTACCGGACCGCTCTGCACAAGAGCGGCCCCCACAACATCGTCCAGCTCTCCGGCGGAGAGCCGACGCTCCGGGACGACCTCCCGGCCGTGATCGCCCTGGGGCGGGAGCTGGGGTTTCCCTTCATCCAGGTGAACACTAACGGGGTGCGGCTCGCCGCCGACCGGGATTATGCCGGAGAGCTCAAGCGGGCCGGGCTCTTTTCGGTTTTTCTCCAGTTCGACGGCACCGAGGACCGCATCTACCGTGCGATCCGGGGTCGCTCCCTGTTCCTTGAAAAACTTCTTGCCATCGAGCACTGTGCGGCCGCAGGCCTCGGCGTGGTGCTGGTGTCGACCCTGGTTCCCGGAGTCAACACGGGGAATGTGGGCGCCATCCTGAACCTGGCGCTGGAGCTGGGGCCGGTTGTGCGCGGGGTCCATTTTCAGCCCGCCGCTTACTTCGGCCGCCACCCCGAGCCACCCCCGGGAGACGCACGCTTCACCCTTCCCGACCTGATGCGGGCCATTGAGGAGCAGACCGGCGGGCTGATGCGGATGGGGCACTTCAGGCCACCGGGGTGCGAGCACCCGCTCTGCTCGTTCCACGGCAATTTTCTCCGCCTTCCCGGCGGCGGGCTGCGCCCACTGACCGAGCATGCCCCTGCCTGCTGCTGCGGCACACCGGAGCCGGAGAACAAGGGGACCGGCCGGGCGGTCTCCTTCGTGGCGCGGCAATGGGCCGCACCGGCGGCGGGAGAGACTCGCGAGCCGGCCTCGCTGGACGCGTTCCTGGAAGATTTCAGGACCAACACCTTCGCCGTTTCAGCCATGGCCTTCCAGGACGTATGGAACCTGGACCTGGAACGGGTCCGGGAGTGCTGCATCCACGTAGTGTCCCCTGATGGCCGGATGATCCCGTTCTGTCTCTACAACCTGACCTCCGCCGAGGGGGCGCCGCTTTACCGGAGGCGGGCATGCTGACGCCGCTGGAACCTTGGATCAAGTCCAGAATCGGTGTCCCCCACCGGGAGCCGCTTTCCCGGAGCGCCCTGGAGCGCTACCAGTTGCGAAAGCTGCGGGAGACGGTGGATTACGCCCGGCGGCATAGCCCCTTCTACCGTTCCCTGTTTCAGGGCTTCAATATTGATGAACTCGGAACCTTGGCCGATGTCGCCCGGCTCCCCTTCACCACTGCTGCGGAGCTGCGGGAGGATGAGCTCCGGTTTCTTTGCGTTTCCCGGGACGAGGTGGAGCGGGTGGTGACCATCCAGAGCTCGGGGACCACGGCTCAACCCAAACGGCTCCACTTCACCGCGGCGGAGCTGGAGCAGACGGTGGATTTCTTCCACCACGGCATGTCCACCCTGGTTGAGCGCGGGGAGCGGGTGCTCATCCTGATGCCGGGCGAGCTCCCCGGCAGCGTCGGCGACCTGCTGGTCAAGGGGCTCGGCCGCATGGAGGTCGAGGGGATCGTGCACGGTCTGGTCCGGGATGCGGGGGAGGTCCTTGACCGGATCGTGCTGGAAGAGATAGACTGCCTTGTCGGCCTTCCCGTCCAGGTGCTGGCGCTTGCCAGGCACCCGGACGCCGCCCGGATTCCGCAGGGGCGCATCAAGAGCGTCCTTCTGAGCGCCGACTACGTCCCTGACGCCATCGTCCGGGAGCTGACAGCGGCCTGGGGCGCCGCCGTCTTCAACCACTACGGCATGACCGAAATGGGGCTCGGCGGTGGGGTTGAATGTAGCCTGCTCTGCGGTTATCATTTGCGGGAGGCCGACCTCTTTTTCGAAGTGGTGGACC
>DAIEGL010000136.1 GCA_027356255.1 Geobacter sp. | reverse complement strand
CTGTACCCCACCCCCCGCACCGTCTGGAAGTAGACCGGTTTCGCCGGGTCCGGCTCGAAATACTTGCGCAGCCGGACGATGAAGTTGTCCAGGGTCCGGGTTTCGGCATCGGAAGAGTAGCCCCAGACGCTTTCCAGGAGGGTTTTGCGCGGGATCGCCTCCCCCTCCTTCTGGAAAAAGAGGGACAGCATCTTCACTTCCAGGTCGGTCAGGTCGATCTCCCCCTGGGGAGTTTTGGCCCGGTAGGAGAGTAGAAATACCTCGTTGTCGCCGAAGCGGTATCCTTCTTCAATTGGCTCCGGCCGGTACCAGGCCGAACGGCGCAGCATGCCCCCTACCCGCAGCAGGAATTCATTTAGATTGAACGGTTTGGTCAGGTAATCGTCGGCTCCGCCGGCAAGACCGGCGATCCGGTCGCGCTCGTCCGAGCGGGCCGTCAGCATCAGCACCGGCACCCGCGCGTCAAGCTGCCTGATCTCCCGGCAGACTTCAAAGCCGTTGATCCCCGGCAGCATCACGTCGAGGATGATGAGGTCGAAGCGCTCAAACCTGACCCGCTCCAGGGCGTCCTCCCCGCATTCCACATGACTGACCCGGTAATTTTCCAGCTCCAGGTTGAAGCAGATCCCCCGAGCCAGGTGGATTTCGTCTTCGACCAGCAGTATGTGCGGCTTGTCTTTGTTCATGCGCATCTGCCCTTGTCCGCGAGGGGGTCGGCGAGCGGCAGGGTGATGAAAAACGTGCACCCCTTCCCCGGACCCTCGCTGGTGACGGTAATTTTCCCCCCATGGGCGTTGATCATCGACTTGACGATATAGAGACCCAGGCCGGTACCGCGGATGTTCTCACCCGTGGTCCGCACCCGGTAAAACATGTTGAAAATCCTGGTCAGATCGTGCTTGTCCAGCCCCTTGCCGTTGTCCTGAAAGGTGAGGAGGCAGTTTTTGCCGCTCCTTTTCAGGGCGACCCGGATGTCGGGGGATGCGGGGGAGTAGAGGAGCGCGTTTTCGAACAGGTTGCGCAGCGCCATCTCCATCCCTTCGCAATCGATTTCCACCACGAGGGCCTCTTCCGTCTCGATGGCGAGCCTCCCACCTTCGGGAAGCTCGCCCCGCTTCCTCTCCATGTAATCCCTGACGAAGGCTGAGAAGTCGACGGCCTTCAGTTCCACCGCCAGCTGCCGGTACTCGATGCGGGTGGCCATCAGGAGGTTGCTGATGAGGCTGTTGAGTCGCCCTGTGTCCAGCATCATGGTGTCGAGAAAGATTTCCATCTTTTCCCGCGGCGGGTTGCGCAGCTTGATGGTTTCCAGGTGGAGCTGGATGGAGGCAAGGGGGGATTTCAGCTCGTGGGTCAGCTGGGACATGAAGCTCCGCTGCTGCTGATAGAGCTTTGCCTGGCGCCGCCAGTAGAGAAAGATGACGTAGACTCCCGCCAGGATCAGGAGGAGCATCAGGAGCCCTTCCACGAGCACCAGCCAGTTGAGCCCGTGGCTGCTCAGTTCCGGCTTGTAGTGCTGGGCCAGGTCCCGGAACTCCCTGCTGCGGCCGAGGAACCAGTAGATCCAGAAGAAGACGAGCAGGATCCAGACCAGTTGGATGCCGATCAGGGCGTACAGGGGGGTGAAGAGCTTCTTATACCATTTCATGGTTTCTGTGTAGCATCGGCTACCGCAATTTGCAAGGGGTTATTTGGGCGAAGGACCGGGCTCTCCGTTCGGCCGGCCGGATGAAAACTCCGCTAAAGAAAAAAGGTTTCCAGCCGAATAGTCAGTGTATCTGCCCGAAGGCGCTGACCACGCCGATTCCCCCTTTTCCCCTTCGTGGTAAAGGTTATGGAGCGACCCCCTTGGCTCTTCTCCACATAGACAATCTGGCCCCCGGCATGGTCCTGAAGCAAAACGTCTGTGACCGGAACGGCCGGCTCCTCCTGCCGGAAGGTTCCGAGCTGACGGAAAAGCATCTGACCATATTCCGCAGCTGGGGGGTGCTGGAGGTGGACATTGCCGTCGATGGCGATGGCGATGGGGGGGCGGCTCCCCAGCACGAGGCGATGGACCCGGATCTCGTCACCGCTGCCGAGGCGGCGGTGAAGCCGCTTTTTGTCCACAACGACCTCGACCATCCTGCCGTGAAGGAGCTTTTGCGCATCTGCATCGCCAGGAGGGCGGTCCATGCCCTCTGACAAGCGCCTTACCGCCGAGACCCTGGCCCGGGACGTCTCCACCATCCATTCCCTGCCGCTCTTCTATTCGCGGCTTTCCGAAGCGATCAACCACCCGCGCAGTTCCATAGCGGATATCGCCAAGATCATCTCCGAGGACCAGGGGCTCACCGCCCGCATCCTCAAGCTGGCAAACAGCCCTCTCTTCGGCTGCTACTCGAAGATCGGCTCCATCACCCAGGCGGTGACCATCATTGGCGTACAGCAGGTCCGAGAGCTGGCATTGGCCGTCTCCGTCATGGACGTTTTCAAGGGAATTCCCGAGGACCTGGTCAACATGGAGCAGTTCTGGCGGCACAGCATAGCCACGGGGCTGACTGCCCGCCTGCTGGCGACCAGCCGGCGCGAGGCAAACCTGGAGCGGTTTTTTGTCGGGGGTATCCTTCACGATGTGGGGAGGCTGGTCATGTTCATCAAGGTACCAGCCCTGTGCCGCGAGATCATCGAAGAGTGCAGGTCGAACGGGACGCTCCTCCTTCAGGGCGAGCGGGAGAGGCTCTCCTTCGACCATGCCGACGTGGGGGGGAGTCTCTTGCGGTGCTGGAAAATCCCGCCCCGGATAGCGGAGCCGGTCGCATGCCATCATCGTTGCCGGCTGGCCGAACAGTATCCCCGGGAGGCCTCGATCCTGCACTTTGCCGACGTCATTGCCCATGCCCTGGAGATCGGCGGCAGCGGCGAAATCTGCGTCCCCCGCCTGGACCCGCGGGTCTGGGACGGGCTGAATCTCTCCCCCTATTTCCTGTCATCGTTGGTGACGCAGATCGACTCGATATTTGCCGAGACGATCCAGGCGCTTTTCGGGAGTTGCGACGATGCGTAGAGATGCCCTGGCGGAAGAGTTGCGCTGCTTGCGTGAACGGATCGACTTCCTCGAAGAGACCAACCTGAATTACGTGCGGACCCTCGACGTGCTGGCCGCGTGCAGCAATTTCCAGTCCGACATCTACCGCGAGAAGGATTCATCCTACGTTGTCATGGCCATGTTCGGCCAGTTGAGAAGGCTCATTCCGTTCGCGGCGATGTCGTTGTTCGGCATAGCGGACGATGCGAGTTTCGCCCTGTCGGTGTGCGATCCGGAATCGGCCGGTCCGCAGTTGCAGGAGGAGGTCGATGCCAGGATAATCGACGGGACGTTTGCCTGGGCCCTCAACCAGAACCACCCGGTCATCGTCCCCACCCGTTGCGGCGGGCAGACCCTCGTGCTGCACGCACTGGTCACCAATGCCGGCGTCCGGGGCATGTTCGTCGCCATGCTCAACGGGAACCACATGGGGGCCGAGGTGTCTACGCTGAACGCCCTGAGCGCCATTCTGACCAATACGGCCTATGCCGTCGAGAACTCCGAGCTGTACGAGATGCTCCAGGAGCATTTGCAGAACCTGGAAAACAAGGTGCTCGTCCGGACCAGGGAGCTGGAGGCGGCGCGGGTGCAGGCAGAAGAGGCGACGAAGGCGAAGAGCGAATTCCTGGCGAACATGAGCCATGAGGTAAGGACGCCTATGAACGGCATCATCGGCCTCGCCCGGCTCATGATGGACACCCGGCTTTCGGGGGAGCAGCGACAGTATATGGAGTCCCTTGCCATCTCGGCCGAAAACCTGCTGACCATAATCAACGATATCCTCGATATCTCCAAGATCGAGGCGGGAAAGGTCACCATCGAATCGGTGCCGTTCTCCCTGGAAAGATACCTGAACAAGACCATCCAGCCGTTCCACATGAAGGCGCGGGAAAAGAACGTCTCCCTGGCGCAGAATTTCGGCGCGGACATCCCCGAAACCCTGGTGGGGGACCCGGTGCGGTTGACCCAGGTCCTGGACAATCTGCTCAGCAACGCGCTCAAGTTCACCTCGGAGGGGCGGGTCACCGTGGAGTGCACGCAAACGGAGCGGACGGACGAGACGGCAACGCTCGGGTTCTCGGTCGCCGATACCGGCATCGGCATCCCCCCCCGGGCGCTGGACGCCGTCTTCGACAAATTTACCCAGGCGGACACCTCCACCACCCGCCTCTACGGCGGCACCGGGCTGGGGCTGACGATAACCAAAAATCTCGTCGAGCTCATGGGGGGAGAGATCACGGTCGAAAGCACGGAGGGGGAGGGGAGCACCTTCTCGTTCACGATCCCCTTCGGCCTCCCTGAACCGGGCGAAATCGCCGTGCAGCCGGAGGGTGGCGATGACGACATCCGTGCCGCCAGACCCTTGCGCATACTCGTCGTTGACGATGTGCCGATCAACCAGTTCATCTCGCAAAAGATCATCGCCAAGACCGGAGACCATCTCATCGCATGCGCGGGGAACGGGAGGGAGGCGGTTGAGAAATGGGAGGAGGGTGGCTACGACCTCATCTTCATGGATGTCCAGATGCCGGTCATGGACGGCCTGGCTGCCACCCGGACGATCCGCGGGAAAGAGCACGCCCTGGGGCCGAAGGTCCATATCTGCGCCATGACGGCCAACGCCATGAAGGAAGACATGGCGATCTGCCGGGAGGCGGGGATGGACTCGTATATCGCCAAACCGGTCCGGGAGCATGAGGTAGTGACCATAATCAAACGTGTTGCAGGGGAGGCGGTTGCCGCCCCGTCTTTTGCTGCGGAAGCGTGTGAAGCTGCCGACGGCAGCCCGCCGGTATTCGACCGGCAGGGGCTCCTGGAGAGGCTTGGCGGAGAGGAAGCCTTCCTGGCGAAGCTCGTCGCCATGTTCACCAGCGCCGCTTCAGGCTACCTGGATGCCCTGGGGGATGCGGTGGCGCAGGGAGATGTCGATGCGATCCGCCTGCAGGCGCACTCGATCAAGGGGGCCGCCGCCAACATCGGGGCAGGGGTGCTCCGGGCGATCTCAGCGGAGATGGAGGCCGCGGCAAAAGCGGGCGAACAGGAGGGGATGCCCCGGCTGTATGCCGCGCTCAGGGACGCTTTTGCGGCATTCAGTGCGGCAGACACCGGTTCGGAAGAGTAGCCGTAAAGTAACGGTTTCATCAAATTTCTATCGAGGGGGAAACTGGCATGAGATGTTTGATTGTTGACGACGAGGGGTTCAGCCGCGAGTTTGTCGCCACCCTGCTTAAAGACATTGCCGAGTGCGAAGAGGCGGCCACCGGCAATGAGGCGGTGGCGAAATTCACTGCCGCCCAGGAGGGGGGTGCGCCTTTCGACCTTATCCTGCTGGACATCATGATGCCGGAAATGAACGGCCATGACACGGCAAAGGCCATCAGGTCGATCGAAAAGGAGCGGGGGCTCGATCTTAACAACCGGGTAAAGATCGTCATGCTCACCGCCCTCAATTCCACCCAGGACGCCATGGAATCGTTCTGCTCCGCCCAATCGGCGGCGTATATCGTGAAACCGGTTTCCAAGGAAAACCTGTTGGGCGTCATCTCGAAGCTTGGCTTGTCGAGGAAAAAGTAGCAGGGGGTGGTGTATGCGGGCTTTACGCTCAAGCCCGGTCAAGCAGTGCCGATAGAACAAAGACAACCGCACAAGAGTGAATCCTGTGCAAAATCCAGTGAGCCGGAGGCGCAGTATGTCGTTCAGCATCAAATCCAAGCTAGTATTGAATGTCTGTTGGGCCAGTCTTGTGGTGATCCTTCTGGTAGGCATCGGCTATTTTCAGATGAACAGCTTGGCTGCCATCCAGGAAAAGGGGTACGGCCATGCGGAGGAGAGCATGGTGCTCCAGCAGGCGTCCCACGTCGGCGCCATTATGTACCAGGTGATAGCCGCCGACATAATCGACCGGGACCCGGCAAAAGCGTTAAAAGAGTGGCAGGAGGCGAAGGGGAACAGCCTGAAGCTCATGGAGGAAGCGGCAAAGATCGCCGACCAGCCCGACGAAAAGCCCTTGTGCGACAATGCGACCAAGGCGATGACCGAGGTCATCGCCATCTACGAAAACAAGCTGCAGCCGCTCTTGAAAAGCAACTCCGGGTTCACGCCGGAGATCAGGGAACTGGATGCTCAGATCGACGCAAAGGTCGAAACGATCCGGGAAAACATGATGAAGCTCTCCGACATCATTGCCGGCGAGGTGAAGACGGACGGCAAAGAGTATGTGGCTCTCCAGCATGAAACCAACGTCCTGAGCGTTGCCATGGGCGTGATCGGCATTCTGCTCATCGTCATCGTCTCTGTCTGGATAATGGGGGGCATCACGCGCCCCCTGAACGCCACGATCGAGTTTCTCGGCAAAGTTGCGGACGGGGATTTTTCCGCGAGGATGGAGAGCCGGGCCAGGGATGAAATGGCGCACCTCGCCGGGTCCGTCAATGCGATGCTCGACAACATCAACAAGGTGCTGCTCACGGTTGTTTCGACGACCGACCAGGTGTCCAGCGCCGCGACGCAGCTTCAAGCCACAGCCGGGCAGATGGCGTCCGACTCGGAGAAAGTGGCTGCACAGGCGGGGACGGTGGCCGTTGCCGGCGAAGAGATGGCTTCCACCTCCATCGAGATCGCCCACAACTGCAACATCGCCACTGACGGGGCAAAACAGGCCAACGCCTCTGCCCTGACCGGCGCTGCCGTGGTTGAGGGGACCGTTTCGATGATGAACCGGATTGCCGAACGGGTCCGGTGCACTGCGCAAACGGTGGAAAGCCTAGGGGAGAGGAGCGACCAGATCGGTGCCATCATCGGCACCATCGAGGATATCGCCGACCAGACGAACCTCCTGGCCCTGAATGCCGCCATCGAGGCGGCGCGTGCCGGCGACCAGGGGCGCGGCTTCGCTGTGGTGGCGGATGAGGTGCGGGCGCTTGCAGAGCGGACCTCGCGCGCCACCCGCGAGATCGGCGAGATGATCAAGTCGATCCAGCAGGAGACCAAGAGCGCGGTCGGCGCCATGGAGGCCGGTGTCCATGAGGTGGAGAACGGAACTTCCGAGGCGGCCAGGTCAGGCGAGGCGTTGAAGGAGATACTCGAAGAGATAAACGCAGTCAGCATGCAGGTGAATCAGATCTCGACCGCTGCCGAGGAGCAGACGGCAACCACCGGCGAGATCAGCAACAACATGCAGCAGATCACCGAAGTGGTGCTGGAAACCGCCAACGGTGCGCAACAATCGGCCGGTGCGGCAAGCCGGCTGGCATCCCTTGCCGATGACCTGCAAAAACTGGTGGGGCGGTTCAAGCTGTCGGAAACGGCTTCCGTCTGAAGCGGAATGCGGAAGGGACAATGGGAGGCCGCATCAAAGGGTGCGGCCTTTTTTCGTCCGCAACGCATCCTCAGCCACCGGAAAAAGGGCCGGGATTAGAGGCCGCATATTACGGCATTGCCATGCAAAATTTGTTTGCCACCGCCCGATATTTGAAGTAATTTGGATGGGCAATTGAGCGCCGGACAGGTTTGTCCCGGCGCATTTTTAGTGAAAGGTTGAACCCTATGACCCTGTTGAAGATCCTGCTCCTGGCCGTGGTCCAGGGGGGCGCCGAACTCCTGCCGGTTTCGAGTTCGGCACACGTTATCGTTGCCGCAAAGCTGATGGGGCTCGACCCCACCACCCCGGAGATGACCCTCCTCCTGGTGATGCTTCACACCGGCACCATGTTCGCCGTGATTTTCTATTTCTGGAAATCGTGGCGGGAGAGCTTCTTCGGTTCCGGGAAGCTCTTCCGGGATGCCGCTGGGCAGATTGCCCTGGCCACCGTCCTGACCGGCGTGGTGGGGATCGCGCTGAAAACGGCCATCGAGCGATACGCGTTCGGGAACGCCTCCCATGCGGAAATAGAGCTCCTCTTCGGCAACCTGGGCCTGGTGGCGGGAGCGCTGGCTGCGGTGGGGTTCCTGATCGTTTATGCCGGGCTCAAGGGGATCCGCTCCCGTGGGACGACCGCCATCGGGGCGAGGGAGTCTTCCTGGATCGGCGCGGTTCAGGGGTTCTGCCTCCCGTTCCGCGGTTTTTCCCGTTCCGGCGCAACCATTTCCACCGGCCTCCTGCTCGGTATCGACAGGACCAAGGTCGAGCAGTTCAGCTTCGCCCTTGCCGTCGTCCTGACCCCGCTGGTCATCGCCCGCGAGGTCCTGCGCCTGCTCAAGTCGCAGGCGGCCACGTCGGCGCACGGCTTGAACCTGGTCGGACTCTTTTTCCCCAGCCTCCTCGGCATGGTGTTCAGCTGCATTTCGGGAATCCTCGCCCTGCGCTGGCTTTCCGCATGGCTGGAACGGGGGCGCTGGCAGTTTTTCGGCGTTTATTGCCTCTGCGCCTCCCTCGTCGTTTTCCTCCTCTACCGGGGGGGATTTTAAGGCTGCATTCACATTGGCGCCCCTTCTGTCAGTCCCAGAGGGGGCGCTCCCCGACCCTTCCTTCGTATCTCCGATCCTTCCCCTTGCTTTTCCCCAGACAAAACGCTCCGCTCGGGGCGCGCTAAGTTTAAAGTCTTATCATGTTTTAAAAATAATAAAAACATGTTTTATAATATTCAAGTCGTAGCCTGGGCGGCCGATAATGATACTACCGACATAACTCAATCCGGGAGGGTTACCCATGATGAAGAAACAGTTGAGTTTTCGTGCCAAGATACTGTTGATGGTGTTGACGGGAAGCATCGGCCTGGCGCTGGTCGTGAGCGCCTTGTTCCTGAAGGAGTATTTTGCGGCGTATAACAATTTTATATCCTCTTACAGGAAATCCCTCTATACGGACTTCGATCGCCTGGCCAGAAGCGAGGTGGAGATCGCCCTCAGCATGCTGCAACAAGTCTATGACAGGAGCCGGAATGGGGAAATCACACTCAAAGAGGCGAAAAAGCAGGGGGCCGACCTGCTGCGGCACATCAGGTACGGCCAGGACGGCTACGTCTGGGCCGACACCACCGACGGGGTGAACGTCGCCATGCTCGGCCAGTCGGTCGAGGGGACCAACCGCTTCAATATCCAGGATGCAAAGGGGAAATACCTCATCCGGGAGATCATCAATAACGGCATGCAGCCGGATGGCGGCTACACCGACTACTGGTTCCCTAAAAAAGACGGTCCGACTCCGTTTCCCAAGAGGAGCTATTCCCGGCTCTTCGCCCCGTTCGGCTGGGTCATAGGCACCGGCAATTACGTGGACGACATCGAAACCATCGTGGCGAAGGCGGCGGACGAGAACCTGCGGGCGCTGAAGAAGGGGATCTACCAGATCCTCGGCGTGACGCTCGTGATGCTGGTCGGCATCTCCGCCGTGTCGGTCTGGCTGACGAGAAGGCTTCTGAAGCACATCGGCACAGAGCCGGTGCTCCTCGAAGAGATCGCAGAAAGGGTGTCGCGAGGGGACCTGGCCGTATCGCTGGACGATGCGAAAAGCGGCATTTACGGCGCCATGAAGCGGATGGTAGAGAACCTGCGCGTCATCATGGAGCGGGTAAACCGCAGCTCCCTGGAGGTTTCGGCAGCCTCCGCAGAGCTCCAGGCAAACGCCAGGCAGACGGCGGAAAACTCCGGCGACGTGGTGAGCCAAGCCGGGAGCGTATCCACGGCCAGCGAAGAGATGGCCGCCACCAGCTCCGAGATCGCCAACAACTGCCACATGGCGGTGACGAGCTCCGAACATGCCAGCAACGCGGCGCAGAAGGGGGCCGAGATCGTCAAGGCGACCGTGGACGGCATGAACCAGATCGCGCTGAAGGTGAGGGACTCGGCCAAGGTGGTGGAACTCCTCGGCAACCGCTCCGAGCAGATCGGCGAGATCGTCGGCACCATAGAGGACATCGCCGACCAGACCAACCTCCTTGCCCTGAACGCGGCCATAGAGGCGGCCCGGGCAGGCGAGCAGGGGAGGGGCTTTGCGGTCGTCGCAGACGAGGTGCGTGCCCTGGCAGAGCGGACCACCAAGGCCACCCGGGAGATCGGCGAGATGATAAAGAACATCCAGTCAGAGACCAGGCTGGCCGTTAAGGCGATGGACGAGGGGGTGCGGGAGGTGGAGGCGGGGACGGCGGAGGCCGCCAAATCGGGGGAGGCCCTGGAAGAGATCCTCGTCCAGATAGGGGGGGTGACCATGCAGATAAACCAGATCGCCACCGCCGCCGAGGAGCAGACCGCCACGACCCGGGAGATCAGCAACAACATCCAGAGCATCTCTGACGTTGTGCAGATGAGCGCCAAGAGCTCGCAGGAGGTGAGCCTCGCCGCATCCCAGCTTGCCGAGCTTTCCGAGGAGCTGAAGGGACTGGTCACCCAGTTCAGCACGTAAGTCGCCCGGCACCGGCTATCGATTATTCAAGGGGCATGTCGTCCCGTCAGGCAAGACGGGGGCATGCCCCTTTCGTATTTCCGGATGTTATCCCCTTGAGAAAGGGAATTTTACCGTTTTATCGAAAGTGTAAAAATTTTTACAATAACTCCAAACCCTTGCAGAACAAGGGTTTACGGATATGTGTAAAAATTTTTTACAAGAACGCAAACCCTTGTCCCATGGGCTTCTACGGGGATTTGTAAAATTTTTTACAACAAGTACCGCAAGGAATTGCCCCTCCCCAAAACCCTCATTCACCCATCCCGTAAATCCCGAAACCCCGGATTTAAAAAGTATCGTTTATATTCAGCTGGTTATTGATGGTTTATTGGATAATTTCAATCCCCATCCCGCTTTGGCATGCAATGTGGTTATAAGAATAGTTTATGCTCGTGCCGGACAATACGGGGCGACTGCCGGGTATCCTTGCGGTTCAGCTCCTTCTCAAGCTGTTTAATGGTCGCTGTTTGTTCCCTCATTTGCTCGCGTTCGGCCTTATTGAGGGGGGCAGATGATCCGAGTACGAAGCCGTTCTTCCAACCGGCGATCTGCTCAGGGTAGAGTCCCTTGCGTCGGCAATATTCACCCAGTTCAACCTCGTTTAGACTGGCGGATTCGATGGCGATGGCCAACTTCTCTTCGTTCTTGTAGCTGGCTGCCGGATCATTTCCGCTCGCCTTCGCATGAACCTGCCTGTTGCGGTATTGATTACGCCAGGTGTACAGAGTGTCTTTAGGAACCCCGGTCTCTTTTACCATATCGGGGACGCTGACATTATGCGGAGGCAGAAGCCTGGCAATTATGCTCGACTTGAATTCTTCGGAATATTGGGTGACCATGGTCCCTCTCTCTTTTGCCCCACAGGTTAACACAAAAGTTCGGAGGAGAGGCGACATCTATCCTGACACTGGGGGACTTTAAGCGGCAAACGCTTAACTGGCTCCCGTAGGAGCGGCCTCAATCCTTTGTGTCTCACCAGACGCAAAGGAAACCATTACTCCCCCCAAGACGCAAGAAAGGCCGGTTTCCCGGCCTTTCTTGCGTTTCCTATCTATGTTGATACCTTACAGACTTGAGTGGCAAGAGTTACAACTGACGGTCGTGTCTGTCCATACGACGGTCTGACCCGCTCTCAGGTTGTGACAAGAGATGTTGGCGCAGGTGGTTGTACCTGCGTTGTACATGCTGTCGCTGAGGGCCGTCTTGGCGGTGTCGAAGGCGTTTGCGCTGTTTTTGTAGATTCCACTGTTGCGGGTCCACATGCCGGAGTAGTTGCTGAAGCTTCCGGTCCTGAGCTGGGCCTTGGAAATGACCTTGAGCGGCGTAGTCGGGAAGGCGATCTCCTTTTTGCCGTTGACGTGGAAGGAGAAGTCTGCGATCTGCGCGTTCCCTTTGACCAGCGCGCCGTTCACCCCTTTTGTATGGCAGGTGTTGCAGCGGGCGTTCTGGTCGTTTGCAGAAACCGTTATGGTCTTGTAATGGCAGGTGTTGCAGGTGATGGTGGTGGACTGGCCGGCGACGCCGTGGCTGGATGAGCCGGACGCCGCTGCCGCCAGCTTGCCGGAGGTGCCGTTGAAGACGTTGTTGTAGTGAATGCCGACCTGGTGGGCGTCGTGGGCGCCGGTCTGCGGCGAGTTGAGGTGGCACTTGGCGCAGCGGTCGCCACCCAGTGCGGCAAAGGTGGTAGTCCACGCAGGCGCATGGCCGTTGCCGTTCACGGCCATGGTATTCTTGCCGTCGCTGTGGCAGTAGACCAGGTCGCAGCTCTTGTCCGCATTGATGGTCGCGCCTGCGGCATTCTTCTGGCGCAGGGCGCTGGCGCCGGCGGTTGCCGGGTCGAGCTGCACCTCAACCGACCCGTCGATATGGTAGGTCGATTCAACCAGCGGGTGGCAGGTGGCGCAACCGAAACCGTATTTTACCCCGTTGACAGACTCTGAACCGGTGGATTTGTTGGAGGTGTAGTTGTAGAAGGTCACACCGGTCGCGAGGTTGAGACTGGCATGGACGGTGTGAGCCGCCGACAGGGTCGGATGACAGCCGTCGCATTTGAGAGTGCCGCCCCATGTTACTGCCGTTGCCGTACCGGAGGTGCCGTTGCTGTGGCAGGAAATGCTGGAACAGCTCGTGGTGCCGGTGAAGCTGACGGCACCTGATTTGAAGGTACTCCCCTGGTTGACACCGACGATGCGGTTGATGTGCTGGGCAACGGTGGTGATGGTGCTGTTTGCTTGCGTCGTGTTCCAGTGACAGTTTTGACAGGTAGCGCCAGCGACAAGGTGAGCATTATGGCTTCCTGTTGTCATGTTGGCGGAGGTGGAGCCGTGGCAGCCGCTGCAGTCAAGCGTCGTACCGCTGGTCCAGGTGGGCGGATTGACTGCTGTGCCCCTGCCGTTGCTGTGGCAGTAGATGTTGGCGCAGCTCTTGTTCTTGCCGGCATAGAGACCGGAGTAATCAACGAACTTGTTGACGTGCTTGTTGTAGCTGTTGGCCGCGATGGCGGTGTCGCTGCTGACGGTTGTGGCATGGCAGTCGGTGCAGGCGAATCCGCCTCCTGCGGAGGCATTGCCGATATGGGACTTGTGTGCGCCGGAGAGCATGTTGGGTGTGGTGGCGGGATTGGTCCCGGCGATGGTCGTTGTGGCGTTGCCGTGGCAGGTTGCGCAGCCTGCATCCCTGGCCGTTACGCCCCAG
>DAIEGL010000131.1 GCA_027356255.1 Geobacter sp. | reverse complement strand
GATAAGGCCGACCGTGAAAGCGGCGCTCACGGAAGAGGTCAGCAAGAAGAAGGGAAGGCTCCATCTGCTCCGCGTCCGTCTCGAAGCAGCCGATGAAGGCTACCTGGCAAGCGTCCTCGGCAACCAGAGCACCGGTGTCCTCAAAAGCATGGTCCAGGCCGACGGGCTCGCCTTTCTCCCCCCGGAAAAGGGTCTCTTCGCCAAGGGCGAACCGGTGGAGGTCCATGTGCTCAACCGGGATTTCGACATGGAGGAAGGATAGCAAGCCTATCCCATCGAAAAGCATTTCCCACTGACATCTTCGGATAGAATCGGCTAACAATCTGATTTAACCGGTTATATCCCCTTTTCCCGTTTGGTTCCGGCCCGGCCATAAGAACCCCATCCCCCATCGCCCTATCTTAAATTTTTATTTAATTTTCTCCCCCCAAAGCCGAAAAGCTTATCAACCGCGCCCGTCCGGGGCGTAAAGATACAACAGGAGGACTTTAATATGCTGTCGCTAAACAATCTGAAAGTCAGGAAAAAATTGTGGTTGATTATCGGCAGCGCACTGGCAGGGATCGTGGTAATCATCGCCATGTCCCTGGTCATGCTCAAGAACGACCTGAAAGATGAAAAGGCGCTCAAGACGCGGCACCTGGTGGAGACCGCCTACTCTACCATCGATTATTATTACAGGCTTGCGGCAGACGGAAAGATGACGCAGGAGGAGGCGAAGGCCGCTGCCATCGCCGCCGTCAAGAACATGCGCTACGAGGAAAAGGAGTATTTCTGGATAAACGATATGCATCCCACCATGATCATGCACCCATACAAGCCGGAACTGGACGGGAAGGACCTGTCCGATTTCAAGGACAACGAGGGGAAAAAGCTCTTCGTCGAGTTCGTCAAGACCGTCAAGGCGGAAAAAGCCGGCTTCGTCTATTACCTCTGGCCGAAACCGGGCTTCGAAAAGCCGGTGCTCAAGGTCTCCTACGTGAAGGGGTTCGAGCCCTGGGGGTGGATCGTCGGCAGCGGCATCTATCTCGATGACCTCGATACACTGTTCTGGAGCAAATCGCGCCAGTATGGGCTCGTGGCATTTGTCGTGTTTCTCATGATCCTGGCCATGTCCTGGCTCGTCGCCAAGAACATCACCAGGAACCTGACCGACCTGACAGACAAGATCGGTCTTATAAGCGACGGCGACCTCCGCATAGCCATCGAGGCCAAGGGGCGCGACGAGTTCGGCATACTCGCCCGCGACATCAACAAGATGGCCGTCTCCCTCAACGAGATGATCAATCAGATCTTCGACTCCATAAATAACGTGGTGCAGATCGTGGACACGGTCAAGATAAAATCCGAGCAGACGGCCGAAGCCGCCCAGAAACAGTCGTTGCAGGCCACCGGCATCGCCACGGCAGCCGAGGAAATGAGCCACACCATCAACGACATGGCGCGGAATGCGGCCACCGCCGCCGACACATCGGCCGATGCCATGAAAACGGCGGCCAGCGGCAAGGATGTTGCCGACGGAGCGGTTGCAACCATCGACAGGGTGTTCCGGGCCACGGTGGACCTGGCGCAGATGATTGAACGGTTGAGCTCCAGCGTCTCGGAAATCGGCGACATCGTCACCGTCATCAACGACATCGCGGACCAGACGAACCTGCTCGCCCTGAACGCGTCCATAGAAGCGGCGCGGGCCGGAGAACACGGGCGTGGATTTGCCGTCGTTGCCGACGAAGTGAGAAAACTGGCGGAACGGACGATCAGGGCGACCGCTGAGATTTCCAAAAAGATCGGCGCCGTGCAGCAGGAATCCGAGCAGACGACAAAATCCATGGCCGAAGCCTCCGGCGAAGTGACCATGGCAACGGACTACATCAAAGAGGTGGGGAGCACGCTCAACCATATCGTAGAGGCGGTGCAGAATTCCCGCGACCAGATAACCCAGATCGCCACCGCCATCGAACAGCAGTCGGCGACCACCGAGGAGCTGGCGCAGAATTTCGAGCATACTTCGGCGGCAGCCGTGCAGATGGAGAGGATGTCAGAAGAGGTGACCCAGGCGGTCTACAAACTGAGCCACATAGACGAAGAGATCAGAAACAGCACATCCGGCTTCAAGACCGTTGTCAGCGGGCTGCAGATGCTCGACATGGCAAAAACGGACCACAGGATTTTCGTCAATAAGCTCGGCGCCTGCATGAGCGGCGGGAAAAAAATGGACGTCGCTCAGATGCCGGACCACCATACGTGCCGGTTCGGCAAATGGTACGATACGGAAGGGAAGCATACCTGCGCCAATTCAAAGAGCTACAAGACGATAGCCGTACCCCACGAGAAGATTCATACGCTCGCAAAAGAGGCTGCAGTGGCCTGCAACACGGGCGACAAGGCAAAATCCAAACGGCTCTATACTGAAATCGAGGGACTGTCCAACGAGATCAGCCGTCTCCTCGACGACATCAAGAGCGAGTGCAGCAAGCCATAATGGGCAATGACGCCGGAAATGCAACAACACGACCCATGCAGGAAAGAAGCTTTTTTTATTGACCAGCCCCCCCGCTTGCGCTATAAAATCAAATCTCGTTTTACAAAACCTGCAAGGGGGAAATGAACATGCACCTGATGGAGCAGATCAAGACAAAAGCGAAGAAAAACCTGCAAACTGTCGTACTGCCGGAAAGTTATGACGAGAGGATGCTTTTTGCCGCTCAAAAGATAGTGGAACAAGGTTTGGCCAAAATCATACTACTCGGCAACCCGGCAGAGGTTTCTGCAACGGCCCAGGCCAAAGGGGTGAATCTGGCCGGAGTTGAAATCCTCGATCCCGCCGCATCGCCCAAGCTCGGCGCCTATGTGGACGAACTGGTGGAACTGCGCAAGAGCAAGGGGCTCACCAAGGAAGAAGCGACGAAACTTCTGACCGACAAGGACAACCTCTATTATGCGGGGATGATGGTGAGAATGGGGGACGCGGGCGGTGAGGTGGCCGGGGCAACCGGCACCACGGGCAACGTGCTCAAGGCGGCATTCCAGACGGTGGGCACTGCCCCCGGCATCAAGACCGTCTCCTCGTTCTTCCTCATGGTCACCAAAAACCAGGATTTCGGCGAAAACGGCATCCTGCTCTTCGCCGACTGCGCGGTCAACCCCAATCCCGATGCCCAGGCCCTGGCGGAGATCGCCGTGGCAACAGCCAGGAACTGCACATCGTTCCTGGACGTTCCGGCCCGTGTCGCCATGCTCTCATTTTCCACCAAGGGGAGTGCAACACACGCGGACGTAGACAAGGTGCTCAAGGCGCTTGAAATCGCCAAGGGGATTGATCCCTCACTCCAGATCGACGGGGAACTGCAGGCGGATGCGGCGCTCCTGCCCAAGGTCGGCGAGAAGAAGGCACCCGGCAGCGCAGTGGCGGGCAAGGCAAACGTCCTGGTCTTCCCCGATCTCGATGCGGGCAACATCGCCTACAAGCTGGTGGAGCGGGTAGCGGGAGCGGAAGCCATCGGGCCGGTCATCCAGGGGCTGGCAAAACCGGTAAACGACCTGTCGCGCGGCTGTTCGGTGGACGATATCGTCAACGT
>DAIEGL010000116.1 GCA_027356255.1 Geobacter sp. | reverse complement strand
TGAAGGTACGGACCGTGAATCCGTAGACGCTGAGAAGCGATGCCGTACTGTCGAGGACATAAGGGTCATCGTCAACCACAATGACCGTGCCTTTTGCGGTTGTATCCATCATTGCCACCTCGGGTTCAGATTGAATGCGTTTGTAGCCGCCTCCGATTGCAACCGTCCTCATAATAATGTTTTAAATTTCGGAGCCTTTTCTTGCTGCCGTGTGCACAGCTGCAGATGCAAGGGTGGACCCTGTTTTGTGTATAAAGAAGTATCGGCTTGGCGGGACTCAAACTGAAGTGAAATTGAGCGTGTGTGGGAAAATGTCCGTCCCGGCAGGGATTGGGGTGCCCGAATGAAAATGGGCCCCTTGAAGGGCCCACGAGATAATTCGATGCAAATATAACGGCATTATATCATTTGAAGTGTCAGGGCTTTTCACTCCCATTCCCTGGCGGGGGGGGGCCCCCCTGAGGGGGAGCGTTCTCCGGGGTTTTGTCCGTCGCAGCCGGCACCGGGGATACGTCCGCTGGTTTTTCTCCGCTCTCTTCGGTTGCCGGTGGAGGTGGAGGGAGGGGCTCTCTGGCGCTGCTGATGTTGGAAAGGACCTCCGCCTTCTTGATGCTTTCGTCAACCTTCTTCTGCAGCCGGCCGACGTTCGGCGATTCTGCCATGGCCTGCGAGAACTCTGCTTCCGAGAGCACCCCCTTGCTGTGCAAAAGTCGCAGGATCATGTTGGAGCGTTTCAGCACCTTCCCCAGGTTCTTGTACGGGTTGTATGCCACCCGGGGGCCGGGGAGCATGGCGGCAATGAAGGCGCACTCCCTCGGGGTGAGGGCGGAAGCAGGTTTCCCGAAGTAATAACGCGCCCCGTGACCGATGCCGTAAACCATCGGTCCGAGCTCGATGACGTTCAGGTAGAGTTCGATGATCCGCCCCTTGGTGAGTTCCTGCTCCATCCTCTTGGCGAGGACGATCTCCTTGATCTTGCGGGTTATGGTCTTTTCCCGCGAGAGGAAGAGATTCTTGGCCACCTGCTGGGTGATGGTGGACGCTCCGCGGGCAAAACTCTTCTTTTCCAGGTCATATTTGATGGCGTTCTTTATCGCGCCAACGTCGATCCCCTCGTGCTTGTAGAAGTTTGAGTCCTCGGCAAGTATGACCGCCCACTTCATCTCCGGCGGGATGCTTCCGCCCGGCGTCCAGTACCGGTTTTTCGGCCCGACGATGAAGGGGTGGTAGTTGCCGTGCCAGTCCTTCACCTGGATCGTAACGTTTATCTTGCGGTCCTGCAGCTCCGCCATGGGAGGCATGAGCGACAGGGAAATTCCTATGTAGGCGGCGTAGATGATCACCAACCCGAGCACAATCAGCAGCAGTTTTTTCATGAAACTTTCCCGTACGTTTCTGTTCGTCGTTTTTTTGCCATCTCCGCTGCCATCAGGATTGCCGCTACCATGCTTTTCTCCGAAGCGACCCCTTTGCCGGCCAGGTTGTATGCGGTGCCGTGGTCCACAGAGGTGCGGATTATGGGGAGTCCCAGGGTTACATTGACGCCGTCGTCGAAGTGGAGGAGTTTGAGCGGGATCAGCCCCTGGTCGTGGTACATGCAGACCACGGCGTCGTAATCCCCCTGAATGGCAAAGTGGAAGAGGGTATCCGCCGACAGCGGCCCCGAGGCGTCGATTCCCTCTGCCCGCGCCGCTTCTACGGCCGGCCTGATGATGCGGTCATCCTCGGTGCCGAACATGCCCCCTTCGCCGCAGTGGGGATTGAGCGCCAAAACGGCAATGCGGGGATTGGCGCGAAAATACCGGTGCAGGTCGCGGTGGGTGATGCGGATGGTCGAAAGCACCCTGTCCAGCGTAACCAGTCGCGGCACATCTGCCAGTGCTTCATGAATGGTGACGAGGGTTACCCGCAGCCTGTCGCCTGCCAGCATCATGACAAAGTCACGGGTCCCGGTCAACTCCGCCAGAAGTTCCGTGTGTCCCGGATATTTGTGCCCCGCGCGGTTCATCGCCTCCTTGTTGATGGGCGCGGTGGCCATGCCTGCCGCTTCGCCTGAGAGGCAGAGGCGCGCGGCTTCCGTGATGTAGCGGAACATGGCGTCCCCACCGGCCGCGGCCGGTCTGCCGAATTCCCGGTCAGCAGGAGAGAGTTCGGAAAGAGGACGTAGATGGAGGACCCGCGGGGACGTCGTTTCTGGTGGCCCCCCCCGGTCTATGGTCTCGATATTTAGTTTGGCTCCGACGATGGCGGCGCCCCTCTCCAGGGTTTCCCTGTCCCCCAATACCAGGGGCCGGCAGGCCGCATGTATATCCTCCCTTGCGAGGGCCTTGGCGATGATCTCCGGGCCGACGCCGGCCGGATCACCCATGGTTACGGCTATAACCGGTTTTGTTGAGCTGGATTCCATGATGCTATTCCGTTCCTTTCCCGGAAGAATTTGGTAACTGTCGGCTGATTATTTTCATGTGGCAACCTTCTATCCGTTCCTGAAGGGATGTGTCGACTCATCTTCCCAGCAATTCGGCAATCATACTTATCGTGCGTCCCTTGTCGCTTTTCCCCAGGGAAACCGCTGCGTCAGCGGCGCAGACATCCAGTAGGAGCGGGAAGAGGGGGTGCTTCGTGAATCTGCGCTGGTTGCGTGTCAGTTTGTCGCCGGGTTCCAGGTGCCAGGAGAAGTGAAACAGGTGGTTTTTCACAAGCCATGCCACATCGTCTGCCAGGTCGGCGAGGCCAAGGCGGGGCATTAACGCCGGAACAAGCCTTGCCCCTGCCTCTGCATGGCCAAAGGCGCGTGGACGAACCTGGTCGTTTCCGCTTTGCCAATGTCGTGCAGAAGCGCCCCCAGAATACCCGCTGGTCCGTGTCGTAGTCAACAGCCCTTGCCGCGAGCAGCGCATGGTCATAGGCGTCACCCTCTGCGTAAAATTCCTCGGGCTGCGGCACCCCGCGCAATGCCGCCACCTCCGGCAGTCGTTCTGCGAAGCTACCGACATCAAGCCATCCATCGACGATTTTTCTGCACTCTGCGGCAATCATTCCCCTTTGTCCGGCTCAATGGGTGAGACCGGACTTTTCCCCAGCAGCTACTGTGCTCATGGCAGCCCTGGCCTGTTGAATGGCCTCCATCTCCTTGATCTTTTCTCCGAGCCAGTAATGGACATCCTTGGCGGTCTGGTGATTCAGGACCACTCCTGAGGAGATGGCCCGGACCAGGCTGCTCCCCAGGTCGGCAGGGGCGGCAGCGAGCTCAGGGCCGATGGAGCCGTTGGGCGCAATCTCATGGGTGATGGAGTCCGGCAACGGCTGGCGTTCCATGTAAAAGTTTACGATCAACTCGCCGCGCGGCGTTACGCCGCCATGGGCGCCGTTCACGTATACTGGGTTATAGTCGCTGCTGAAAACATATTTGAATTTCAGTTCGGGCTTTTTCTGGGACATTCTTCGATCTCCTTTCGGGATGTAGCAGCACAATTTGCTTAGCGGAACTTTTATCAGAATATTGTTACATATATCGACCTGAAAACGGTTAATCGCAGAGAAATCGCAAGTTCATATCCACTTGACCATTGCAGCCGGAAAACGTATCCTCGCATGAAATTACGGGGGGTTTGGATGGAATCTCTGAACAATTACAGGTCATTGCTGGCCAAGGTGGATGAACTGGCCGCCGTCATCTCATCGAAGTATGCTTCCCATATCGCTTGCCATGCAGGTTGTGACGGCTGCTGCCGGCATTTGACACTCTCGCTGGTAGAAGGCGTTGCCCTCGCTGTCGCGCTCAAGGAGCTCCCGTCTGATCAGGTCGGCTATCTTCGCGAACGGGCCGCCAAAGCAGCAGATGACTCCCCCTGTCCGCTTCTGATGGACGGGTTGTGCGCACTCTATGCCGCACGTCCACTCATCTGCCGCACCCACGGTCTTCCGATCCTGATCGCAGAGGGGGAGTCGAGGCGGGTCGATTTCTGCCCGCGCAATTTTCAGGGGATCGATTCCCTTCCCGGCAGCGCGCTGATCGACCTTGAGAGGCTGAATACCTCACTCGCCGCAGTAAATGCGCTGTTCGCAAAGACGGCTGGGATGGCATTCCCGCCGATGGATGGTCGCATTCCCATCGCCGATGCGCTCCTCCTGGATGTATGGACGTTCCAACCTGCGTATGTTCGTTGAACGAAGAAAAGGCACGGTTCCCCGTGCCTTTGGAATGTTAGGTTATGGACAAAAAAAGAGCGGCTTGGCCGCTCTTTTTGCATGTTATTTCCTGGCAGCCTTCGCTGCGACCTGCATTCTGATCGCTGCCCTCTCCAGTGCCGCCTCATAGATACGGAAGCTTTTGTCCTCAGGGGACAATTTTTTCAATGCCTCTTCAGCTCTGCCAAGAGCCGCCTTGGCCCGCTCAAGATCGATCTCGTCGGCCCTTTCGGCAGTTTCGACCAGCACGGTGACCTTGTCGTCTTCAACCTCGAAATAACCCCAGTTGAGTGCCAGGTGAGAAACAACGCCGTCTTTTTTGAAGGACAGCTCTCCGATTTTCAGCGAGGTAAGAAAGGGGGCATGTCCGGGGAGTACGCCAAATTCGCCGAGAGCACCGGTAGCAGTGATCTCGTCTACCTCTTCGGTCAGTACCTTCTTATATGGTGTTACCAGCTCAACTTTCAGTTTTTCAGCCATCTATCTTCATCCTTTTATCAGGAGTGATTTCAAATCGTTGATATCGGGCAGGCGTCCGCACTGCCCGTAAAACCTCTCGCTACTATCAGGCAGCCAGCTTTTTGGCCCTTTCCAACGCTTCCTCAATGGTTCCAACCATGTAGAATGCCTGCTCGGGGATATCGTCGTGCTTTCCTTCCACGATCTCTTTGAAACCCTTGATGGTGTCCTTGAGTTCGACGTATTTGCCCGGGGAGCCGGTGAAGGCTTCGGCAACGTGGAACGGCTGGGAGAGGAATCGCTGGATCTTTCTGGCACGTGCAACTACCAGCTTGTCTTCCTCGGAGAGCTCGTCCATACCGAGAATGGCGATGATGTCCTGGAGGTCCTTGTATTTCTGGAGCACGTACTGTACCTGACGTGCGACGGCGTAGTGTTCTTCACCGATTACCTGCGGATCGAGGATCCTGGAGGTGGAGTCGAGCGGGTCAACGGCCGGGTAGATACCGAGCTCTGCAATCTGGCGGGAAAGAACCGTTGTCGCGTCCAGGTGGGCAAAAGCGGTGGCCGGAGCAGGGTCGGTCAGGTCGTCGGCAGGCACGTAAATGGCCTGAACCGAAGTGATGGAGCCCTTGGTGGTGGATGTAATACGCTCCTGCAGCTCCCCCATCTCGGTGGCGAGTGTCGGCTGATAACCAACGGCTGAAGGGATACGGCCCAGAAGTGCGGACACCTCAGAACCAGCCTGGGTGAAGCGGAAGATATTGTCGACGAAGAGGAGCACGTCCTGGCCTTCCTCGTCACGGAAATATTCTGCAATGGAAAGAGCTGAAAGGGCAACACGGGCACGGGCACCGGGAGGCTCGTTCATCTGGCCGTAGACGAGTGCCGCCTTGTCGAGAACGCCGGACTCCTTCATCTCCATCCATAGATCGTTTCCTTCACGGGTACGCTCGCCTACGCCGGCGAACACTGAGAAACCGCCGTGCTGCTTGGCGATGTTGTTGATAAGCTCCATGATGAGAACGGTCTTGCCGACGCCGGCTCCGCCGAAGAGACCTATCTTTCCGCCCCTTGCATACGGTGCGAGGAGGTCAACGACCTTGATGCCAGTGGTGAAGGCTTCGACTTTTGTAGACTGATGGACGAATTCAGGAGCTTCACGGTGGATGCCGTACTCTTTTTCTGCATTGACCGGACCCATTTCATCGACCGGATCGCCGATGACGTTGAGGATGCGCCCGAGGGTTTTTTTCCCGACCGGAACGGAGATCTGCTTGCCGGTGTCGAGGACGGCCTGACCGCGAACCAGACCATCGGTGGAGTCCATGGCGATGGTTCTGACAGAGTTCTCACCGAGATGCTGGGCAACTTCCAGCACCAGATTGTTTTCCTGGTCATCGATGGACGGGTTGGTGACCCGGAGAGCGGTGTAGATAGGTGGCAACTTGCCCGGCTCGAATTCGACGTCGATGACCGCGCCGATGACCTGTGATATTTTTCCGATGTTCTGACTCATGTAACCTTTTCCTCCTGCGGCCTGTGGCAGGCCTCTATTTTGTATGCGTAAAACGTTATCCTTTGATTGATTCAGCGCCGGAAATGATCTCCATCAGCTCGGTGGTGATGGCGGCCTGACGGGCACGGTTGTACTGGAGCGTCAGCTTGCCGATCATCTCGTTGGCATTCTTGGAAGCGCTGTCCATGGCTGTCATCCTGGCGCCGTGCTCCGACGCGACGGATTCCAGCATCGACTTGAATATCTGCACCTCGATATGTTTCGGCAACAGTTCATCGAGAAGCGCACCCTTGGAGGGTTCATAGATGTATTCAGGCGCGTATTCCTCTTCTGCTGAAACCGCCGGAGTCACGGGAAGGAGCTGTTCGAGGGTTATGTCCTGTGACATGACGCTCTTGAAGGCGTTGTAAAGGATGAAGACCTCGTCGTACGCTTCGGCGATATAACCTTCGATCAACTCACGGGCGATGAGCGCCGCCGTCTGGTAATTGAGGGAACCGAGAATGTTTGCGTAGTTCTTCTGAATCGTATGGCGGTTCTTGAGAAACTCATGACCCTTACGGCCGATGGTCATCATGGAGAGCTCGGTGAACTCGGCACCGCGTTCCTTGGCGAACCGATCAGCAGCCTTGCAGATATTGGCATTAAATCCACCGCAGAGGCCGCGATCCGACGTTACGACGATGAGGAGGGCCTTGCCACCCTCTCGCTTTTCCATGAGCGGGCTGCCGCTGCTGTCCTGACTCTTGGCCAGCCGCTGCAGGACCTCGCCCAATTTCTTGGCGTAGGGGCGTGCGGCAACGACGTTTTCCTGCGCACGACGCAGCTTAGCCGCAGAGACCATTTTCATGGCCTTGGTGATCTGCCGGGTGTTTTTAACCGATACGATACGTTTCTTTATACTTTTAAGGCTTGCCATACTGTGACCGTCCTTGGATTAAGCGGTAAATTCCTTCTTGAGTTCATCGAGGGCGGCAGCAATCTTCCCTTTCAGGTCGTCGTCAATCGCCTTCTTGTCACGCAGTTCGGCAAGGATGTCGCTCTTTCTTGTGTCGAAGAAGGAGTAGAGTTCCGTCTCGTAACGGCGGAGAGCCGATACCGGGTAATCGTCAACATAGCCGTTGTTTGCTGCAAAGATGATCAGTACCTGCTTTTCGTTCGGAATCGGCTTGTACTGTGGCTGCTTGAGGATCTCCACGAGACGCTCGCCACGGGCGAGCTGCAGCTGGGTCGCCTTGTCGAGGTCGGAACCGAACTGGGCAAATGCGGCCATCTCACGGTACTGGGCGAGGTTGAGGCGCAGGGTACCCGCGACCTGTTTCATCGCCTTCACCTGGGCAGAACCGCCGACGCGGGAAACTGAAAGACCGACGTTGATGGCCGGGCGTACGCCGGAGTAGAACAGGTCACTCTCCAGGTAAATCTGGCCGTCTGTAATGGAAATGACGTTTGTCGGGATATAGGCGGAAACGTCACCGGCCTGGGTCTCAATGATCGGCAGGGCGGTGAGAGAGCCGGCGCCACACTCGTCGGAAACCTTACAGGCACGCTCAAGAAGACGGCTGTGGAGATAGAAAACGTCACCGGGATATGCTTCACGCCCGGGAGGACGACGGAGGAGCAGAGAGAGCTGACGATAAGCAACGGCCTGTTTGGAAAGGTCATCGTAGATGATCAGGGCATGCTTGCCGCTGTCGCGGAAATATTCGCCCATCGTAACACCCGTGTAGGGAGAGATGAACTGGAGAGGGGCAGGCTCGGAAGCGGTGGCGGCGACTACAATGGTGTAATCCATCGCACCGTGCTCCGTAAGCTTGGAAACGACCTGGGCAACGGTGGAACGCTTCTGGCCGATAGCGACATAAATACAGACCACGTCGCCACCCTTCTGATTGATGATGGTGTCGATGGCAACGGCGGTCTTGCCGGTCTGGCGGTCGCCGATGATCAGCTCACGCTGGCCACGCCCGATTGGAACCATGGAGTCGATGGCCTTGAGGCCGGTCTGCATCGGCTGATGTACCGATTTGCGCTTGACGATGCCGGGGGCCTTTACTTCGACCTTGCCGAACTTGTCGGTATTGATCGGTCCCTTGCCGTCTATGGGCTGACCGATCGCGTTTACAACGCGACCAATGAGCGCCTCGCCAACAGGAACCTCGACGATCCTTCCGGTCCGCTTTACCGTGTCGCCTTCCTTGATTTCGCTGAATTCACCAAGGATGGCGGCACCGACGTTGTCTTCCTCCAGGTTGAGCACCATTCCGGAAATTCCACCGGGGAATTCAAGAAGCTCGCCCGCCATAGCCTTGTCCAGGCCGTGAATACGGGCAATACCATCGCCGATGGAGATGATGGTGCCGGTTTCCGCTACTTCAACCTCGGTACCATACTCCTTGATCTGTTTTCTGATAATCTCGCTGATTTCTTCCGCTCTGATTTCCATAGAAACGTTTCACCCCTTCTGTAATATATCTTGAACTTTCACTAGCTGCGTTTTTATGCTGCCATCAAATACCTTGTCGCCAATCTTGGTAACCACTCCGCCGATCAGGGAAGGATCTACCTCTACCTTGAGAACCACTTTCTTTCCAGTGGTTTTTGCCAATGATGATTTGATTTCTTCTATCTGGCTTTCATCAAGAGGGAGACCCGACGTCAGTGTCGGCCGGACTACGCCGGAGAGTTCGTCGGCGAAATTACCGAAGCTTTCAGTAATCTGGGGTAGAAAGGCAAGTCTGCTCCTGTCCAGTAACAGTTGCAGAAAGTTGGCTACAGTTGCCGAGAGGGCAAGTTTGCCGATGATATCCTTGAGGATTTCCTTTTTTGCTTCGATCCCGTACGCCGGATTGCCGAATACGGCGCTCAGGCCTGCATGGGCAGCAAGGACGGAATTGAATTGAGTCAACTCGCTGTTGAACTTGTCGACCTGACCCTCTTCTGCACCTAACTGTACGAGGGCCTTGGCATAACGTCTGGCAATTGCATTAGTACTCAATGTAGCGTCACCACCTTGGAGATATAGTCGCCAACCAGTTTGTCCTGATCATGCTTCGTAATGTTTTCACTGATCTTCTTCTCGGCAATTTCAATGGCGAGCCTGGCCGCCTCTTCGCGTAACTCAGTGCGCGCCTTGAGGATTTCCTGCTGAGCCGCCTGTTTTGCCTGATCCTTGATCTTTTCTGCAGCTGCCTTTGCTTCAGCGATGATGCGGGCCTTTTCCAGCTCACCTTCCTGCTTCATTGCAGCGGATATGGTTTCTATTTCCTTGTTTGCCTTTTCGAGCTTCTCGTTGTATTCAAGGAACTTCTTTTCGGCCTGTTCTTTTGCCTCTACGGCTTCTTTGAGCATCTTTTCTATGTTCGACTGACGCTCAGCCAGTGATCCTTTGACATTGGCCTTCTTCAGCGCCCAGATGATAATAGCGACAAGTACGGCAAAGTCGAGACAGCGCCAGCCAAAATCTTTCATTTGCTTGGCCGTATCCACATGGTGGGCACCTTCGCCCCCCTCGGCAGCATAACCTGCGGCAGCAAGAACGACGAGCAAAAGGCAGACGGTTAGTGTTACTGTGGTTGATGATGTCAATACGGATTTACGGGTGCTTGTCATGCTATAAACTCCTCCCAAGAACTTTCTCGCAGATTTCAGATGAAAGGGACTGTGCCTGCTCTTTAAGGAGTTGTCTGGCGTCGGCAGCCTCTTTTGCCACTTTGCTCTTTATGACAGCCAGGGCGTCGGCGGCTTCTTTTCTTGCTGCATCCAGGATGTTGGCCTCTTCCGCTTGTGCTTCCTTTTTCAGGACGGAACGCTCGTCGGTGGCATGTGCCTTGATTTCGCGCATCTTTGTCTCATAGAGCGCAAGCTTCTCCTGCACTTCCTTGTCGACGGCGGCTGACTTCTCCTTGGCGCCGCTTATTTCCGCTTTCCTGTCTGCCAGAATTTTTCTGATTGGTTTGAATAGAAAGAGATTGAGGGCCAGCATCAACAGCAGAAAGTTAACCAACTGGAAAAGAAAGGACATGTCTAAATTAATCACCCAACCACCTCTTGCCGTTAAATTAATTTGTTTGTAATTGCTAATATATGGAGGATGTTTCTACTCAGGAGGTAAAGCACGTGATAGCTATCACACGATAGTATATATGTCAAGCGATTTGTGCTTTCGTTGACCTGAATAAACGCAACATGGTTCAGCAATAAAGTCACAGATTAATCAGATCAATGAGGCGGGTCAGATCTTTCTGGTCGCTGTAACTGATCTCGATTTTCCCGCCCTTTCCGATCTGGCGAACGTTGATCCTCGTCATGAAATGGCGCTGCATCCGCTCGACAAGGTCGACCATTTGCAGGTCTGGATGTTTTTTCGGCTTTGCAACCTTGTTTGCCTTCAGATCCTTAACAAGGGATTCGGTCGCCCTGACCGTCAGTTTGCGCCTGATGATGGCTTCGCGCGCATCCCTCATCTGTCCAGGGTCGTCGAGGGTGAGCAGCGCCCGTGCATGCCCCATGCTGAGCCTGTCCTCGATCACGTCCAGTTTTATCTCGGCAGGCAACTTGAGCAGGCGCATGGAGTTTGCGACCGTTGAGCGGTCTTTTCCTACCCTCTTTGCCAGCTCCTCCTGAGACAGATCGAATCTTTCGATGAGTGCGTGGTAGGCTTCCGCTTCCTCCACCGCATTGAGATCTTCCCTCTGGATATTTTCGATCAGGGCCATTTCCAGTGCGGTGTCTTCCGATACGTCCTGAATGACCACCGGAACTTCGCGGAGTCCGGCTTTTTGAGCCGCTCGCCAGCGCCTTTCGCCGGCAATCAGCTCATAGTGGTCGCTTTTGCGCAGCACGACGAGCGGCTGAATGATCCCCTTTTCGCGGATGGACGCCGCCAGTTCCTCCAGTTTGTCGTGAGTAAAGGTTTTGCGCGGCTGGCTCTTGTTGGGCCGTATTTCTTCGATTGGGCAGGAAAAGAACTTTCTGCCCGCTTCCTCGACAACGGGAAGGAGCGCCGCCATCCCTTTGCCAAGACCGGTTTTCTTAACCATGATGCACCTCCCGGCCGATTATTTCCTTGGCAAGATCCATATAGCTTGTGGCACCGCGAGACGTTATATCGTAGAGGATAATCGGTTTGCCGTGGCTGGGTGCCTCGGAAAGCCGGACATTCCTGGGTACTACCGTGATAAAGGTCTCCTTTTTGAAGTGCGACCTGATTTCCTCGCTGACTTGGCGCGATAGATTGTTTCTGGCATCGAACATGGTGAGAAGAATTCCCTCTATGCTGAGGGAAGGGTTCAATCCCTTCTGGATCAAATTTATAGTCTTGAGTATCTGTGACAATCCCTCCATTGCGTAGAACTCGCATTGCAGGGGGATCAGTACCGATTCGGCGGCCGTCATGGCATTGATGGTCAAAAGTCCCAAGGATGGGGGGCAGTCGATGAGAATGTAGTCGTAGGAGTCGAGCAGCGCCGCCAGGGCATGCTTGAGTTTCAGTTCCCGACCGATTACTGAGACCAATTCCAGTTCTGCGCCAGCAAGCTCTGAATTGGCCGGGAGAATGTCCAGGTGAGGGAAGGATGTTTTCAAGACGATGCCGGCAGCGTCGGCATCGTCGATCAAAGCATCATAGACCGTTTCGGCCAGGTTGTGCTTATCGATTCCAACCCCGCTCCCGGCGTTACCCTGCGGGTCCATATCCACGAGGAGTGTCCGTCTCTCAGCCACGGCCAAGGATGCTGCGAGATTGACCGATGTGGTGGTCTTACCCACACCGCCCTTCTGATTGGCTATGCAGATTATTTTTGCCATATGATGTTGTTTTCCGATTTAGGTGATTGCGAAGTGATAGTTCGGTAATCAGGGGTGTAAGGGATTTCAAAGTCATGAAAAACTAGCACATTACAATCCTTAAGGAAAGTTTTTTTTCAGGGCATCCGGTGGCTGACAACCCCGGCAGGTGGTGCCGGTATGGTTTGCGAAGATATTTGATTTTAGTCAAGGCGCAACGTTTGCCGGCTGATAAACTCGACTCATTCCGCTTGAAAAGGAGAACCGTTATGGGAAGAATCATCGTGATCGCTGTTGTTGTATTCGGTTGGTTTGGCAGCATGGACAATGTCGGGGCATTTCAGTGTAATGAGTGTCACAGCAAGAACCCCGCTATGGTGCGCATGCACAACGCCCTGCATGGGCGTGGCTGTTTTGACTGCCATAAGATCGGGGAAAAGCTTATGGGTAAAGGGCAGCCTAAGGACCATAATTCTCTCATGAAGCGGCGGGTCACAGATCCGCTTTGTATCGAATGCCACACGGTAAAATCCACATCAGCGCCGACAAAGTAGCCTGTGGCGAGCTTTCGTCTGCTTGCTTCCGATAAGGCGCCGGGTATACTTTTGAAGAAACTACCAAGCGGAGGCCCGTATGTCGTGGTTTGCCCCCCTGAAACTGAGCGCCAAGTTCAATTTGATCATGTCATGTCTGTTGATCACGCTGTTTCTGGCCGCAGCGTTTTTTACCTACAGGCGCGAGCAGACGCTGATTCTGAAGGTGGCGGTTGATAACGCGCGCAACATCGCCAAGCAGATAATAGAAACAAGGGACTATATCTCCAGCGTGGTGCGGGGCGAGCCGGCCGAGAATTATGCCCTCGTTCCGCAGGTAGTCGCCACCCAGGTCGCAAAACGGATGACGAGGGATACAAAATACTATGTGCGCCAGGTTTCCTTGCGTTATCGCAATCCTGCAAACAGTCCCGATGCCTTTGAAACAGAACAACTGAAGAAATTTGCCGGCAAAACCGTCAAAGAGTCGTACAAGGTGGTAGAGGTTAACGGGAAGCGCGTATTTCGTTACATGCAGTCCATGGTCGCGGAGAAATCGTGCCTTGAATGCCACGGAGCTTACGACCTTGCCCCTCTCTTCATCCGCAAGCGTTTCCCGCGCGGTCATTATTCATATAACTATAAACTGGGCGAGGTCATAGGTGCGGTGTCGGTCATGGTTCCAATGTCCGAGCTGTATCGCGAGATCGGCGCAAATCTGAAGGCCGATCTGATATACCGGGGCAGCATATTCCTGGTCATTATTCTCATAATGGGGACCTTGGTCAGAAGGACCATCATCAATCCGATCAAGATGCTTTCAGAAAGTATTATACAGGTGACGAGAACCGGCAGTTTTGCCGACCGGCTTCCCAAAAGATCGAATGATGAGATCGGGCAACTCATTACCGCCTTTAACGATATGATGGAGGAACTGGAGCGTAAAATAGAGCAAAGCCGGGAATCTGAGGATCGATACCGGAAATTTATCGAGATTGCCAAGTCTGCGGTGGTCACCTTCATGCAGGACGGAAAAATTGTCATTGCGAACCAGAAGGCAGAAGAACTGCTCGGCCTCTCAAGGCGGGAGCTCTTGGGTGAAAGTGTGTTCAATTTTTTTGAGAATGTCGAAAGACTGAGAGATGAGGTTTCGGCTTATCTACGAATCGGAGAGGAGAGGGAGGTGCCCCCACCGGTAACTTTGCAAAGGGTGCGTAACGTCAAGGGCTTTGTACATGTGGTGGAAGTGGCCATTTCCGTCACACGTACGGACCACCAACCGATGATCACTGCAATCTTGCGGGAAATGTCCAATGAAGGTTGAATTAGGATCAAAAGGCTGCATCGTGCATTTGATGCAGGCCAATCAGTGGATCAAGACTCCAGCTTAAGAAATCTGAGAAGCCGCGTCATGGACGAATTTACTACCTGGCCTTCGTCAATGCCGTACTTTGCCAGGAGGGCGACTGCATCGCTGAAGACGCCGACTCCTTGGGCGATATGGGCGTCGCTTCCTACGACCAGAGGTGAGCCGTAACGGGCCATGAGGGATGTCAGCTTTTCGCAGTTGGGCCTGCTCCCTTCGCGGCTGATGCAGAGGGAAGAGTTGTTAATCTCCAAGGCGGTTCCGGTTTCCAGCGATGCATGCACAATACGTTCATAATCGATCGGGAAGACCGGATTCCCCGGATGCGATATCGCCTTGATCCGCGGGTTTTCCATGGCGTTGATGACAGCATCGCTGTTCCCTTCGACCCCTTGATTATCAAAACCGCAACCTTCGTGCAGCCCGGCCATGACAAAGTCGAGACGGTCCTGGTAGCTTTCGGGCAGGTCAATGGCACCATTCCTATCGATGATGTTTGCCTCAACACCCAGGAAAATGCGGACTCCATAGAGTTCTTTCGGGATGAAGCGCATGGCGCCGAAATGGTAGGGGTGGGGGCCGCCCGGCAGCGCCGGGCCATGATCGGTCAGGGCTATGGCCTTGAGTCCTATGTCGGCGGCTGCGGAAGCGAGTTCGTTGACAGTGGAGTAGGCGTGTCCTGAGGCGATGGTGTGAGTATGCATGTCGGCTATCAGTTGCATGGGCTGAATATTCCATAGCGCCTATAAAATGTCAAGGATGCCTTGGTCGTGCTATGCTATGAAGCGGCCACGATTTATTGAATAGATGAAGCACATATAGGAGGATGTCCGCATGAATTTCGTACGGTTGGTTGTCAATCCATTGAAACACGTGTGTCAGGTCCTTGTGCTCGGATGTTTTGAGAACGCTCTCGGGGGACGATTTCTTGACGAGCTCGACCAAGCCCTGGGAGGGGTATTGGGTTCGTTCTACGAGCACGGGGAATTCACCGGCGAGCTCAACAAGACCAAGCTTATCAACACCTTCGGCACGGTACCGGCCGAACGCATTCTTCTGGTCGGGCTCGGAATGAACGAAGAAATCAACAGGGACCGGTTCCGGCAGGCCGCCGGCGCAGCAGCGACAGCACTACGCTCCGTTGGCGTACGTAAGCTTGCTTCCGTCCTGCACCTGGCGCAAGGTGGCGGTGCCGAGATACTTACGGCAACCGCAGAAGGCTTTGCGCTGGCCTCTTATTCGTTCAGCGAGTACAAATCTGGAAAGGTACCCGGTACAGACCTGGATGAGGTCACACTGCTATTCTCCGAGGAGGGAGAACCTGATTACAGAGTAGACGACCTCCTGGTTGAAACTTCCGCCATCTGCGGCGCTGTCCGATTTGCCCGGGATCTGGTATCCCAGCCCGGAAATGTTCTAGTCCCATCCTATCTGGCTGAAAAGGGGCGAGAAATTGCGGTGATTCACGGACTCAACTGCAAGGTCATGGAACGGGAGGAGATGGCGCAAAACAACATGAACGCCCTCCTGGCTGTGGCAAAGGGGTCCCATGAGCCGCCCAAGTTCATCGTCCTTGAGCATTGGGGTGCCGGTGCGGATGAAGCTGTAACCGTTCTGGTCGGGAAGGGTGTCACGTTTGATTCCGGTGGCATTTCTCTCAAACCGCGGGATGGGATGGAAAAGATGAAAGACGATATGGCTGGCGCTGCGGCGATCATGGGTACCATGGTGGCTGTCGCCGCAATGAGGCTTCCACGGAATATCGTCGGGTTGATCCCCGCCGCGGAGAACCTGCCAGGGGGCGGCGCCTACAAACCGGGCGACATCATAAGATCCATGTCAGGGCAGACCATCGAGATCGTCAACACCGACGCCGAGGGACGTCTTCTCTTGTGCGACGCGCTTCATTTTGCTCAGAGGTACAATCCTGCAGTGCTCATTGATATTGCGACACTGACCGGTGCCTGCGTTGTCGCTTTGGGGAGCTTTGCCTCAGGACTCATGGGGAATGACGAAGGGGTGATCGCATCTCTGAAACGTGCAGGGGATGTCAGCGGCGAGCGGGTATGGGAGCTCCCCCTATGGGATGATTACGGTGAGCTTATGGAAAGCGATGTGGCCGACATGAAAAATGCCGGCGGTCCAGCGGCGGCTTCAATTTCGGCTGGCTGGTTCCTGAAAAGATTCGTCGGTAAGACCCCTTGGGCGCACCTGGACATTGCGGGTACCGCCTGGGAGGAAAAGGGCAGGCCATACCTGCCTAAAGGGGCTACGGGGGTTGGGGTGAGGCTCTTGGTGGAGTATCTGCGCAACGCGTAACGGGTGATGGGTTTGGGCTGGGTGAATAAAAAAAGGTGTGCCGAAAGGCACACCTTTTTTTGCGACCCTATGGTCTAATTACTTTGCAACAGTCTTTGCAAGCTCCAGAGCCACATCTTTGTAGGGGTTGGCGAAGAGGATGATCAGACAGACAACCAGAGCATAGATGGCGAGAGACTCGATCATGGCCAGACCGATCATCATGGTGGTGAGGATCTTGCCGGAAGCACCCGGATTTCTGGAAACGCCTTCAACCGCACTCTTAACTGCGAGACCCTGACCTATGCCGGTGCCGAGGGTGCCGAGTGCCATACCGATGCCAGCTGCGAGAACACACATTGTAAAAAAGCTCATTTTTCCTTCTCCTTTGTTTTGATATCTCCTAAATAGTATAGGAAGTTGTTATTGACTTATTTGCTGACGCTTAGTGCGCCTCTTCCAGAGAGCCTTGGATGTAAATCATTGCCAGAAGCATGAAAACGAAGGCCTGGATGAAGGAAACCAGCACACCCATGAGCATCATTGGGAGCGGAACCAGGAAAGGCGCCAGACCGAAGAAAATCATCAGCACCAGTTCATGACCGTTCATGTTACCGAAAAGACGAAGGGTCAGCGAGATAACTCGGCTGAAATGGCCGATTACTTCAATGAAAAACATCATCGGCGCAAGCCATATGATGGGTCCGAGGAAATGCTTGATGTATTTGATGCCGTGTTCCTTGATGCCGACCACATGGGTCGCTACAAAAACAATGACTGCACAGGCCGCGGTGGTGTTGATATTGGCAGTAGGAGGAAAAAAGCCCGGTACAAGGCCGATCAGATTGGAGACTAGAATAAAAATTGCCAGAGTCGCAATCAGCGGGAAAAATGGTTTGCCATGTTCCCCCATCGTTTCCAGAACCATGTTTTCTATGCCGCCTATGATCACTTCCATGAAATTCTGCAGTCCGCCAGGGACGGATTTGAGTCCCTTGGTGGCAAGCGTGGAAAGAATGAGTAACAAAGCAATTATTAGCCATGTGTAGGCAATTGCATCAGCGCCTGCCTCGGATATGTGCAGCGGTTCCAGAAGTTGACGGAAGAACTGCAGGAATAGATAAGGATGAACCATTGGTGCTAACCTCCTTTGAGGGTGGAAGAGTAGTATATTGACAATACGACAATATTAATCACCAGAACCGATAAACCCAATATCAGACCGAATATGTCAATGTTGACATAGGTAATCAGAACAAAGACCGTGACTCCGAGTAGCGCAAGGCGTACGACGTAACGTATGATGGCAAAACGTGACGCCTTCTCCTGCGTAAGGCGAAGTGCCCGCTGCAGTATGTTGCGTAACCAGTAGAAATTTGCAACTGCCAGCAGGCCGCCGAATAAAACCCCTGTTGCAAATTTCGACGAAACCAGCAAAAAACCGCCGAGAGCCAGCGCGAGCGTTAGCGCTATGCTTGCACGTGTGAGAACGGTAAAGACGTTGTTTTCATTTATCTTTACCACTGTCATTCTTCTTAATTTCTCTTCCGGCTATGATGTAAATGTTGCGGAAGCCAGCTACTATCCCAAACAAAAGGAATATGAAAAAAAACCAGGGCTTTGTGCCAAGCCACGCATCTAACTTCAAGCCGATGAAGACACCCATGGCGATTGCTACGGCAACGGAGATCCCCATCGAGGAGATCATGCCGAGCGTCTTGATCAGTCTTTTTTTGTCTTCATTCATGTGGCAGTGGCATGCCCTGTCAATGAGCCTTTGAAAAACAAGGCTAAATAACACAATAAAGATTGGATTGTCAACCCAATTAAATCATGCGAACAGCAGAGTTGCCTGTCAAAGAGACTTGAAGGCCTTCGCAGCGGCAGCGATGGTCTTGTCAAGATCGTCCGTGGAATGTGCTATCGAAACGAAGGCGGTTTCAAACTGGGATGGCGCCAGATAAATCCCCGCATCGAGCATCAGGCGGAAATATTTGGCGAAAGCCTTTGTGTCGCATGCAGCAGCAGATGTCCAGTCGTAGACCGGTTCCTTTGAAAAAAATGCGCAAAACATGCTGCCAACCCTGGTCGAGTATATCGGGAATCCTGCATCCTTTGCTGCCTGCGCAATACCGGATGCAACATAGGCGCTTTTTTCTTCCAGGTTCTGGTAGAAACCTTCGGACTGGAGCAGTTTGAGCGTTTCTATGCCGGCAGTCATGGCAAGCGGGTTGCCGGAAAGGGTGCCGGCTTGATAAACGCCGCCAGAGGGGGAGAGGAGGGACATGATCTCCTTCTTCCCACCAAAAGCGCCGACAGGCAGTCCGCCGCCAATGATCTTGCCAAGGGTGGTCATATCCGGTGTAACGCCGTAAAGTTCCTGTGCTCCTCCATAGGCTACCCTGAAACCGGACATCACTTCATCGAAAATAAGAACGATGCCTTCTTCTGCGCACAGTTTGCGTAGTCCTTCGAGAAAACCGTCCTTGGGGGGTACTGTGCCCATATTGCCGGCAATGGGCTCCACTATGATGCAGGAAACTTCGTTTTTGTTTTCCGCAACGAGTGTCTGCACCGATTCAAGGTCGTTATAGGTAGCGGTCAGCGTAAGTTTTGCAAAATCCTGAGGCACTCCGGGCGAGTCGGGCACGCCAAAAGTGGCTGCACCTGAGCCAGCCTTAACGAGAAGCGAATCGGAGTGGCCGTGGTAACACCCGGAAAACTTCAGTATCTTGTCCCTTCCCGTAAAACCTCTGGCGAGGCGAATAGCGCTCATCGTCGCTTCGGTGCCGGAACTTACCATCCTTACCATTTCAATGGACGGAACAGCTTTGATAACCATTTCGGCCAGGGTAATTTCAAGTTCTGTGGGGGCGCCAAAACTGCAACCATTGTCTACAGCGGACTTTACGGCTGATATAACCTTGGGGTGGCAATGTCCGAGAATCATGGGGCCCCATGATCCAACATAATCAATAAACTCATTTCCATCGACATCATAAATTCTGGGGCCTGACGCGTTCTTGATGAATAAGGGGTCCGTGCCGACAGACTTGAATGCGCGGACAGGGCTGTTTACCCCACCCGGAATGAATTTTTGCGCTTCCTGGAAAAAGTGTACCGAACGACTGTAGTCCATGGATACATGCCCCTAACATATTAATTTTAATGCCTTTATCAAGGGTTGGTAGCATAAAAACGTGTGACGTGTCAAGTGAATAAGTATACGGGCATCTGTGGGGTGGAGGGATAAATATCTACTAGTGTATACGCGGTTGTTCGGGGATTTTTTTCCTTGACAAAAAGGGGGAAATGAAATAAATTCCGCGATGCTGTATACAGTATACCAATTAACAAACGTATACAATAAGGCAGCAAGCCGATTTGTGAGCATATTGCATGCTAATAGAAATCGAATATTAAAGGGTTCGGGAGGATAGAGAAAAATGCTTGGTGCCTATCTGCCAATAATAGTTCTGGTGGTCGTTGCGGTGCTCTTCGGGTGTGGTTCGCTGATTTTTTCGTCGTTAATCGGCACCAAAAAGCCGTCGGATGTTAAGATGGCGCCATATGAGTGCGGGTGCGAGCCGGTTGGCAGCGCGAGGGAGCGCTTCTCGATAAAGTTCTACATAATCGCGATGCTGTTTATTCTTTTCGATATTGAGGCGGTCTTTCTCTATCCTTGGGCGGTGCTCTTCAAAAGGCTGGGGATGTTTGGTCTGATGGAGATGGGAGTATTCATAGTAATTCTATTTGTTGGTTATATTTATGTCTGGAAAAAAGGAGCCTTGGAATGGGAGTAGAACAGCCATTGGGAGATAATATTGTTACGGCTTCCCTGGACGGCCTGGTAAACTGGGCGAGAAAGTCCTCCATTTGGCCGATGACCTTTGGTCTGGCCTGCTGCGCCATTGAAATGATGGCGACCGGCGCAGCCAAGCATGACCTCGACCGTTTCGGCATTATATTCCGTGCGTCCCCGCGTCAGGCGGATTGCATAATCATTGCCGGCACCGTCACAAAGAAAATGCTCCCGGTCATCAAGACGGTATATGAGCAGATGCCTGAGCCTAAATGGGTCATCGCAATGGGTGCCTGTGCCTGTTCCGGAGGTGTTTTTGATACGTACAGTGTGGTTCAGGGAATAGACGTGGCGTTGCCGGTCGATGTATATATACCCGGGTGTCCTCCCAGGCCGGAAGCGCTTCTGTTCGGTCTCATGAAATTACAGGATAAAATCGGCAAGGAGCGAAATTCGTTTGGCTCTGCTATAGGTCTCGGTGACAGGTTGGAGCCGGCCGCCTAATTTTATTATCAAAATACCAAAGGAAAAGGTATGGCTGATATGGCTGAAAATAATCGTGCATTAATAAGGCTTCAGGAGAAATTTGCCCCTTCCATTCTTGATATTAAGGAATTTCGTGGCGAAGTAACCATTACGGTGAAAAAGGAAGACAATGTAGCGGTATGCAAATTCCTCAAGGAAGAGTTGCGCTATAACCTCCTTACCGATGTGACTGCTGTTGACTACCTTGGAACCGATCCGCGTTTCATGGTGGTCTATAATCTTTACTCCATTCCCAACAAGGATCGAATCCGCATCAAGGCGCCGGTAGCTGAAAGCGACTGTTCCATTGAATCTGTATGTTCTCTCTGGTCGACGGCTAATTGGCTTGAGAGGGAAACATACGACCTCATGGGAATAGTATTTAATAATCATCCGGACCTTCGCAGGATATTGATGACCGATGATTGGGTCGGGCATCCGCTCCGCAAGGATTACCCGCTGCAGGGACCGGATCGCGAGCCTTACAAAGGGCGATTGTCCTAATTAATAAACGATCAGCATCCATCTCACAATAGAGGCGAACAATGGCTAGTACAGAGATAATGACAGTAAACATGGGGCCGCAACACCCCAGTACACATGGTGTGCTACGTCTGGTCGTCGAGCTCGACGGCGAAATAATTAAAAAGGTTACGCCCCATATAGGTTATCTTCACCGAGGCGTAGAGAAGCTTTCCGAGCATCGTACATACCATCAGACCATACCCCTTACTGACCGGCTTGATTACCTAGCTCCCATGAGTAACAACCTCGGTTATGTTCTTGCTGTGGAAAAACTGCTTGGCATCGAGGTGCCGGAGCGGGCACAGACCATTCGCGTAATCATGGCGGAACTCACAAGGCTCAAATCTCACCTAGTCTGGATAGCATGTCATGCCCTTGACATTGGTGCCATGACCGTCTTCCTCTATGCATTCCGCGAGCGCGAACAGGTCATGGATCTTTACGAGATGGTATCAGGCGCCCGCATGACAAGTAACTTCTTCCGCGTCGGTGGCCTCTCCAAGGATGTTCCCGAGGGATTCACCGCAGCGGTTAAAGAAATTGTCGACACCTTCCCAGACCGCTTCGATACCTACGAAGGGCTGTTGACCAAAAACACCATCTGGCTCCAAAGAACCATCGGCAATGGCGTAATATCTGCTGAGGATGCAATAGACTATGGTATTACTGGACCTGCTTTACGCGGGTCAGGCGTGGATTGGGATCTCAGGCGGGACAACCCCTACAGCGGCTACGATAAGTACGATTTCAAGGTGCCGGTAGGAGAGAATTGCGATACATTTGATCGCTACAAGGTCCGTCTAGTGGAGATGCGCGAGGCGGTCAAGATAATCAAGCAGGCTCTTGATTCTCTCAAGCCCGGACCTGTACTGGCAGATGAGCCTCAAGTGTGCTATCCGCCGAAAGAAAACGTTTATAATACAATAGAAGGACTCATTCATCATTTCAAGATTGCCAGTGAAGGTTTCCCTGTACCGGAAGGCGAGGTATACCAGTCAGTTGAGGCCCCCAAGGGTGAGCTTGGCTATTACTTGGTCAGCGATGGCGGTACGAAACCTTATAGAATGAGGATTCGTCCACCTTCATTTGTTAATCTCCAGGCCATAGAAAAAATGGCTAAGGGTGCCATGATTGCAGACTTGGTCGCAGTGATCGGTACGCTCGATATCGTCCTTGGTGAAATTGATAGGTAACTCCAACTAACAAAAGGAGATGGAGTACATGAGTAACGCTCCAGCCGAAGAACAAACAACAGAAATAGATTTGACAGCAGCCAACCAGGTAATCGATAAATATTTGACGTTGCCCGGAAATCTTATGCCTGTCCTTCAGGGAATACAGGATGAATATGGCTATGTTCCCAAGCCGACAATCGACTTGGTGGCAGAAAGACTTAATGTCTATCCCAGCCAGATATATGGTGTCCTTACGTTTTATGCGCAGTTTCACCTAAAACCGCGTGGTAGGTTCATCATCAGGGTATGTGTGGGTACGGCGTGCCACGTTCAAGGTGCCGAGCGTATTGTCGATACCTTTTTTGATAAGCTGCACATCGGCCATGCGGAAACAACTCCTGACCTGCGTTTCACTTTTGAAAAGGTTGCCTGTCTGGGTGCATGTGGTATGGCTCCGTTGGCAATGGTTAATGATGACACGTTCGGTAAGATGACGGTTCAGAAGGTTGAGGAAATCATTGCCGACTTTTCACAGCGGCCGATGAAATAGGACAGCTCTAAACTTTCCAGTAGGGGACCATTTGTTATGAGCGAAAACGCAGCGATCAAAATATTAATCTGTCAGGGTACCGGCGGAATCTCGGCTGGTGCCAAGAAGGTTGAACTAGAATTTAACAGACTGATAGAAGAAAAGGGCATCAATGCCGTGGTTGGAAAGCGGTGTGATGTCATCAAAACCGGTTGCCGGGGTCTGTGCGCAAACGACGTTCTTGTGGATGTCATAACGCCCGAGCTGGGTCGAGTCACTTATGACTTTGTTCAGCCTGAGGATGTTGCCAATATCATAGACGAGCATATTGTAAACAACGCACCGATTGAAAAGAAAAAAGCAAAGCCCTATTACAATACCTTTGTCGATCAGCAGATGCGTGTTGTCATGACTGGCTGTGGCCAGATAGATCCGGACAGCCTCGATGCATACCTTGAGGAAGACGGTTTCAAGGCTATCGAAAAGTGCGTCAAGACCATGAAGCCTGCTGATGTAATCGAAGAAGTAAAAAAAGCCGGTCTCCGCGGCAGAGGGGGCGGCGGCTTTCCCACCGGCATGAAGTGGTCTTTTTGTGCAGCATCGCCGGGTGACAAGAAATATCTGATCTGCAACGCTGATGAGGGTGATCCAGGCGCGTTCATGGACCGTTCCGTACTCGAAGGCGATCCCTTCTGCATCATTGAAGGGATGATGATAGCTGCCTACGCCATTGGCTGCTACTACGGCTATGTGTATGTCCGCGCAGAATACCCGCTGGCGATTCAGCGGCTTCAGCACGCTATCGACATCTGCTACGAGAAGGGGTGGCTCGGTAAAAACATTCAGGGATGGGGCATTGACTTCGACATGCGCATAAAGATGGGTGCGGGGGCATTCGTTTGTGGTGAAGAGACTGCGCTAATGGCATCTATCGAAGGGGAGCGTGGCATGCCCCGTCCTCGTCCACCGTTTCCCGCGGTCAAGGGTCTTTGGGGAAAACCGACCAACATCAACAACGTTGAAACATTCGCCAATGTACGCCACATAATCAACAAGGGTGCGGATTGGTATGCTTCTCTCGGTACGGATACTACCAAAGGCACGAAGATATTTGCAGTCACCGGCAAAGTCAAGCATACGGGCTTGGTGGAGGTTGCAGCCGGTATGTCTGTGCGGCAGGTTATATATGATGTCTGCGGCGGGATTGCAAACAATCGTAAATTCAAGGCGGTACAGGCGGGTGGCCCTTCTGGGGGCTGTATTCCAGCTGAAGTCCTAGACACGCCGGTTGACTACGACTCCTTGATCAAAGCAGGCGCCATGATGGGTTCTGGTGGTCTTGTTGTCATGGACGAGACGACCTGCATGGTGGATGTTGCCAGGTTCTTCCTTACGTTTACCAGGATGGAATCATGCGGTAAGTGCGTTCCCTGCAGAATCGGTCTCAAGGCGATGCTCGATATACTGGAAGGCATCACCGAAGGACGTGGTAAGGCAAGCGATATCGATACTTTGCTGGAAATGGGGGCCACCATCAAAAAGGCCTCTCTTTGCGGTCTTGGTCAGACGGCGCCTAATCCGATTCTGTCTACCGTCAAATATTTCCGTCATGAGTATGAGGCTCATATCAATGATAAACGTTGTCCTTCAAACTGCTGTAAAGAGCTTCTCCTATGGCAGGTTGTTGAGGAAAAATGTGTCAAATGTGGTGCATGCTTTAAAGCCTGTCCATCAAATGCCATTGTTTGGGAGAAGGGGAAAATCGCCTACCTGGATAAGGACAAATGTACCAAATGTAAGTCCTGCTATGACGCATGCCGTTTCATGGCCATTGAATAGCTGATCGTCAAGTATACATCCGAGGGAGAACAGAGGGTCGAGATGGTTAATCTTACAATCGATGATAAAAAGGTGACGGCACCTAAGAACGCTACCATTTTTGATGCGGCCAAGTCAGCCGGCATAAAAATACCCATTCTGTGTCACGATAAAAAACTGCATCCTTTTGGCGGCTGCCGTATGTGCCTTGTCGAGGTCGAGCAGATGAAGGGGCGTCTGATCCCTGCCTGCACAACACCGGTGACGGAAGGAATGACGGTTACGACGACGACGCCCGAGATTATCAAGGCGAGGAAAATGGTTCTTGAACTGCTTCTCCTCAAACACCCCATTGATTGTCCCGTGTGTGACGCCGCCGGTGACTGTGATCTGCAGAATCTTACCTATGAATATAAGGTTAATATCAACAAGTTCACTGATGAGAAGTTTCATCATCAAATAGATTACGAGAATCCGCTCATTGAACGGGATATGAACCGTTGCATCCACTGTGGTAAATGCGCACGGATATGCGATGAGATTGTATCATTTGGTGCATATACATTCATCAACCGTGGCATTGAAGCAAAGATGGGAACGGAATACGATGGTCCACTAAACTGTGAGTTCTGCGGTTCATGTGTATCCGTATGTCCCGTAGGCGCTCTCGTTTCGCGACCTTTCAAGTTCAAGGCACGCTGGTGGTCGATGACAAAGACAAAGACCGTCTGTTCTTACTGCGGTACCGGCTGTCAGCTAACCCTTGGGGTCAAAGACAACAAGGTCCTGACCACAATCTATGATGAAAATCAAGGCTTCCATAACGGTCAGCTCTGCACGAGAGGGAGATTCGCCTATCAGTTCATCAACAGTGACAAACGACTCACTACACCACTGATTCGCAAAAATGGCAGTTTGGTGGAAGCCTCATGGGATGAGGCACTTTCAGTCGTTGCCGAGCATCTGCGCGAAGCAAAAGCTGCCGATCCCGACAGTGTGGCTGGCTTGGTTACACCACGACTGACCAACGAGGAGCTCTTCCTTTTCGGAAAGCTGTTCAGAGAAACGATCGGCACGGAAAACATAGACCATTCGGCAGGATACGCGCATAACGCGCTGACATCAGGAGCCATGGAGAGCCTTGGATATGCAGCTTCTCCTTCAACGATAGCTGACATACAGAAGGCCGATCTGCTCCTCGTCGTTAAGACGGATGCCTACGAAACCCATCCGGTATTGGGATTTGAGATCAATCTCGGCGTAAAACGCAAGGATATAGATCTTAGGATCGTATCGGACAAGCGCGGCAAGCTGTCAAAGCTTCCCAAGGCAAAAACCTACGTTCATAAGCCTGGTAATGAGATCGTTTTGCTGAATGCATTGGCAAAATCTATCATTGACGCGAATCTGGTCGACGCCTCTGCATCGAATCTTCCCGGATTTGACGGGTACAAGCAGTCACTTGAGCAATACGCACCGGGCAAGGTCGCTGAAGCATGCGGCATGGGCGCCGATGAGATTACATCTTTGGCAACTGATTACGCCAAGGCAGGTAAGGCATTAATACTCCTGCCGTTAGGTCTTGGTTATGTCGCACACGGCAAGGAATTGGCGCAGGCCGTCATCAATCTGGCTCTTCTCACTGGAAAGATCGGTAAAGAGGGATGCGGTGTCCTGATAATGGGCGAGAAGAACAACAGCCAGGGCGCTGTGGACATGGGCGTCTATCCGAAGGCCAAAAGAAACGATGCTGCCACGATACTGGACAGCTGTGCGGCTGGGAAGGTGAAGGTTCTCTACGTCGCCGGCGAGAACCCGGTGGTTTCTTATCCGAACAGGACAAAGGTTACAGCTGCTATTGATAAGGCGGAATTCCTCGTAGTACAGGATCTCTTCCTCACCGAAACGGCCGAGAAGGCCCATGTTGTTCTTCCTGCATGTTCATTCGCCGAGAAAGACGGCACCTTTACCAGTGTCGGAAGGGTTGTGCAGCGTGTCAACAAGGCGATAAAACCGATAGGGCTGTCACGCACCGATCTCGAAATTCTGAGCAGCCTGATCGGAACTCTCGGTGGCGCGACTTACACGAGCGCTTCCGAGGTATTCGCAGAGATCGCAAGCAAAGTCTCCGGTTATCAGGGCTTCTCCTACGAGGTCTTGGGCGAAAACGGCCAAATTGTTCCAGTTACGACGAAGGCTAAATTTGTCCAGGTGGAAGCAGCACCTTTGAAAGAAGAAGCGGGCAAGTTTGCAATGGTAACCGGGAGTGCACTCTACCACTGCGGAACCTTGTCTCGTTACGGTGAAGGCCCGATGCATGTTTGTCCGGAAGGTTATGTCGAACTTAGCCGTCAGGATGCAGCATTATTGAAGATATCTGAGAATGATGTGGTCAACATCAAGTCATCCCTTGGAGAAATCAAACTGAAAGTTAAAGTCGATGTGCGGATGCCGCAGGGTGTTGTGTTCGCTCCATACCATTTCGCAGATTCATCAGTTAACACCCTTACTGACGGTTCGAAGGTAAATTGGGTCACCATAAGCAAATAAACTGTAGAAATAGCTAAATTCAATAAAGAGGGGAAGACAATCAGATGGATACGCTAATCTTAGGACTGCCTGTTGCGTACTACATAGCAATGATTGCCAAAGTGCTCGTAGCATTTGTCTTTGTTCTGTTGACGGTTGCCTATGCAACCTATGCAGAGAGAAAGATAATCGGGCACATGCAGGTACGTCTCGGTCCGATGAGAACCGGCTGGCACGGATTGCTGCAACCAATTGCCGATGGGATCAAGCTTTTTTTCAAGGAAGAGATCATACCGTCGCAATCGAGTAAATTCGCTTTTCTCATCGCACCGCTGGTCGCCCTTGTTCC